>CAZVHY010000605.1:0-1015 GCA_964627115.1 uncultured Solibacteraceae bacterium | reverse complement strand
TCGGGAGCCCTCTCATGTTACTCGCGACCGGCGCCACAGACACGCGTCCTCAGGTGCAACGGACAACAGGTGCGACTGGCGACAGGAACCTGATGGAGCCCCGGACCTGAAGGTCCGGGGAACCGCGTCAACGGTTAAGAAAATGGTCGGCCCCGGGAAGTGCGCGGGCCCACCAGTCGCCAGTCGCACCTGTTGTCCCCGTTACCCAGTTATCCCAGTTGTCCCTGAGCGAGGATGGTACAGTCCCCCCATCTGGAGGTCAGACGGATGCTGAAGAAGCTGATTGTCGGCGCGCTGGCGCTGGTCGTCGCCGCGGGCGCGTTGCTCTACTGGCGCGCGCAGGCCATTTTCTCGAGCGATCTCGTCCGCACGAGCGTGGCGGCCCAACTGTCGAGCGCACTTGGACAGCCGGTCACCATCGGGAGCATCGGCGCCACGATCCTGCCGCGCGTGACGATGGTGCTCACAGGTGTCCGCATCGGCGAACCCGCCGCCATCACGCTGGCGCGGCTCGATGTCGGGACGTCGGCGCGCGCCCTGCTCTCGCGCCGCATCGAGCAGGCGACGCTGGCCGTCGACGGCGCCCGCATCAGCCTGCCGCTCCCGGCACTCGCACTCGACGGTGGTGACGCGCCCGCCGACAGCAGCGCTCCCATCGCCATCGGCTCGATCGACGACATCACGCTGACCAACGTCGAGATCGTCAGCGGCGGCCGCACGCTGCGCGGCGACGTGCGCGTCGTCCCGACCGGCGCCGGCCTGCGCATCGACCGCATGTCGCTCCAACTCGACGACACACCCATCGAGGTGACCGGCGACATCACGAACCTCGACGGCCCGGTGGGCGCGCTCGCGCTCCGCGCCTCCTCGCTCGACATGCAGGCGCTCCAGGCGTTTGCAGCCGACTTTGCTGCGGGCGCGGGCCTGGGCGATGCGACATCCAGCGCGTCGACACCGGCTGCGGCGAGCGGTGCGCCCATGGATCTGCAGATCGCGATGACGGCCGACCGCGCCA
>CAZVHY010000604.1:0-1025 GCA_964627115.1 uncultured Solibacteraceae bacterium | reverse complement strand
TTCTCGTGCTGCACGGCCTCATTCACCTGATGGGCGTCGCGAAGGCATTTGGCTACGCCGACCTGCCGGCGCTCACCCAACCCATCTCACGACCGATGGGGATCGTGTGGTTCCTGGCGGCCGCGCTCATGATGATGGCCGCCGGCGCGATCTGGGCCTGGCCGCGCGGGTGGTGGATCATCGGCGCCGCGGCCGTGGTTGTCTCGCAGATGGCGATTGCCGGCTCGTGGGCCGATGCGAAGTTCGGCACGGTCGCAAACGTCGTCGTGCTGGCGGGTGTGGCGTTCGGGTGGCTGGCGTTCGGCCCGACGAGCCTGCGCGCGCAATACGACGCGGACGTTGCCGCCGGCCTCGCGCGTCTGCAGGCCGATCGCCTCGTCACGGACGCGGACATCGCACATCTGCCGCCGCCCGTGCAGCAGTATCTGCGCCTGAGCGGCGTCGTCGGCCGGCCGCACGTGCAGAACCTGCGCGTGCGCATGCACGGACGCATCCGGAGCAGCGCAGACGATCCGTGGATGCCGTTCAGCGCCGAGCAGTTCAACTTCTACGATCGCCACTCCCGGTTCTTCTATCTGAACGCGTCGCGGATGCTGATTCCCGTGCAGGGTCTGCACCGGTTCGCCGACGCGCGAGCGACGATGCTCGTGAAGCTCGCCGCGATCGCCCCGGTCGCACGCGGCCAGGGCGCGGAGATGACGCAGGCCGAGACGGTCACGCTCTTCAACGACATGTGCCTGTTCGCACCAGCCACGCTCGTCGATCCATCGATCGTCTGGACGCCCATCGATGCCCACAACGTTCGCGCGACGTTCGCCCATGCCGGACACACGATCGCCGCGGACCTGGTCTTCAACGACTCGGGCGAGCTCGTCGACTTCGTCTCTGACGATCGCGGGCAGGCGGCCGACGGGGGCGCGACGATGCGCCGCGTCCGCTGGTCCACGCCGGTACGCGACTACCGCCAGTTCAACGGCGCGCGCCTGATTTCGCGCGGCGAGGGCCTGTGGCACGAGTCCACGGGC
>CAZVHY010000603.1:0-1025 GCA_964627115.1 uncultured Solibacteraceae bacterium | reverse complement strand
AGCTGAAACGCGAGAGCGTCAGCGTGACCTCGCGCGCGGTGCGCGTGGCCGGGCGCCACTGCACGAGGATCGGCACCTGGTAGGTGCCCTCGACGAGCCGGCCGACACCGGGCGTGCCCGCGTCGGAAATCGGCAGATCGATCGACCGGCGCATGCGGATGAACCGCGACGCCGACACTTCGAGCGTGCGCGCCACGAGCCGCTCGACACGCGAGGATCCCAGCCCGAGCGCGTCGACGAGCCGGTTGAGCGCGCGCACGAGATCGTAGCGCGCATACGCGAGCGCCTTCGCGGGCACGGCCAGCGGATCGTTCCACGCGTGCCGCGCCTTCTCGGCCGCGAACCCGAGCGGGTTGCGCAGCACCTCGGCCAGGTCGTGCTGCATCAGCAGCGTCTCGTACTCGTTGACCGTCAGCCCCGCGTGCTGCTCGTCGGCCGCGAGCTCCACGCGCACGCGCCCGTTCGTGACGCCGTGCTCGGCGACCCACTCGCGCACCTGGTCGTACAGACCGAGCGCGGGCTGCTTCAGGCTGATGGCGTCGATCGGGTGATCGGACACGGGCACCGTCAGCCGCATCTCGGCGACGACCTCCTGGTCGTTGTACCCGATGACCGTGGTCCGGCGCTGTCGCGGCGTGCCCTCGTGGGTACCGTCGAGATCGACGAAGTAGACCGGCATCGCGCGCCGCGCGTCGTACGACACGCACGAGTGCAGGCCGCCGGCGATGAACGCCAGGTGCGAGTCGGCGTTGATGGGTTCGCGATCGCGCTGATCGGCCGGCACATCCGCGCGCAGCTCGATCTGATCGTGCCGATACCCGGCACGCTCCGGGAACACGGTGCCCAGCAGGCGGAGATACGACTCGAACGCATCAGGCCGGCTGCACAGCCGAGCCGCCAGGCTCTGCGGCAGATACCCGGCCGTGGTGTGGTGCGACGCGTAGAGACGACGCCGATACGGTTCGAGTGCAGCGCCGTGAAGGCGGGTGACTTCTTCCCTCACGTCAAAGACGTCGATGCGGCGT
>CAZVHY010000602.1:0-1027 GCA_964627115.1 uncultured Solibacteraceae bacterium | reverse complement strand
CGTAGCACCGGCCGTCAACTGGTAGGGGCGAGGCTCGCCCCGCCCGGGCGGCCCAGGGGCCGCGCCTACGACGTCATGGTCGCGATGCCATCCCAACGAAATGTCGCCACCAGCCAGTGCCGCGCCCACCGTCGCCCCCTGGCACCATCGCACGTCGCACGTCGCACCCTGGCACGTCGCACCTTGGCACTATCGCACCCTGGCACCGTCGCACCTCGGCCCCGTCGCACCCTGGCACCCTGGCACCCTGGCCCCGTCGCACCTCGGCCCCGTCGCCCCGATAAGCCGCCTCGTACGCAGAGCGTGAGCCTGCTTATCGGGTGCCGATCACCGCATAGTCCTGATACCCGAAGAGCCGGTTGTTGAGCGCGTGGACGTTGCCGTTGACGGTGTCGATCAGGTGGCGCAGCACCGGATCGTCGGTAGACGCGACGTCGTCGGCGATCGACGACAGCCGTCCCTCGGGCGCGACCGGCGCCGAGTACTGCACGCGCACCTGGCTGAAGCCGCTGACGCGCAGCAGGTACTGCATGGTCTCGGGGTGCAGCGGCCGGACGTGCGTGAGATCGCGGATGTAACTCTCGAAGAACGCCACCCAGCACGTGGGATTGATGGTCTCGAACACGAGCCGGCCGCCGGGCCGGATCTTCTGTGCCGCCACCTCGACGAGCCGCGTCAGGTAATCACCAGGCAGGTGTTCGATGACCTGCGCGGCAAAGACGCCGCCGAGCGACGCGTCGGGCACCGCGGCGAGATACGCCAGCGCATCGGCCTTCTCGACGTCGAAGCCGCGCGCGCGCGACTCCTCCACCATCGCATCGTTGATGTCGATGCCGCGCGACCGAATACCTTTCGCGCGCAGCAGATCGAGAAACTCGCCGCGGCCGCACCCGATGTCGACCACATCGTCGAGCCCCTCGAACAGCGGCACGTACGCCTCGAGACGGCGCCGGATCTCGTCGACCGGTCCGCGGAACTCGTTCTCGAAGCCGAGATACTTGAAGCTGTCGAGATCGACGGCCGGTGC
>CAZVHY010000601.1:0-1039 GCA_964627115.1 uncultured Solibacteraceae bacterium | reverse complement strand
CTGGTAGGCCTCCACCTGGTCGAACAGATCGCGCTGATCGCGCCACGCCAGCACCTGCTCGGGCGACGCGGTCGTCATGCGAAACGAGCCGTTCTCGGGCGGAAGTTCGCTCCAGATCCGCACCAGTCGATCGACGTTCGGCAGTGGCCTCGGACGCCAGACCACGGAGTCCGCGAGCGCGAACATCGCGGCCGCACCGCCGATGCCCACCGCCAGCGTGACAACGGCAAGCGCCGTGTGCGCGCGTGCATCGCGTGCGAGGTGGCGCCACGCCACGCGGCAGTCATCCGCGAGCGCCTCGGCCCACGTCGTCCGCACGGCACGCACCGCGTCGCGTGTCTGGACGACGCCGCCAAGATCGCGCAACGCCGCGCGGCGCGCCTCGTCGGGCGCCATGCCTCGCGCGATATTGGCGGCTGTTTCCTGCGCAACGTGATAGCGCAGTTCGTCGTCGAGCTCGCCTTCGACACGCCGCCGCTGCCGCCACTGCGTCAACATCGCGTTCAGCCATGCCCGCATCCGTCGCATTACACACTCCCCTCATGCTCCGAGAGGGAGAGGCTACGGCGTGACCCATCGAAGGTCAAGAGGAAATGACTACAGCTACCGGCCACAGATCTTCGGAGCCCCGGGTCTTCAGACCCGGGGAGCGCCCCCGGACCTGAAGGTCCGGGGCTCCATTCGGAGAAAGCCACCTCCCCCCGCCCCCAGCTTCCAAGCTCCCAGCCTTCCAGCCTCCTCCCCTCCTGCCGCCTCCCAGCCTCCCTTGAGCGATAATGGTTCGATTCTGTATGAGTAGTGCCCCGCCCCTCGACAACCTCAACGTCACCGGCCTGGAGGAAATGCCCACGCCGGACCAGGTGAAAGCCGACGTTCCCCTGCCCGCCGACGCCGCCGTGACGGTCGCCACCGGCCGGGCCACCGTGCAGCGCATCCTCGACCGCGAAGACCCGCGGCTGATGGTCGTCATCGGCCCCTGCTCGATTCACGATCCGGGCGCGGCCGTGGAATACGCCAGCCGCCTGCGTCGCCTGGCCGA
>CAZVHY010000600.1:0-1039 GCA_964627115.1 uncultured Solibacteraceae bacterium | reverse complement strand
ATCACCGCAACGACCGGACCACGCTGGATTGCAGGCAATCCACGCCCGGAGGGATCGCGCCTTTTGCTGGGGGCTGGCGATGGTGATGGTGCCAGACTGGGACGTCGCAAAAATGGGTGGATGGAGGAGATACACATGAACGACTGCAGGCGCTGGCTGAAGATTGCATCACGAGGGCTGCGAATGCTTGCGGTGATGGCCCTCATGATCACCACGGTGACCAGCGCGGCCGCATCCCCCACCGCCCAGGAATCAGCTGCCGGTGGCCCGTGGAGCTTGGGCATCAGTGCCAGCACGTATTCCAGCCGTGAGGATGCAGAGAGCTACACCAACTCTGAACTGGCCCTCGGTGCCCGCTTCGTGGTGACCTCAGAGGACGGTGACTACATCGGAGAATGCACGCTGGAGGCGAGAGAAAACCCGCCTGGCTGGCACAACTGCCGGGTCGATGTCCCGAGTGACCGGATCTCCCTCGTTTGGGAAGACCTGGACTCAATTCCCGCCGGTTACGCACCGATCGAGAACCCGATCACGTTCGATCCGACCACGTACACGACAGGCCCGCACAACATCGGTGCCTGGTTCGGTAACTATCCGGTTGAGTCGGCAGCCCAGACATCTCACCAGGCCGAGATGGAGTCGATGAGCATCATGCCGAAGGGACCTGACGGGCCTGTGCTCGGCGTCGGGTTTACCGTGACGACACAGGATGGCTCCTTCCTCGGGTCCTGCAGTGTGCCCCTCGACTTCCCGCAGGGATACATTCCCAATTGCCCGGTAATGGTTCCGGTCAACAGCATCGTGGTGATCTGGTTCGATCCCGCGGTTAGTTCTACCACCCTCGTTCCAGTTGAGAATCCTGTCTACTTCGACACAGGCCCCCGACCGGCCGCACAGATGTGGGGGCCAGGTTTCGAATTCCAGCCTGGTGGCGCGGGTGCCGCTTCCCAGTCGAGTGGTGGGGCAGTCATCGACGCGTTCAGCATCCTCCCCACCGTCAGCGATATGCCGGGCGGGCTGGTCGAAACCGGGCGGCAAA
>CAZVHY010000599.1:0-1040 GCA_964627115.1 uncultured Solibacteraceae bacterium | reverse complement strand
CTCGCGCTCAGCGCGCGGCTGAGCCGCTGCAGCGGCGTCGCCATCGCGGGCATCACGGTCCGTCCGGCTTTGCACTCGATGAGCCATAGCCGGTTTGTTCCCGGCACGACGAAGTCGACCTCGAGTCCCTGCTCGTCACGGAAGTGATACACCTCCCGTCGTCGGCCGGCTGAGACCTGCCGCTTGACGATCTCGGCGATCACGAATCCCTCGAACAGCGCCCCGAGGAACGGCGATCGATGCAGATCGCGCACCGACTCGATGCCGAGCAGATGGCACGCGAGTCCGGAATCGGTGAGATAGACCTTCGGCGATTTCACGAGGCGTTTGCCGACGTTCTCGTAGTACGGGGGCACGATGAGCACCTGCCCGGTCGTCTCGAGGACGCCGATCCACTGCGAGATCGTCGGGACGCTGACGCCGAGCGGCGCGGCCAGATCGGTCCTGTTCAGCAACTGCCCGTGCCGTGTGGCCACCAGACCGAGAAACCGGCGGAACGTCGACAGATCCCGCACCATCGTTACCGCCCGCACGTCGCGCTCGAGATACGTCTGGACGTACGAGCTGAACCACAGTGCCGCCGCCGACGGACGGGCGATGACTTCGGGAAATCCGCCCAGTCGCAGCGACACCTTCGTCGACTCGCGCGTCGAGAGCGGCAGCAACTGGAACACCGCGGCGCGGCCGGCCATCGATTCGCTGACGCCGTGCATGAGCGGCGCCTCCTGCGATCCGGTGAGAATCCACTGCCCGGTGCGACGGGGGGCCCTATCGATACGCGAACGCACGAACGCAAAGAGATCCGGGACGTTCTGAATTTCATCCAGAATCGCGGGCAGCCGCAGGCCGTCGAGGAACCCTTGTGGATCGGCCGTGACGCGCGCCTGCACGTCGGGATCTTCCAGCAGGACGTAGGACGCGTTCGGCAGCAACCGCCGGAGCATCCACGTCTTGCCGGTGCGGCGCGCACCGGTCAGGACGACCGCCGGAAACTGCTTCAGGGCCGCCAGCACGCGCGGCTCGAGCGATCGGCCCACATG
>CAZVHY010000598.1:0-1045 GCA_964627115.1 uncultured Solibacteraceae bacterium | reverse complement strand
CGGCGGATCAGCAGGACTCGACCGTCGCGAACGACCACGCAGCCAACCCCGACGTGCGGAACTCGCGACGAGTCAGACATCGGTGTCCGATCATAGTCGCGCTGGCTCGGCGACGGGGCGAAGCGAAGAGGGGGTGTCGGCCGCCCCGGCATCAGGTCAGTCCGCGTATCTGAACTCGCGGAGCGCGTCCCATATCCGGGAGGCAATGGTGCGATAGGCCGTTGTCGGCCCGGCAATCGAAGCCCCGAACCAGCGCACGAACTCCTCGTGAACGATGACGAGCACGTCGTCTTCGCTGTCTGCCGCTGAAAGCCTCGGGAGAATCGTGCCGATCTCAGGCCGGTACTCGTCGGCTGGCGCACCAACAGCGAGCAAGCCAATCGGGTCTGCGCCGCTGACCGCCTTCTCGACCAACTCGCTCAATCGTTCCCACCTCGCCGTTGCTTTCGTACGTTGTGGCGGCTCCAGCGAAGGACTCCCGCAGAGGCTCGTTGCGATCAACTGCCCATCCCGCTCAGAACAGACGACGAGTTCTCCGGGCTCGAATTCCCACTCGTCTCCGTCTGGCATTGGCCCCGTGATCCGATACCGTTCGGCCCCCTCGTTCGCCGCTTCGACGGGACACCAGCAGTCGATCCCTTCACCGAGCAATCTGACGAAGATCGTCGTTGTCATGCTCCCGTCTCTGCGCACGACACTTCACGGGTGCTGTTCTGCGATCCCGTGCCGCACCGAAAGGTAACGAAGGATGGCGTCTTTGTCGGCGATGAACCGCAGGCCCTTGGCCATCCGGAACTCTGGACTGTCCGGAGCATCGCTCGCCGCGACGAGAACGGGGAGCGACTGATTATCCTCGCCCAGCAAGTCCACGATTTCCCGCCTCGGACGCGGCCAATCGACTCTGTGGACATCGATCGCGTCCAGGAGGCGCGGGAATGACGCCAATACGCCTTCCATGAGGGCACAGTGCCAGCAGTAGAAGCGGCGTCCCGGATAGGCCGGATCCTCGAAGTCGGGATGCAACAGGAACAGCCGGTCTCGCATG
>CAZVHY010000597.1:0-1048 GCA_964627115.1 uncultured Solibacteraceae bacterium | reverse complement strand
AGCGCATCGGCCGCGCCGTCTTCGGCGACGGACCACACGCGCCGGTCGTCATGCACCCGGCCGGCATGCACTGGATCCTCGACGATTTCCGCGACGAGTCGTGGGTCGGCATCCACGGCTATCAGAGTGGCCATGGCGATGACGAACGTACGCTGCGCTGGATCACCGAAGGACCACCTGCCACCGAGTGGAACACCGAACCGGCCCGGCCATTCATCAATCTCGAGCCGCCGTACGAGAACCATCTTGCGTATCAGTCGCGTGCGCCGCTGACCGCGTACGCCGTGCGCCGCGCCACCTGGTGGAGCCTGCTCAATGCTCCGACAGCCGGCGTGTCGTACGGAGGGCACGGTGTATGGGGATGGGACGACGGATCGGGACCGCCAACCGATCACGCCAATGCGGGAACGCCGCTGCCCTGGCGAGAGGCGCTCGAAATGCCCGCCGCCGTCGCCATGCGGCACGTCGTCGATCTGTTCACGTCCATCGACTTCTGGCGTTTGCGCCCCGCGCAGGAACTGCTCGTCGAACAGCCCGGCGCTGCAGATGCGTCGCACTTCATCAGCGTGTCGGCATCACCCGAACGCGACCTGCTCGTCGCCTACACGCCTGCGACGCCCGTGGTGTCGCTCCGCGTCGACGCCGTTGCCGAGGGCAGCCAGACGTTCTGGATGAATCCGCGGACCGGCGAACGGACGCCCGCAACCGCCATCGTTCAGCGAAAGACGATGCGGTTCACGGCGCCCGGCGACGAGGACTGGGTGCTCGTGGCCTCGGCGGCACCAGCCGCGCCGGTCGCCGAACCGTAAGCGTGTACGCTACGGCGCATGCATCCGCGTGCCGCGGCCCTCGTTGCCGCACTCGATCTGTCGCCGCACCCCGAGGGCGGGTGGTATCGGGAGATTCATCGTTCCCGGCATTTCGTCACGCCCGATGACGGCCGTTCCGTGAGACGCGCGCTCACGGTCATCTATTTCCTGCTCGCCGAAGGTCAGAGCAGTCGGTGGCATCGGGTGGTGTCCGATGAGACGTGGCACCATCACGAAGG
>CAZVHY010000596.1:0-1051 GCA_964627115.1 uncultured Solibacteraceae bacterium | reverse complement strand
GTCGATTGAGCAGCCAGTCGACGGTGCTGTACACGGCCGTCGTGGCGCCGATGGCAAACCCGGCGGTGATGATGGCGAGCAGCGAGAAGGCGCGACGCCGCCACAAGCCGCGCGCGGCGTGACGAACGTCGAAGATGAGGCCGTTGAACCATCGACGCCGGCGCGTTTCATCGAACCGTTCCTGCGCAAGCGTGACGTTGCCGAACTCCCGGCGAGCCGTCACCGACGCGGCGTGCTCGTCCAGGCCTTCGGCCGTCAGGTCATCGACTTCCAGTTGCAGGTGCGTGCGGATCTCTTCGCGGAAGTCGTCCGGGGAACGTTTCCTGCGCCAGAACATGTCAGTCGCCTTCCTGTGTCTCCGGACCGAGGATGAGCCCAATCGCCCGCGCGAGCCGACGCCACTCGCTCGTCTTCTCGCCGAGCTGCGCCCGTCCCTTCTTCGTCAACGAATAGAAGCGCGCCTTGCGGTTGTTCTCCGACACGCCCCACTTGCCCGTAATCCAGCGTTTGTCCTCGAGACGCTGGAGCGCCAGGTACAGCGAGCCGTGATCGACGAAGAGTGTCTCCTCGGACTGTGCGCGGATAGCGCGGGCAATCCCCTGGCCATGCGCCGGCGCGAAGACGAGCGTCCGGAGAATCAGCAGGTCGAGCGTGCCCTGGAGCAGCGCGACGCGGTCGGTTTCGGCTCGATTGGTCGGCATCCGACCCGAGTATCCGCCTGCTCGGGTCGGATGTCAACATGAGCGGCGATCGGCCGAGCTGTACGACGAAGATCACAACGATGCGTCCGCCCGATGATGTTGTTGACGACATCCTGGCGGCACTGGCTCACGATTGAGTCGTCCGGCTCCAACTTCTCTTTCGTCAGGGAGTGGATATCCGCAGTCTGGCCGCGTGTGAGCCACGCGGCAGCGTCAGTCTGAAGAACGCGCGGAAGCGGTGTGGATGTGGCGTGGGGATGGGGGTCCCCACGCGTTCGGACCCGTGGGCCAGTCCGCTGGAGTCGCGTTCTTCCCGCGTGGCGAACCCGCGGTCAGACTGCGGATGTCCG
>CAZVHY010000595.1:0-1067 GCA_964627115.1 uncultured Solibacteraceae bacterium | reverse complement strand
ACCGCGCTCACGCCCCCACGAGGTAGCGCTGCTCAGCGACGGCGTACCCCTCGTCAGAGATGCTGACCTCGGGCACACCCGCAGCCTGGAAAGCGCCCGAGTCGGCAGCCTTGACGAGCCGCGCGCCGCGGCCCCCGAGCACGATGAAAGAAGCGCCGTCACTCTTGCGTCGAATGATCATGTCGTCCTCCTGGACGTCGGGCCCCGGCGCGGGTGCCGGGGCAGGGGTAGGTGTAGGTGCGGATCGTGCGAGCCGGTCGATGCGAGCAAGGTCCCACACGCCCGGGCACGCCGTGTTCTTCCAGTCGGAGTGCCGCTTTAGGGGCAGGTCTCCGTAGGCGGCGCGCAAGTTGCGCACGAGCTCGGCCACGGTCGCGTAGTCGCCGTCGGTCGCCTCGGGGCGGCACTCGATCCCGATCGACGTGTCATTCCCCACGTTGGTGCCCGTGTGCCACGCGCGACGCCCGGGGGCGACGATGCACGCCACACGCCCGTCCTCGACCACGTAGTGCGCGGACGTGTTCCCGCCCGGGCGGCACAGGTAGTTCACGACGTTCTGGAACTTCTGCCCCCGCGAACCCCAGTGGTGGATTGTGATGGACGAGATGCGCGCGCCACCACGAGACGACTGATTCGGAGACGTGTACTGAGTAATCAACTGATACGCCACTGGAATACTCCTTTGTCAGATGCCGGGCGGGCGCGCCGGCGGCGGCGGCTTCTTCTGCTGCCAAATGTGGGACTCAAGAGCGTCGGCATAGTCCCCGAGAAGCCGGATGACCACGGCATCTGCTCGACGCGCCTCCCACAGCCCCTCTATCTGCTGGTCCTGCCGGGCGGAATGCGCCTCGACATCGGCCAGACGCGCCCGCAGCTCGCCCGCATATGCCACGGTCGCGGTCGCCTTGTCACGCTGCGACTCACGGCGATGCGTCAGGATCGCACCGACGAAAACGCCGACACCGCCCACACCGCCCACACCGACGACGAGCGCCACCCACAGCGTCGGCGTCATCAGCTCGCCGACCAAGAGAAACGCACGGGCTGACCCGGGAACCAATCCCCGG
>CAZVHY010000594.1:0-1074 GCA_964627115.1 uncultured Solibacteraceae bacterium | reverse complement strand
CGAGGCCGTGCAGGTTGTGGATCAGCATCAGGTCGATGGTCTTCACGCGAAGGCGCTCGAACGACGTCTCCAGCTCGACGTCCGGCGCGCGCAACGCCCCCTGAATCGGCGTCTTCGTCGCAACGAAATACGTATCGCGATTTCCGATCTCCGAGAGCAGCTCGCCGATCACCTCTTCCGACCGCCCATATACGCGCGCCGTGTCGATCACCTTGCCGCCGATCTTCGACATCTGCGCCAGGATGTCGCGCAGCGGCGCCATCTGCTCGGGCGTGTTCACGCTGTAGGCGTTGGTGCCGAGGCCAATCACCGGCAGCTGTTCGCCGGTCGATGGAATCGGCTTGGTGATGAGCGGCAGGTCGACCTGACTGGCGAACAGTTCCAGCGACGGGCCAATGGCGATCGCGGCGCCGGTCATCGCGGCCAGTTTCAGAACGTCGCGTCGTCCTGGGTGATCCGTATACATATGTCAGTCCTCCTGCAGGCGTGATGGGAGCCGCGTTGACGATAGCAGCGGTTCGCGCGCGCTGGATGAAGCTGACGTGAACAGCCGCGCTACCTGCCGACCGGCGGACGCTCGAGCGCGGACACGAGCTCGGCACGTTGTACGAGCCAGGTGCTGTCGGGCTTGACCAGATGCAGTCGAGCTTCCCGAGGTTCGTCATCGACACGGATGACGAGATCGGCTGTCGCGCCACCGGCGGTGACCGTTACGTCGAGATCGTCGAGAGAGACACGCATGTCTAGGCGCGTCTGCATCCACTGGCGCGCCACGCCGAGCACCGACTCGCGCCCGTTCAACTGCCGGTCGTTGTCGAGCACCACGACCACGTCTTGAGTCAGCGCCGATGCCAGGGTCGCGGCGCGAGCAATACGTTGCAGGTCGCCTTCACCGATCTCGCCATTCATCGAATCGACGAGTGCCGTCACGCGGGCACGAACGGTTCGTTCCTCGGTCGGCCAGCACGCCCATGCGACCACGAGCAGCGCGACGGCTGTCACAAGGGCAACGGCGCGACCGCTCATCGGATCAACCGTCCCAGGATGCGTTGTCGCGCGGCGACGCCGAAGTCG
>CAZVHY010000593.1:0-1077 GCA_964627115.1 uncultured Solibacteraceae bacterium | reverse complement strand
CCATCGCGCCACGCTCGCCTGGGGGCTGAAGAACCTGACGTTCCCGAGCGCGTGAGATTGACGGCTGCGGGGCTGAGGGCTGCGGGGTGAGGTTGTCGTCGCCGCGGGGCTTCATGCCCCGCGGGTCCGTGCCGCGGAGGTCACTCGTTAGGCCGATGCGGTGCCTAGCGACGGCGGCGCATGCGAGCCTTTGGTGCCGCCGCGGCTCATTTGCGGCACCGGCGTTGACGTGTAAGGATCACGGCATGGCAACCACCACTCTCTCTCAGCTTCTGAAGTTGCCCGCGGGCGACCGGGCTGAATTGGCCATCGCGTTGTGGGAGAGCTTGTCCGACGCTGAACGGCATGCCGAATTCACGCTGAGCGACGAACAGGCGGAAGAACTCGATCGTCGCTGGGCCGCGCACGTGGCCGATCCGCAGACGGCGGTGCCGTGGGCCGACGTGCGGCGACGACTTTCGAGATCTGAATGACGCGAACCGTCGTTTTCCGGCCAGAGGCCGATGAGGAAGCGGCGGACGTCCATCGCTGGTATGAGGCCAAACGTCTGCGGCTTGGCGACGAGTTCGGCGCTGAAGTCGATGCGGCCGTGGCTCGTATCATCGAGCATCCTCTCGCGCATCCCGTGGTGCGTGGCGAAACGCGGCGTGCGGTGCTTGATCGCTTCCCGTACGCGCTCTATTTCCGAGTAACACCCGAGACGATCGTCGTGCTTGCCGTGCACGGTCGGCAAGATCCAGCACGTTGGCAGCGTCGCACGTAAGCAACCTCGAACTGCGTGCCGCATACGCGCTGCGGCGTCTCAGCGAAGCCGACTTGCTGGCGACCTACGAGATTCAAGGCTATACCGTGACGGGGCTTCACGCGGTGTACCAGGTCGTCGAGCATTTCGGACTGCACTACGGACAAATCGTGTACATCACCAAGCTCGTTCGTGGCGCCGACCTCGGGTTCTATCGGGAGTTGGACCGAACGGGCCGATGGGCTCCCAGATGAAGAAGAACGATCGCGTCTTCAGGATGCTATTCGCGAGCGTGTATCCGCTCTACATCCAGAAAGTGGAGAAGAAGGGGCGCA
>CAZVHY010000592.1:0-1080 GCA_964627115.1 uncultured Solibacteraceae bacterium | reverse complement strand
GCCAGCGCATCCGGACTGCCGTCGAAACCGACGACGATCACCGAGCCGAGGCCAGCGGCCTTCAGCGCGGCCATCGCACCGAGCGCCATCGTGTCGTTACCGGCGATCACGCCTTTGATGTTCCTGTTGGCCTGAATGAGCGTCTCCATCTTCTGGAACGCCTCGGTCTGGCTCCAGTTCGCGCTCTGGCGTCCCACCATCCGCATGTCGGGATACTGATCGATCACATCGCGGAACCCCTGACTGCGGATGCCGGCATTGGTGTCCGATTCCCGGCCGACCAGCTCGATGTAGTCGCCGCGTTCTCCCATCAGGCGCACGAACTCCTCGGCCGCCAGTGTCGCGCCCTGGAAGTTGTTGGCGACGATCTGCGCCGCGGCCACGCCGGTGACGTTGATTTCGCGATCGATCAGGAAGCTCGGCACGCCGGCATCCTTCGCCTTCTGTACGGCAGCCACCGAGGCGTCGGCGCCGGCGTTGTCGAGGACGATGGCCGCCACGCGTCTGGCGATAGCCACGTCGATGAGCTGATCCTGCTTGAACGCGTCGTCGTCGTGCGAGTTGACGAGAACCTCGTAGCCCAGCTCGCGCGCGCGTGCAGCGGCCGCGTCGGCTTCCGCCTTGAAGAACGGGTTGTCGTGCGAGGGCGTGATGATCGCAATGGTGCGCGGGCCGGCTGGCGCGTCGGGCCCTGACGAACAGGACGCCGCGGCCAGGGCCAGCACGAGAGCGGCGCAAGCGCCGTGCAGTCGAAGGAAACGTGTCATGTCAGGACCTCCTCTGAAACTGATCCAGGATTACCGCCAGTACGATCACGAGCCCCTTGATGATCAACTGCCAGAACTCGGAGACACCCAGGAGCACGAGCCCGTCGGCGAGCACACCGATGACGAAGGCACCAATCAAGGTGCCGACAATGCTGCCGCGCCCGCCCATGAGCGACGTGCCGCCGAGCACCACGGCAGCGATGGCATTGAGCTCGAACGTTTCGCCGGTCGCAGGATGAGCCGCGCCGAGCTGCGCCGCGATGATCAGCCCGACGAGCGCCGCGCAGAAGCCGGAGATGACGTAGACGCGCAC
>CAZVHY010000591.1:0-1083 GCA_964627115.1 uncultured Solibacteraceae bacterium | reverse complement strand
TCACATCAATTGAGAACGTCGTCGGCACTTCGAGCCGGCCGACGTCGTAGACGCGCGCGCAGAGCGAACCGGCGCCCTGCACCACGCCGCTGACCTGGCCGCCGACGCTGGTGATGTCGTTGGCCAGGACGATCGTGCACGTGGTGCCGCTCCAGGTGCCCAGGGCGAGGCCCACAACCGTGTTCCGCAGCTCTGTGTGGGTCCACTGCGCGCCGCTCGTCTTGCCGGTGATGACCTCGCCGATCGGCAGTGTGCCCGTCAGGTTGTCGAGATACAGCGCGCGGGTGGCCGGGTTCCAGCCGGCGACCGTGACCGAGCCGGTGGGGTCGTCCGGATTCTCGCCGATGTAGGCCGTCTCGCCGACGACGAAGTTGCCGGCGCCGCCCTCGTCGACCTGCATCCGGAACTGCGGGCCGAGTGCGGTCAGCGTGGCGTTGGCCGAGCCGGCCATGTTGATGGAAACCGGGGCGAAGGTGATGGCGCCGTTGACCGTCAACGTGCCGGTGTACGTTTCGGTGATCGGCGTGGGATTGGGCGTCGGGGTCGGGGTGGTCGGCGAGTCGCTGCACGCCAGCGTTGCGGCGGCGGACAGGGCGATCAGGACTTGCAGTGTCAACGGTCGGCGCATGCCTGCTCCTTGAAATCGTCCGGCGACGAGCAACGTGCGTGCCCCGGGCGCCATGACAACCGGGATAGTGTACTCGGCCCGGACTCGAACTGTGCAGACGCTCGCGAACGCCGGCTGGCCGGTACGGGAGACGGACACTGCCGCCCGGTGGGGACAGCCGGCGTCCCGACTGGCGCGTCTGATAGGGACGGCTTGGCGAATATGCCCGGGGCACGGCAGGCCGGATGTCTGGTAGGATGCAGTGTTCTCACGGGCCGGAGTGGCGCCGCCACCCGGTTCTCGACGTGGCTGTCGGCCACGGGAAGGGCAGCAGAGGTTCAGCCAAAGATGACGCGTGTAATCACCGCCACCGTACTGAGTACGTTTCTCGTCGTGAGCGCCGCCGCCGCCCAGACCCCGGCGCCCGCCGCTCCGGCGGCTCCCGCTGCCGCCCCGGCGCCGTTTCCCGCCGATGC
>CAZVHY010000590.1:0-1084 GCA_964627115.1 uncultured Solibacteraceae bacterium | reverse complement strand
GGTCGCTTCTCTTCGAGCTTGAGCAGCGGCATCATCAGCTTGAACATGGCCAGCTGATCCTTCGGCAGGACCTTGCGCTTCAGCACGCGTGAGCTGAGCCACCAGCCGAACACGGCGACGCGATTGACGAAGCGGAGGTCCTCGGCTTCGAAGCCGGTGTCGCGCAGCAGCGCGCGCAGCGGCTCCTTCTCGTAGCGCCGGAAGTGCTGGAGGTTGACGTCGAGCGTGCCATACAACGCGCGCATAGCCGGCACGAGCAGCACGAGGTGACCACCAGGCGGCAAGACGGCGGCGGCGTCCAGCAAGGTCGACCGGTCGTCCTCGATGTGCTCCAGCACGTTGAGACACACGATCGTGTCGATGCGCTCGGCCTGCAGGTCGTCGCGGTCAGCCTCGCTCAACGGGAAACGGAACGACGCCATCCGGACATGGGGCCGGTCACCGAACCGCGAGCGGAGGATGTCGACGTAGTACGGATCGATGTCCGACGCGACGACACGCTCGCGATCGGCGAAATAGCGCGTCTGATTGCCGATGCCCGATCCGATTTCGAGAATGCGCTGTCCAAGCCACGCATCGAAGCGTTCGTGCAGCCAGCGGTTATACGCCTCGAGGCCGGCCATGCGCCGCAGCGTCTCGGCGCCGACATCGTCGGCAGGCGCCTCCGCCCGTTTCGTCGCAGAAGGAGACGTCATCGTGCGGGCGTCCACCACGCGTACTTGAGGATCGTCCACACGGCCTGGAAGGCGTCCTTCAGCCCGATTTTCTTCCCCTCGGCATACGTCCGGCCGTTGTACGAGATGGGCACCTCGTAGATGCGTGCGCCGAGCCGGCTGACCTTGCAGGTGATCTCGGGCTCCACGCCGAAGCGCTCCGATTCGAGCTCGAGCCGCGTGGCAATCTCCCGCTTCATGACCTTGTAGCAGGTTTCCATGTCGGTCAGATTCAGGTCGGTGAACGCGTTCGACAGCAGCGTCAGCATGCGGTTGCCGACCGAGTGCCAGAAATACAACACACGATGCCCGCGCGCATTGCCGAGAAAACGCGATCCATAGACGACGTCGGCGCGCCCTTCGAGGATGGG
>CAZVHY010000589.1:0-1086 GCA_964627115.1 uncultured Solibacteraceae bacterium | reverse complement strand
AGGCAGTGCCGGGCGAAGCCGAGGCTCTCGTACAGGCGAAGCGCCGGCGCGTTGTCGTGACGGACGTTCAACGCCACGGTCTCCACATCCGCCAGAGCCCGTATCACCGCCCGCATCGTCGCGCGCGCCAGACCGCGCCCGCGCCGATCGCGGCGCGTGTAGACGTTGCCGATGGCCGCGGCGCCTTCCTCGCGCGCGAGCGCATGTGTGCCGGCGGCTGAGACGAGCTGTCCACCTTCGTAGATGCCGAAGTACGCGCCGTCCTGCACCGTCGATGGCATGAAGAAGTCGGGCGCTTCGCCCGTGGCGTCGCCATCGGCATAGAGCGCGCGCAGCGCAGGCACGTCGGCGGGGCCGAGCGGCACGACGCGCGCGTCGGGCTCATCGCCAATCGACGTGTCGCGTCGCATGCGCCACATCCGCCGGTCGTGCGCGATGTGCGTCCGTCTCGTCACCTCGGCAAACACATCGTCCTGCACCTGCACGTGGAATGGCCACGTGGCGTGCGCCATCGCTTCAGGCAGAGACTCGGCATCCATCGCGAAGAGGATGCAGGTGTCGTACGCGTGCAGCACGAGCGTGAGGCCTGGCGTGAACCATTGCGTCGACGGAAACAGATCCGGCGCGAGGTCGCAGAGGGCGTACGCGGACCAGGCCGGGTCGCGACGAAGGACGGTTCGAATGTGTGAGATGTCGGTCAGGATCGGCATGTATCCGCCTTGTCGAACACATCCTCGACCGCGAGGCTGAAGGCGCCCGTTGGACCGCGCATCATTCGTCGCCTCGCTGGCCGGCGCGTGCGCGTGACGTGGGAACAGGAAGCCAGCGTGGGACTCGCTCGCAGTACCGTTCATACGTCGCGCCAAACCGCCGACGCAGTTCGGGTTCCTCCACGCGGACTACGGCCACGTGAAAGTACGCGAGGAGCAGCAGGGGCAAACCCAGATCCACCGCGCGCCAGGGGACATAGAGCAGGCCCACGCCCAGCAACAGCGTGATCCCTGCCAGATAGATGGGATTCCTGATGTACCGAAATGGCCCATGCGTCACAGGCGTGCTCGCCGCCGCGCCCTGACGTTCACCCTG
>CAZVHY010000588.1:0-1092 GCA_964627115.1 uncultured Solibacteraceae bacterium | reverse complement strand
GGTGCCGGGTTCATCGGCGCCAACTTCCTCAACCTGTTCGTCCCGCGCCGTCCCGATGACGTATTTGTCAACGTCGACGCGTTGACCTACGCCGCAAACCTCGGCAGCATCCCGACGGCTGCGGCGCAGCCGAACTACCGGTTCGAATGTGTGGACATCCGGGATCGGGCGGCCGTCGATGCGCTGATGGCCGCTGTCGAGCCGGATCTGGTCGTGCATTTTGCGGCCGAGAGTCACGTCGACCGCAGCATCCACTCTCCGCAGGCGTTCATCGAGACGAACGTGATGGGGACGTTCAATCTGCTCGAGGCGTTCCGCGGGTTGCCGGATGTCGGCCGTCGACGCTTCCATCACGTCAGCACGGACGAGGTCTACGGCTCGCTGGGCGCGGACGGCGCGTTCGTCGAGACGACGGCCTACGATCCGTCCAGTCCGTATTCGGCATCGAAGGCCGCATCGGACCATCTCGTACGTGCGTACCACCGGACGTATGGGATCCCGATCACGATCACGAATTGTTCGAACAACTATGGGCCCTATCAGTTCCCCGAGAAACTGATCCCGCTGATGATCCTGAATGCGCTCGAGCGAAAGCCGCTGCCGGTGTACGGCAGGGGCGACAACGTGCGCGACTGGCTGTACGTGACCGACCACTGCGAGGCCATCTGGCACGTCATCGAACGCGGCCGGGTCGGCGAGACCTACAACGTGGGTGGACGCAGCGAGCGACGGAATCTCGACGTCGTGCACGCGGTCTGCGACCTGGTCGCCGAGGCGACCGGTGCATCGGCGGCCGTCGTGCGGGAACTCGTCACGTTCGTCCCGGATCGGCCGGGACACGATCAGCGCTACGCCATCGATCCGTCGAAGGTCGAGCGGGAGTGCGGCTTCGTACCCGCTGAGAGTTTCGAAAGCGGTCTGACGAAGACCGTTCGGTTCTATCTCGAGAACGCGGTCTGGGTGCAGGCCGTTCGCACGGGTGAGTATCGCGCCTGGCTCGACAGGCACTACGAGGGACGCGTGTGATTCGGAAGGGGATCGTCCTGGCTGGCGGGTCGGGAACACGGCTGCATCCATTGACGCGTGCTGTCA
>CAZVHY010000587.1:0-1094 GCA_964627115.1 uncultured Solibacteraceae bacterium | reverse complement strand
GTGTCCATGGCCGAGATGCCGTCCATCATGATGTTGTTCTGGCCCGCGCCACCGATGCGCGTGCCACCGGCCGACGCACCGCCCGAGACCACGCCCGGGACCAGACGCGTCAGGTCCGTGAAGTTGCGGCCACCGGCCAGCGGCAGGCTCTCGACCTGCGCCGAGGTGACGGCAAACGAACGCTCACCGCTCTGCGCCTGGATGAGGGGCGCCTCGGCCGTGACTTCGATGACTTCGGACGCGCCACCGGGCTCAATCACCAGCGCCGGCAACGTCACACGGTCGCCGCCGCTCACCGCCACGCCACGACGCGTCGTCGTGCGGAAGCCCGGCATCGTCACTTCAATCGTGTACGTGTCGGGGGTCATGTTCGGGAACACGTAGTCGCCCGTGGCGTTGGTAACGCCAGGAACGCTGCGCGTGCCGCGCGACTCACTGATCAACACGATCGTCGCTCCCGGGATGACACCACCCTGGGAATCCTGAACCGTGCCGGCGATGGTTCCGGTCGTGATCTGCGCGAACGCCGACGGCGTCGCCAGACACACCATGAGCAGCGCCATCAGCACTGCCCGGGCCTTGCCAGTCAACTGCATACACCCTCCATCCAAGACCACCCGCGCGGGCCTCACGAGCGCACGGAAATGCCCACGTCGGAATCTATCCGACCTGAGCGGGCCCGGCCGCGACGGCCAGATCGGCCGACGCGCCACGCGGCGTAGTCGTAGGCCGACTACTGTAGTGGGGTTTGCGGGATCGCTACCATACTGTCTTCACGGTATTCGGACACCAGGATTTTCGGTATTCGTCACAGCGCTGACATTTCGACAAAAAACAGGCGCAAAAAGAAAAACGACCGGGGGCATGGCCCCCCGGTCGTCGTGTGTCGGGCGTATCGGCGTCAGGGTTTTCAGGGTCGAGACTCCCGGGCGCCGTCGCTCCCGGGCTTCCAGCCACCTCCCCGCCTGCCGCCTCCCAGCCTGCCTAGAACGAGAACCGCGCCGTGAAGCGGATGACGCGCAGGTAGTTGCTGCCGCCAGCGCCGGCTGCGCCGTACGACTGGGCCGCGGTCACCGCACCGAAGCCCGCGCTCT
>CAZVHY010000586.1:0-1095 GCA_964627115.1 uncultured Solibacteraceae bacterium | reverse complement strand
CCTTCCGGGAGTAGAATCCGCGCGATGCCGTCTGGTGGCGGTTTCGCGTTCGGCCCGTACCAACTCGACACGCGATCGCGCCAGCTCCTGCGCGGCATCGAGCCGGTCCCTCTCACGCCTCGTCAGTACGACGTCCTCCTCGAACTCGTCAGCCGCCATGGCGATGTCGTGTCCAAGGCACGCATCACCGAGGTCGGGTGGGGCGTGGTGGCCATCTCCGACGCCAGCATCGAGAAGCTGATGTCGCAGCTGCGCACGATTCTCGACAAACACGACCGCACCGCCTACATCGTCAACTTCGCGCGCCAGGGGTATCGCATGGCGGCCATCGTCACCGCGATCGCGCCGGCCGCCGACATCGACGACATGCTCGAGCCGTACCGCGCGTGGACCCGCGGCCGCGCCATGCTCGAAACGTTCGACGAAGCGCGCGTGGCGTCCGCACGCGCGCTGTTCGAGGATCTCGTGCGCCGCGATCCCCTCAGCGCGCCCGCCCACGTGGGCCTGGCCAACGCGTACGTCATGCAGCTCGAAGGCTCGCGCGCCACGCTCACGCCGGATCGCGACGCCCTGCGTCAGGCGCTCGTCCACGCGCGCACCGGTTGCGAACTCGACGCGCACTCCGCCGCCGCGTGGTCCATTTACGGCTTCGCGCTCGCGCGGACTCGAGACTGCTTCGGGGCGGTTGCCGCACTGCGCCGCGCGCTGGCGCTCGAGCCCGACAACTGGCTGCACCACCTCATGTTCGCGTACGGCACCTGGGGCGACGATCGGCTGCGCGCGGTCAACGACGTGCTGAAACGATCGCCCGGCCTGCCGGCGGCCCACGCGCTGGCGGCCATGGTGTTCATCGCCCGCGGCGCGTTCGACCTGGCCGCGACACACATCACACACGGCCGCGCGGCGTCACCAGACGATGTGGCGTTGGGATTGACGGGGGCGCCACTGGACTGGCTCGATGCCCTGTTGTGCTTCGCGACGGGACGGAAGAATGAGGGCTTCGCGATGCTCGAGCGCGAACTCGCGCGCGAGCACAACGGTTATCTCTACGCGCACGAAGTGTGCGCGCAGGTCTGGTACACGAAGGGCAGCGCC
>CAZVHY010000585.1:0-1095 GCA_964627115.1 uncultured Solibacteraceae bacterium | reverse complement strand
CCGACACGATCGACGGCCAACCATTGACCGCCGAGCAGGGGCCGATCCGGCTCGTTGTCGGTGACGACACGCGGCCCGCGCGATCGGTGCGTCAGGTGTCCGGTGTGCGCGTGGTGCGGGTGACCGAATGACACGACGGCTGGCCGCGTGGCTGCTGGCGGCGACCGCGTTCGTCGCAGCCGGGACCAGCGACACCTCGGCGCAGCGTCCGGCGACGATTGCCGCGGCCGCGGATCTCAACGCCGCACTGCCGGACATCGTCGACGCGTTCACGAAAGAGACCGGCGACCGCGTCGAGGTCGTCTTTGGATCGTCAGGTGTGCTGACGCGCCAGATCAGCGATGGCGCGCCGTTCGACATGTTCCTGTCGGCCGACGAGAACTTCGTGTTCCAGCTCGCCGACGCGGGCGTCGCGCGCGATCGCGGCACCCTCTACGCGATCGGCCACATCGTGCTGTTCGCGCCGCCAGGCTCGCCACTGGTGCCGGCCGACGGACTGGAGGGACTCGAACGTCTGCTGAAAGCGGGACGCGTGACGCGCTTCGCGATTGCGAATCCCGAAGTGGCGCCCTACGGTCGCGCCGCCGAAGCCGCGTTGCGCGCCAGCGGCCTGTGGGACGCGATCAGGCCGCGGCTCGTGCTCGGCGACAACGTCTCGCAGGCTGCGCAGTTTGCGACCACCGGCAACGCGGTCGGCGGCATCATCGCCGGCTCACTGGCGTCGGCGCCGAACCTGCGCGATCGCGGCACCTATGCCGTCATCCCCGACACGCTCCACCCACCACTGCGCCAGCGCATGGTGCTGCTCACACGCGCCGGACCGGTGGCCGAACGTTTCTACACGTTCATGCAGGGCACCGCCGCGCGGGGCATTCTGGAGCGGTATGGGTTTGGGATGCCATAGAGCGCTGTTCCCCGGGTCTGAAGACCCGGGGCTCCGACGGAGAGACTCGACGCGTCTGACCGCGCTCATGTCTTCTGGAGCCCCGGGTCTTCAGCCCCGGGGAACAGCGGTCATCGTCCTCAGCGCCTCCAACGTTCGTTCCATCGATTCCCGTGCCGTACTCCTGATGATCGGGCCGGCAATCGCGCCAA
>CAZVHY010000584.1:0-1108 GCA_964627115.1 uncultured Solibacteraceae bacterium | reverse complement strand
GGTACGGCTCGCCGAGCGCACAGCGCCGTCGCTCGCGTTCGGCGTCGTCGGCTTCTGCGATGTTGACCGTGATGGTTCCCGACGCGTGTCCGGTGAGTACGGGTGCGCCGCCGGCGGGATCGTCGGCGAGGAAATGGAATTCGAGGCCACGATCGTCGACGCGCGGCGCAATCGGCAGGCCGAGGTTCTTGAGCGTGTACACGACGCGGCGCTTGGCCAGTTCGAGCCGCGCCCACGCGTCGATCGTGCCTGGAATCGTGAGATCCGGAATCATGCGTGTGAGACGGCACGCTTCGCAGAGCGTGTGCCCCTCGTCGGCAACCGCCCAGTTGCAGACGCCGTGTTGTACGTAGTTCTGACAGAGGCGATAGATCCGCCCGGCGGCCGCCGGCAGCGGCGACATCCACGCGTCGCCCGAGGGTTCGAGCGAGCCGATTTCCATCAGATCCGGCAGGAACGCGAGCGTGTGTCCGCAGGCTACGCACTGCGTGTTTTCGAAGAACACGAGATGGTCGCAATGGTCGCAGTGAAATACCTTCATCGGCGTCGCAGGCTCCACACGAAAAATGTCGAACGACGGCTGCGATTCCGGACATTCTCGTCGTACGACAATCCGGTCGATCCGCCTTCGCTAACATAGCGGACCGTGTCGATTCACGTCGCGCTGAATCACGTTACCCACTACCGCTACGATCGCCGCGTCGGTCTCTCGCCGCAGGTCGTACGGTTGCGTCCCGCGCCGCACTGCCGTACGCGGATCCTCTCCTATGCGTTGAAGGTGGACCCTGCGGGTCACTTCGTCAACTGGCAGCAGGATCCGCAGAGCAACTATCTCGCACGACTCACGTTTCCCGATCCGGTCGAGGAGTTCCGCATCGAGGTGAACCTCGTCGCGGAGATGGCGGTCTACAATCCGTTCGACTTCTTCCTGGAGCCCGAGGTCGAACGGTTCCCGTTCTCGTACGACGCCTGGCTCGTGCGCGAACTGCAGCCGTTCCTCGCGAAGGAGCCCATCACACCACGTTTCGGGGACTACTTCGCGCAGCGCACCCACGATCTCCCGGAACGCACCATCGACATGCTCGTCGAGCTGAACCGGCGCGTGCAG
>CAZVHY010000583.1:0-1126 GCA_964627115.1 uncultured Solibacteraceae bacterium | reverse complement strand
ATGGCTGACAAAGACACGATGGTCACGTTGGTCCATGGGACGTGGGCGACACACGCCGCCTGGACACAGGAAGAATCCGAACTCTGGCGTGCGCTGAAGAGCAAGGGTTACAGGGTCGAGCGCGTCTCGTGGTCAGGCTGGAATCGGTACACGGCGCGCGCACGTGGCAGCGCGGTGCTCGGCAAACATCTGGATGACCATCAGGATGTCCATCACGTCGTGATCGCGCACAGCCACGGTGGCAACGTGGCCGTTCGTGCGCTCGACGGCGATGTCCGGGCGATCAAGGGCGTGATTTGCCTCAACACGCCCTTCTTCAGTGTGCTGAGCCGTGACGCCGGCATCTTCGAGAACATCGCGATGTGGGCAGCCATCGCGGCGTCGCTGATCCCCCTGGGACTCGGCATTCGGGACGGCTTCAGCTGGTGGTTCGTGCCGATGTACCTCGGCATTGCGGTGGCGGCCGGCATTCTGTCGGCTGTGCTGAGCGCCATCAGTCAGCGCTTGCGCAACCGCGGACAGAAGTACCGCGGCGAGCCAATACGGCGCACGCCTTTCTACTGCCTGGGAACGCCCGACGATGAGGCGTTCGGCATCCTCGCCTTCCTTACCGCAACGCAGAGTTTCCTCTACCTCACCATCTGTCGGCAGGCTGTCGCGAGTCGCGTGACGGGCGTGGTCGTGGGCGGGCTCCTGCTATTCGAGTTCCTGCCGTTCCTTTACCTGCCGTGGGACTTGTGGTCAGGGGGCGGCATGACGACGCGAGCGCTGATTACCGCTCTCACGGCCAGCGCCAACCCGGACAGCGGCTGGAGCCCGCTTCTCGTATTGGCCCAGGCGGGCGGACTCTATCTCGTCTCCCTCGTGTACTACATGGCTCTCTACACGCTCGCGGTGCTGGTGGCACTGATGGGGCTGTCGGTCGTCGTGACCTTGTCCCAGGGGTTCTTCGCACCGCTGTCGGGCCTCTTCGCGCGCTTCGAGGTCACGCTCACGCCGCTGCAGAGTACTGGTGCGCGTTTCGACGAGCTCGAAGGCGATGCCACACCGTTGAGGCACAGCTCGCTGTACAACGATCAGGCAACCATCGACAAGATCCTGCGGTGGATCGAGTCGTTGTGACCGG
>CAZVHY010000582.1:0-1126 GCA_964627115.1 uncultured Solibacteraceae bacterium | reverse complement strand
CTGACGCCGCTCGCGTGGCTTGCCGGCGCACTTGCGGGCGCGCTGATGTGAGTGAGGGGGGCCGAGCTTGCCCCTGCACCCAATCTGCCCTACTCTGGTAGGACAATGGCACGAAAACGGGCGGGCCGGACGGTCAAGATCAGCGTCTCACTCGACGTGGAGGACGTGGCGGTACTCAAACGGCGTGCGCGCGAATCGTACGACGGAAATCTGTCGGCGGCGTTTGCCGAAGCGGCTCGATGGATTCGTCAACGGGAAGCCCGACGGCGGCTGGTCGATCTCCTCGGAGGGCCGGTCCTGACGGCAGATGTGAATGCCGCACTCGACGCCGAGCAGACGGGACCGGTACGACGAGGCCGCGCCGGCGCGAAGTCGGCCGGCGTGGCCCGCACCGCTCGAAAGACGAAGCGTCGCACGTCCGCCGCATGACGGGTCTGACGTTCGACACGGGGGCGCTCATCGCGCTCGAGCGCCGGCGCCCCCGCATGCGGGCGATCCTCGAACGCGCGCTCGCGGTGGATCAACCGATCACGGTTCCAGCCGATGTCGTCGGCGAGTGGTGGCGTGGCCGCACGGACCTGCGGGAGGCGATTCTCGCAGCCGTCGATGTCGAGCCGCTCACGGCACACCTGGCGAAGATGGCCGGAGAGGCCCTCGCGGCCGTCGACAACGCGACGCTCGTCGATGCCATCGTGATGGCATCCGCCGCCTCGCGCGGCGACATCGTGTACTCGAGCGATGTCGACGATCTGGAACGTCTTCGTCGTCACTTCCCCGGTGTTCGAGTGCTCGGCGCGTGAGGCTCACCTGCACGACGTGCTCGCCCTGCCGCACGGTCGGGTAGGCAAACCGCGGTCTGGCGCGCGCAAGTGTCAGTTTTTCAGTCACGTGCGTGACGCGCCCGATCGGCGGCTTTGTCGATCGATTGCTTTCGGTGAGTCGAATCCTCGCTCTCACCGCCGCGCGCGAGTGCTCGCAGGCAGGTCCACCGGCTGCTCACGGCGCCTCGGCCGGTTCCTGATACTTCGTCGACCGCCGGCTCGGCGTTACACGACCGCCGGCGCAGCCTCAGCGCCCGGCGGTTCGCGGAACGGCTCGATGGGAATCGGGACGTACTCGACGTCGA
>CAZVHY010000581.1:0-1135 GCA_964627115.1 uncultured Solibacteraceae bacterium | reverse complement strand
GCCTCCCCGCCTTCCTTGACTCGCGCCGCTCGCCCGCACTATCCTTTCAGGCCGGTCATGGTTTCTCGCGTGGTCACCTTCACTGCTCGAAAGCGTTCCGATCGAAAGCGGGGGAAATCCGCGTCGGCGGCAGTGATGGTGCTCGTGTGAGAATGGCCTGAACGTCAGGCCCCTCGACCAGCCCTACGGACCCGCCGATGCACCACGCACGGCGGGTTTTTTGTTGTCTGATTGCACCTGGAAACATGACATGACGAGCAGTGACTCTACGGGCTCACCACGCCGCGCGCCGCGCGTGGGCCTCATCGGATGGCGCGGAATGGTCGGCTCCGTGCTGCTGCAGCGCATGCGGGCCGAGGGCGACTTCGCCCTCATCGATCCGGTGTTCTTCTCGACCTCGCAGGCCGGCAGCCCGGCGCCGGGCGTCGGCGGTGCGCCATCGGTCTTGAAGGACGCGAAGGACCTCGCCGAACTGACGTCGTGCGACGTCCTCATGTCGTGCCAGGGCGGCGACTACACGAGCGCCGTGCATCCCCAGCTTCGCGCCGCCGGCTGGAACGGGTTCTGGATCGACGCGGCATCCACGCTGCGCATGGCCGACAGCGCCGTGATCATCCTCGACCCGGTGAACCACGATGTCATCGATCGCGCGCTGGCCGCCGGCGGTCGCGACTTCATCGGCGGCAACTGCACGGTCAGCCTCATGCTCATGGCCCTGACCGGGCTCTTCCGCGCCGGTCTCGTCGAGTGGGTGAGTGCGATGACCTACCAGGCGGCCTCAGGCGCGGGCGCGCAGCAGATGCGCGAGCTCGTCGCGCAGATGGGCGCCGCGCACGCATCCGTCAGGACGCAGCTCGCCGATCCCGCCAGCGCCATCGGCGACATCGATCGCACGATGGCCGACACGCTCCGCAGCGGGGATTTCCCCATCACCCACTTCGGTCATCCCCTTGCCGGCAGCCTGCTGCCCTGGATCGACAAGGATCTCGGCAACGGCCAGAGCCGCGAAGAATGGAAGGGCATGGTCGAGTGCAACAAGATCCTGGGCCGCAGCCCCGCGTCCATTCCCGTTGACGGCATCTGCGTGCGCGTCGGCGCCATGCGCTGTCACAGCCAGGCCCTGACCATCAAGCTG
>CAZVHY010000580.1:0-1143 GCA_964627115.1 uncultured Solibacteraceae bacterium | reverse complement strand
TCGTCGGTCTTGCCGAAGTGGCCGTAGTTGGTGGTGGCCGAGTAGATCGGACGCAGCAGCTTCAGCGTCTCGATGATGCCCACCGGCTTGAAGTTGAAGGTGTTCACGACGGCCTTCATGATCTTCGCGTCGGCCACCTTGCCGGTGCCGAACGTGTCGATGTGCACGCTGACCGGATCCGGATAGCCGATCGCGTAGGCGAACTGCACCTCGCAGCGATCCGCCAGGCCCGCGGCGACAACGTTCTTCGCGACGTAACGGCCCATGTACGCGGCCGAGCGATCCACCTTCGACGGATCCTTGCCCGAGAACGCGCCACCGCCGTGCCGGCCCATGCCGCCGTACGTGTCGACGATGATCTTCCGGCCCGTGAGACCCGAGTCACCGTGCGGTCCACCGACGACGAAGCGGCCGGTCGGGTTGATGAGGAACTCGGTCTTCTTCGTCAGCATCCGCTTCGGAAGCACCTTCTTGATCACTTCCTCGATGCAGAACTGCTCGATGACCTTGTGCTTCACGTCGTCGGTGTGCTGCGTCGAGATGACGACGTTGGTGATCTCGACCGGCTGGCCGTCGCGGTAACGCACCGACACCTGGCTCTTCGCGTCGGGCCGCAGCCACGGCGCGAGCTTGCCGGCCTTGCGGATGCGTGAGAGCTTGCGACCGAGGCGGTGCGCGAACATGATCGGCGCCGGCATGAGCTCGGGCGTCTCGTTGCTCGCGTAGCCGAACATCAGGCCCTGGTCGCCCGCGCCCTGCTCCGCCTTCTTCTTTCCTTCCGCCGCAATCGCGTCGACGCCCTGGCTGATGTCCGGGCTCTGCGTGGTCAGCAGGTTGGTGATGAACACCTGGTCGGCGTGGAACACGTCGCTGTCGTGCACGTAGCCGATGCCGCGGATGGCCTTGCGGATGACGTCGTTGTAGTCGAACCGCGCCTTGGTCGTGATTTCACCGGCGACGACGACGATGTTGCTCTTGACCAGGGTTTCGCAGGCGACACGGCTGCGCTTGTCCTGGGCGAGACACGCATCGAGGATGGCGTCGGAGATCGTATCGGCAACCTTGTCGGGATGGCCTTCGCCGACAGACTCAGACGAGAAGATGTAGTCGCTCATAACCGGCCAAGGGTACTACAAGGGCGGG
>CAZVHY010000579.1:0-1157 GCA_964627115.1 uncultured Solibacteraceae bacterium | reverse complement strand
AGACGTGCGACATCATGGACCCGTACCAGATCATCGACTGGGTGCCGCCCGAGGGCGGCGACGGGCCGCAGTACGAAGGCATGTAGGGGCGGGGCTTGCCCCGCCCCCCGTCCCGGGCGGCCCAAGGGCCGCCCCTACGGGTTCACCCTCCCCAGCTCCCCAGCTCCCACGCTACCCCGTGCTCCCGAATCCCCCCCGCGACGGCCCCGTCGCGGTCGTCTGTTCGTCCCACTCCGCACGGACGAACGGCAGCACGACGCCCTGCGCAATGCGATCGCCTTCATTGACCTGCACGGGTGCGGACGTGAAGTTGTAGACCGGGATCTTGATCTCGTCGTTGGGGCCCGAGTAATCCTCGTCGACCACGCCGACGCCGTTGGCCACCATCAGGCCGCGCTTGAGCGGCGTGCTGCTGCGCGCGAAGACGCCGAGGAAGTGCCCGGACGGCAGTTCGATCACGAGCCCGGTCGGCACGAGTGCCACGGCGCCCGGGGCAATGGTCACGGTTTCCGACGCCGCGAGATCGAAGCCGGCAGCGCCGGCAGTCTGATAGGCCGGTAGCGCCACCGACGGTCGCAGACGGGTGATACGCACGGAACGAGGCGATGTCATGGGACCGGCAGGATACCGCGGGAACGGGGGGGACAGGTGCCACGGTGCGATGGTGCCAAGGTGCGACGGGCGAGAGGTGGGCCCGGCGATCCCTGGGGCCGACGTCGTTGGCATTTCGCGCCGGCGCCTGCGATGGTTTGCGGACCGTAGGGGCCGGCCTCGTGCCGGCCCGGACAACGACGGGCGGCCACAAGGGCCGCCCCTACGACGCCGTGTGACCTCCGTGCCCGCCCACGTTGCCGCGCCACCCGCCGCCGTGCAGCCGTACCGCCCGCAGCCGTGCAGCCGTGCCGCCCGCAGCCGTGCAGCCGTGCAGCCGTGCAGCCGTGCCGCCCGCAGCCGCGCAGCCGTATCCCCGCCCGCTATAATCACCCCGATGGCTAGGAAGACTGTAGAGCCCCTGCGTTGCACCCTGTGTGGCACACGGGAAGTGTCCGACCCGCGCGGCGACGAGCGGTACTGCCGCGAGTGCTGGGAAAAGAAAATCGCCGTCGAGGACATCGTCGCCCGCGAGTTCACGGTGAAGCGCTACATCCGTGCGCAGA
>CAZVHY010000578.1:0-1161 GCA_964627115.1 uncultured Solibacteraceae bacterium | reverse complement strand
GCAAATTCGGCCTTGCAACGCACGACACGCCTCCGGAAGACAGTCCACTCCCGCGGTGTGTGAAAGACAAAGGGCGCGAGGCTTGGCCTCGCGCCCTTTGTGTCTCTGCCGCAGAACCTGCGGCGAGACGTTGGATTACAGGTTGAACCGGCGCCGTGTTTGATGTGCTACATGTGACACAATGGACGCATGCGGAGCGCAGGTATTCGTGAAGCACGCCAGGACTTGACGCGCCTGCTGGACGATGTCCGGAAGGGGCGAGAGGTGGTGATCACCGAGCGCGGTCGACCTGTCGCGCGCCTCGTCCCGATCAAATCGCGTACGCGATTTCCGGACCTGGCGCCGGTGCGACGGCAGGCGACGACAGCCAATCTCGCGCTGTCTCAAGCGGTCCTTGATGACCGCGACGATCGGCTATGAGCCGGGAACGCCGATCGAAGGCTGGCACGTCAACGTGGCCGGAACCCGTCTATCTCGATGCCAGCGCGCTCGTGAAGCTGTTCGTGCCTGAAGCGGGCAGCGATGCGTTGAACGAGGCGCTCGTCAACTCCGGAGACGTGATCATCTCGGACCTGGCCCTCACCGAGATGGCGTCGGCGCTTGGCCGTCGAGTCCGCGAAGGCCATCTCCCGCCGGAGGAGGCTCGACGACTTCAGCGCGAAGCCGAGAAGCTCGTTACCGCCTGCCATCGACTGGAGTTGACGCCCCTGATTCATCGACGGGCCGAACGCTTGTTGTTGGCATCCGGCGACGTATCATGGCGGGCACTCGACGCGCTTCACATCGCCTCGGCTCTCGATGCCGACGCTGCGACCGTCGTGACGTTCGACTCGAGATTGGCGGGCGCTGCCGCCACACAAGGGCTGTACGTTGCCCCTGATGTTTCGCCGAATGGATGACCGGGTTTCGAAGCTGAGGCGTTTTTCCAACTGCCGTAGCCGGCGGGCTTCCGCCTCCGCCAAGGCTACGGCGGACCACCGTAGCCTTGGCGCGAAGGTGGTTACGCCCGCCGGGGGGGGGCCGCAGGGCATAAAGCCCTGCGGCTACGTCAGACGTAGAAAGACAAAGGGCGCGAGGCTTGTTGGCCTCGCGCCCTTTGTTGTCTGTGCCGCAGAACCTGCGGCGAGACGTTGGATTACAGGTTGAACCGGCGCCGCACAG
>CAZVHY010000577.1:0-1164 GCA_964627115.1 uncultured Solibacteraceae bacterium | reverse complement strand
CGGACGTTGATTGGGATTGCTACGCTCTGAGGGGCGGCACGGCTGCGGGCTGCGCGGCTGCGGGCCTTCAGGGACGACGGGTGCGACACGCCGCTTCCGGGCGTCGTGAGGGAGGCGCTCCTCAGACCGTGGAAAGGCTCACGCCGGCGTTATGTTGACGGGCCGGTCGACGGATTGGGCTGACGATTCTTTGCAGTCCAACGCCGTGGATGCGGCAGTCAGTTCGCGTGCTATCATCCGCGCCTTCAAGGACTTACCGTTGAACGTCGCCTGTCGTGTCCTGTTGTTGGGCTGACCGGAGATCGCCGCGCCTGGCAACGGATTGTCGCAGGTCCAATGTACGTTAGGCGAACCCTTAAGGATCCACGATCACGTGGTGTCTGCAACAACCTCCCGAAGCGGGCGCGGCCACGGTCCCTCGCCGGGTCAGCATGCGGGATACGAATTGAGGAGAACCAATGAACTGGAAGGAAGTGCTCTTTCATTTCTTTCGACTCGCCCTGGCAGCCGTTCTCCTCGCATGGGACCTGAGGGTCTTTCTCTTCTACGCTTTCACCCTGCTCCTCACGGTCCTGCATCATCTCAATAGGCTCCGCGCCATCGTCAGGGTGTTTCAGGTGATCAACGAAACGAACACCCTTACGCTCATGCAACACACAGGTGTTCCTCCGGGCCTCTACGACCAGGTGTTCGCACAGTACAAGAGCAACACCCCACAAGAGGATTGGGATTCCCTGGAGGAGGACTTCAGGCGCGCGCGCCGCCGTGCATAGCGCAGCGCATGCGCACGGGACAGTCTGCAGAGGACTCCGTCTGAACACGGGGTCGCCCAACAAGGAGTTGAAGCTGGCGAAGCCCGGTAAGCTCTTGAGCTTCGCAGCCTAACTCTGCGGTTCGGCGGCATGACTAGAGTCACTCAGCTACGGCACATGGCCCTTCCTGCGCTGACGCGCGTCTGCCCGGGGCTGAAGACCCGGGCCGATTCAATCCGCAGTCTTGTCGCCTTGTCGTCTGACCGCCTCGTTGCCTTCGCGAACGCGTGGTACACTCGCGGCATGCGCGGTCACACCGTCGATCTCCGGCGACGCGTCATGGGCTGGCGTGCGGCCGAGCGGCGCGAGCAGCGCCTGCGCGCGGAGGAGGGGCCGATGGATCCCGAGGCCG
>CAZVHY010000576.1:0-1175 GCA_964627115.1 uncultured Solibacteraceae bacterium | reverse complement strand
CGGCATGAGCTGTAACCTCGAGAAGGACGGCCGACTCGCGCTGTTCGTCGAGGTGGACGTTCGCGATAGCGAGGTGCGCGTGGTGCGGATGGTGGCCACGGGCGACTTCGGTGCGGCGCTCAATCCCGACAACCTTCAGAGCCAGATGACCGGTGGTCTGATTCAGGGGCTTGGCGGCGCGCTGTGGGAGCGCGTGACGTTTGACGCGACCGCGCAGCAGACACGCTGGCTCTCGCAGTATCGTGTGCCGCGCTTCAGTGACGTGCCGCAGATGGACGTGCAGATCATCGACCGCCGCGACGTCGAATCCGCCGGCGCCGGCGAGGCGCCCATCACGTTGACCGCGCCGGCGATCGCCGCGGCCGTGTTCTCGGCAACGGGTGTGAGGCTGCGGGAGTTGCCGTGCGCGCGGCCTACCCCTCCATCAACTTCTTCAGGCACGCGATCGCCCGCGGTTGATCGATGAAGAACGGGCTCGTTGCCACGGTGATCAAGGACGCCGTGGGCACGTGCGCGTCGATGAACCGGCGCGTGCGATCGAAGCCGATGTAGTTCATCTCCGGCGCGAAGAAGTCCAGATCGATGTTGAGAATCGTGTTCGTTCGTCCAGCAAAGCGGCGGTCGTCGAGCGCATCGCTTCCTGTGACGAAGAGCGTCTCACCCACGAGCCCGGCTTCCTGCGCGGGCACGACGTAGTTGCCGACGTTCAATTCGAAGTTGGTGTAGCGGAAGACGTCTTCGAGTGTCCACTCGGCGCCGATCAGACGCGCGGGCACGCGCGTATCGCGGTGCTGGTCGACGTGAATGAGAGAGGCGCCCGGAGCAAGACGTCTGGCGGCGAGCGCCTCGAACCAGAAATAAAACGCGTGATTGTGATTGTCGACGACCACCGTCGGCACGCCGTTCCACGTCGTACGGACGAAGTGGGCAAGACCGGCGCAGGAGTGGAGATGGCCATGCTCGTCCACGTCCTCGAAGACGACGGCGTCGCCGGCGACGACATCCGTCAGCGAGCCATCGACGAGCGACGGCACCCGGAGCCTGGGTGACGGACCTCGTCGGTCGTACGAGAAGGCGTTGTTGCCGACGGGGCCCTCGAGCCAGAACGGCCGCGAGTAGTCGGCCGGGATGTCAGTCGTCGTCATCGATGACGGGATCGTAGCGCGCGAGGCGCG
>CAZVHY010000575.1:0-1177 GCA_964627115.1 uncultured Solibacteraceae bacterium | reverse complement strand
GCTACTTCTACACGCGCGATCTCGCGCGGAGCTGGCGCGTGGCCGAAGCGCTCGAATACGGCATCGTCGGCATCAACGAGGGACTCATCTCCACGGAGGTCGCGCCATTCGGCGGCGTGAAGCAGTCGGGCCTCGGACGTGAGGGATCGAAGTACGGCATCGAGGACTATCTCGAGGTCAAGTACATGCACGTCGGGGGGATTTGATCGCGCGGCTCGGGCCGGCACGGGGGCCCGCCCCTGCGACGACGGTGCAGGGCCGCCCGCCGAACATTGCGTAGGGGCCGCCCCCTGCTTGCCCGCCGGAGCCCGGCGGCGGAGGCGGGTGTCGGCCCATGACCCCAGACAACCACATGGCGAAACGACGTGACGTCACCTCGTCGCTGACGCAACGCGCGTACGAGCGCATTCGGGATGCGATCGTCTATGGTCCACTCGATCTCGGCGAGCCGTTATCGGAAGGTGCACTCGCGCGCGCGCTCGGCATGAGCAAGGCGCCCGTCCGCGCGGCCATGTCCGAGCTCCGCGTGAAGGGCCTCGTCCAGGTGGTTCCCCACTCGGGCACGTACGTCTTCAGCCCGACAAAGGAAGAAATCGAAGAGCTCTGCGACTTCCGCACGCTCCTCGAGGTGCAGGCGCTACGCGCGTCGATGGTCCTCGCGCCAGCCGCGCTGGTCGCCGGCCTCCACGACGTCGTCGCCCGCATGCGCGCCGCCGATCAAACGGCGCGCGACGCGGGCCGGCGGCTCGACAGCGCGTTCCATCAGCTGTTCATCACGCACTGCGGCAATCGGTATCTGTCGGACGCGTACGCCACGATTGGCCACCAGGTGGAAGCCCTCCGGCACCGGTTCATGGACACGACCGTCTTCCGTCAGAAGGCCTTCGCCGAGCACGTCGAGATCCTGACGCTTCTCGACGGCAGTCAGGTCACGCGAGCGGTGCGCGTCCTCGAAGACCACATCGCCCGCACGCGCCAGTTCCAGTCGGCTGTCACCTGGACCATCGGCCGCTCACGCCGGCGGGACTACAAGTTCAGGAGCCACGAGGAGATCTTCAGGTACGACAGGTACGACGGGTACGACAGGCGATAGGAAACGGCTCTCGGGTGCGACAGGGACTCAATCCCCGTCCCAGATCCGCGTTGGCGCGCGCAGCGTGACGCCGCGGCGGCTGGT
>CAZVHY010000574.1:0-1177 GCA_964627115.1 uncultured Solibacteraceae bacterium | reverse complement strand
CCCGCCCCAGATACCGCACCACCATCACCGTGATGTCGTCGCTCTGCGGTGCGCCGCGCGTGAAGTCGCGCACCGCCGCGACGATGCGATCGACCTGTTCCTCGACCGATAACCCGGCGCCCGCACGCGCCACGTCGATGAGACGCTCGTCGCCGAACTCCTCGCCCGACTGGCTCATCGCCTCTGACACGCCGTCGCTGAACGCGACGACCACGTCGCCCGGACTCAGCACGACGCTTTCCTGCTGGAACGGCGCCATCGCGAGCAGGCCGATGACGGGTCCGCCAACCTCGAGACGCCGCACGCCGGTCGTGCTGATGACGAATGGCGGGTTGTGGCCGCCGTTGCAGTAGGTCAACGTGCCGTCTTCAGCCACGCTCGCGAGCACAATCGTGACGAAGCGCGACTCGATGCCGCGGCGGCAGAGCGCCTTGTTGATGTACGCCACGGTGCGCGCCGGCTGGTCGAGCTCGTACGCGTAGGTGGCGAACATCCCCTGCATCAGCGCGCTCAGGAGCGCCGCTGGTGGCCCCTTACCCGCCACGTCGCCCACGGTGAAGCCGAACGACGCGGTGTCCTCGTCGAGGTAGTCGAAGAAGTCGCCGCCAATCGATCGACATGGCACGGCCGCCGCGCAGGCCTCGACGAACGGCAGCCGCGCCCCGGGCTTCGGCTGCAGGGCCCGCTGGATTTCCGCCGCGATGCGCAGCTCGCTGTCGAGCCGCATCTTCTCGAGCTTCTCGCGGTAGAGCCGCGCGTTCTCGATGGCCACCGACGCCTCGGCCGCCAGCGTCTCGAGCGAGGTTTTCGTCGTGCCCGAGGCCAGACGTCCACGGCTGCGGCTGTCGAGATAGAGCACGCCGATGCGGCGGTCCTCGGCGCGCGCATCGGCCGACTCGACGTAGTGGACGTAGTTGAGCGGCACGCAGACCACGTGCCGGATGCCGAGCGCCACGGTGCCTTCGTGCGCGCCGGCCAGTTGTTCGTCGAGCAGGTCCGCGACCACGCGCGTCTCCCCGGTCCGGAATACCGCCTCCGGAATCTTGCGGCTCGTCGCGAACGTCGAGTCGACGAGCGCCTGCTTGCCCCGGCCGCGGCCGAGTTTGAACTCGAGCGTGCCGTCGGCCGACGCGAGCATGATGAACCCGCGCTCGGCGCCCGACACCTCGAGCGAGGC
>CAZVHY010000573.1:0-1181 GCA_964627115.1 uncultured Solibacteraceae bacterium | reverse complement strand
GTCGCCCGATCCGCAGATCCGCATGACGGCGACGCGCGTGAGCGAGACGCTCTACAAGGCCGGCGATCGCTCGTTCGCGGCCGACTATGCCGAGCTGGCGAAGGACGCAAACGCCGACGTCGTCATTCAGGCGATGCTGACGATGAACGTGCTGAAGGTGGCTGACGCGAACGTGGCCATCAAAGCCGGAGTGAGCGCCAATCCTGCGCGCGGTGTGCAGTTCGTGGGCAACCGCATTCTCGATCCACCGCTGGCCGCAGGCCGTGGCGGTGGTGGCGGCGCGGCGGCCCCGACGTTCACGCCGGCTGAAGCGGCGATGCTCGAGCGCGGCCAGACCATCTACAACGAGCTCTGCTTCTCGTGTCATGGCGACGACGGCCGTGGGGCGGAGCGCGCGGGAAGCGCCACCGCGTCGGCGCCGCCCATTGCCGGTGCGGCGCGTGTGACCGGCCACCGCGATCACGTCATCAAGGTGCTCCTGCACGGCATGACCGGCCCGATCAGCGGCGTGAGCTATCTCGACGTGATGATCCCGATGGGCATGCAGAACGACGAGTGGATCGCGTCGGTCGGCTCGTACATCCGCAACGCGTTCGGTAACCGTGCGCCGTTCATCACGGCCGAGGACGTGGCGCGCGTGCGTGCGGCCACGAAGGCGCGCACCACGAGCTGGACGCTCGAGGAACTCGAGCGGTCGAATCCCCGGCAGGTCGTGTTCGATTCGTCGTGGAAGTTCGACGCGAGTCACAACCCGCGCATCGCGCAGTACGCGGTGACGATTCAGCCGTGGACGTCGGGCGCGCCGCAGGCGCCCGGGATGTGGCTGCAGGTGGAACTGCCGCAGGCGGCGCGGCTCACCGAGCTGCAGTTCGAGACGAGCCCGGTCGCGCCGGTCGACGGCGAGATCGTGCCCGGCGCACCGCCTCGCACCGGTGGCGGCCGCGGTGGCGCCGCCGGCCCCGCGCCCCAGCTCGGCTACCCGCGCGGGTACCGCGTCGAGGTGTCGATGGACGGCGCGAAGTGGGCGCAGGTGGCCACCGGCGCCGGCGCCGGCGTGGTGACGACCGCTTCGTTCGCGCCCACGCAGGCGAAGTTCGTGCGCATCACCCAGACGGCGCCGGCCACACCCGACGCGCCGCCGTTCGCCGTGCAGCGGTTGAGGTTGTACGAAGCGCAGTAGG
>CAZVHY010000572.1:0-1199 GCA_964627115.1 uncultured Solibacteraceae bacterium | reverse complement strand
GCACCGGCGTGCGACCGGCAGCGCTATCGGAGGACCGACCGTGACGTACGCTCCCTCAGCCGCCGCAGGGCATCCTGTCGCTGCAACTCGAGGGCAGCGGCCAAATCTGGTATCGCAACGTCTTTCTCAAGGCACAGGATCGTCCGCTCGAATTTCCACGATAGGCTTCGCGCTCGAATACACACCGCCGTTCGGCGTTTTCCTGCCTGATACCAGACCCGGCCGCCCTCACCGGCGGCCGGGACCATCCCGCGTCACGCGCCGGTATCCGTCTGCCGGTGCGGTTGCTGGCGGTCCGAACCACCGGGTGAGCGCCTCGGCAAGCCCGGCGTCGCTGCCGTCACCGACCCACGCCACGTAACCGTCAGGCCGAGTCAGCACCGCGCCCGGAGCGGCGATGGCGCCGATGGCTGGCAACTCCCACGCGCCGGCGTACTCCGCATCGATTGCCTGCACGCGATCCGCCCAGGGCGCGATGTCGAATGCGCCGCGCCCGCCGAAGTCGATCAGCACCGGCCGCGCCTCGTGCAGCAGGGTGAACACGCGCAACGCACCATTGGCCGTGATCAGATCGAGATCGGGCATGCGGCGTCCGAGCAACGGATGGCCGTCGCCGAGATCGTAGTGAACGTCGAGGCCGGACATCATCGCGGCGTATCGCCGCCGCGGCTCGTCCATCCGCAGCAGATCGGTCATCGTCTCGCGCAGCGCTTCCGTGGCGTCGTCCCCACGGCCGAGCGCGGTCTGCGCCATGGTCAGGCGCAGCACGCGCGCGCCGATGGGATGCCGCTCGGCGTGGTAGGTGTCGAGCAGGCGATCGGGCGAGATGCCCTTCACCACCTGCGCGAGCTTCCACCCGAGATTCACCGCATCCTGGACGCCGATGTTGAGCCCCTGTCCGCCCGCGGGCGCATGAACGTGCGCCGCGTCACCAGCCAGGAGCACGCGCCGATCGCGATAGGACGCCGCCTGCCGGGCCATATCGGTGAATCGCGACAGCCACACCGGCGAGTGCGCACCGAAGTCCGTGCCGTACACGGCCACGAGCGCGTCGCGCAGATCCTGCAGCGTCGGCTCGGCGCCGCTCCGGATCGTCGGTTCCACCAGCACGACGCGCACGCGCGCGCCATCGTCGATTCTGCCCATCGCATTGACGCCTTTCTCGCCGCGACGCACGCCCCACGCCGGCTCGTCCGTCA
>CAZVHY010000571.1:0-1199 GCA_964627115.1 uncultured Solibacteraceae bacterium | reverse complement strand
GTCGAAGCGCCAGCGCTGGCTACTTATGGTCCGCAGGTGCACCTCGACTTTCCGGGCGATCCGCGCAGCCCTGACTGCGTCTACGAAACCGACGAGCGGCTCTGGATAACAGAAGAAGGCTTCGTTCCCACCACCTACGCTCGCGTCGTCGCCGATCCCGGGAACAACCGGCTCGTGGTGCAGTACTGGTTCTTCTGGTACTTCAACGACTGGAACAACACCCACGAGGCCGACTGGGAAATGATCCAGATCATGTGGGACGACGCCTCCACGGCTGAGGAGGCGCTGGCCCAGGAACCGGATCGAACGGCGTTCTCCCAGCACAGTGCCGGCGAACGCGGCACCTGGGGCGACGAGAAGATCGAACTCGAAGACGGCACCCACCCGCGCGTCTACCCCGGCTCCGGGTCTCACGCATCGTTCTACTCCAGTCGCACCTACCTCCAGTGGGGAGAGAACTCGTCCGGCTTCGGGTGCGACATCACCGCCGACGCCTCAGTGCGCGTGGAAGTTGCCCCGGTTCAGGTCGTTGAGCCGATCGATCCGGCTGGTGAGTTCGCCTGGGTCGTCTTCCCGGGCCGCTGGGGTGAACGCCAGGTCAGCGTCTTCAATGGCGTCAATGGCCCGGGCTACAACATGCGCTGGATCGATCCGTGGACGACCACCGATGCCTGGCCCGACCGCAACATCGTCGTCCCGTCCAGCACCACCTTCGGCCCGACCGCCACCAGCGCCTTCTGCGGAATTGTTTCCACTGGGTCCAGCCTGCTGATCTGGGCCAAGATCCATCCCCTGGTCGCAATTCCGCTCATTGCCGTGGCCGTGGCTGCCGTGATCTTCCTCTACACCCGCTCGCGCGACATCCTGCGGCGAGCCGTGGTGCTCTACACGCGCAATTGGCGGGTCTTCGCCGGTATCGGCATCGTCGCGATTCCCATCGGCATCCTCTTCAACCTGGCCCAATCGTGGCTTGCCACTCGCCAACCGGTGCTGGGGGCCATCACCTGGTTCGGTGACACTGCGGGCTCGGAACTCTCCTGGGTGCTGGCGGTTGGTGGTTTCCAGCAAGCCGCGATGCTGCTGGTGATCGGGCCGGCCGTGATTCAGGCCGTGGCCGACATCAAGCGTGGCCAGCCAGCCACCGTTCTCGGCTCCTATCGGAAATCGGTGCAGCGAATCTGGCCGATTGCGCTGGCTGG
>CAZVHY010000570.1:0-1204 GCA_964627115.1 uncultured Solibacteraceae bacterium | reverse complement strand
CTCCTGACGCGGTCGCGCAGCACACGCGCCTTGCCCACGTACAGGGTCTCGCCGGCCGGTCCCAGGTAGAGGTACACCCCCGGCTGTTCGGGCAACCGGGCGATCTGCCCCTTGAGATCGTCAATCGCCATAAGCTACGATGCGCGGCGGCCATCAAACCGAGCGGTCTCGTGCGCAACGGGGCGCACGACCACGATGGCGCCCCCTGATCTTCTTCCCACCGTGACTTTTACAGGTTTCATCGGCCGGGTGTTCTGGTTCCCACTGCGGCTCATCATTGCCGCGTGCGTCCGCCTGCGCATCCATCCGAATGTTCTCACGTTCACGGGTGTGCTCGTCAGCATTGCCGCGGGCTGGGCGCTGGCCAAAGGCGAGTTCATGACGGCCGGGTTCATCATGCTCGGCGCCAACATCTTCGACTTCATCGACGGCAAGGTCGCCTCCGAGACGGGGTTGATCAGCCGCTTCGGTGGCTTCTGGGACTCGGTCATCGACCGGTTCTCGGATCTGGCGCTGGTCGTGGGCCTCATCTACCTCTACGCCTCGCTCGACCGGGCGGACTACGTCCTGATCACCTCGATCACGCTGGTCTTCGCGACGATGACCAGCTACGCGCGGGCGCGCGCCGAGTCGCTGATCCCGAAGTGCAAGGTCGGGTTCATGGAGCGGCCCGAGCGCATCGTGCTGTTCATGATCGGCGCCTTCACGAACCGGATGGCCGCCGTGCTGTGGGTGATCGGCGTGCTGTCGGCCGTCACGGTGATCAACCGCATCCAGTACACCTACTTCGAGCTCGAGGGCAAACCGCAACCGAGCCGCACCGGCCCGTTCGGCTGGCTGGTGCGCGCCTTCTACTGGACCGACGACCGCGCGACGCTCGCCTACGATCTGTGGGTGATCGCCATCCTCGCCTTCGTCTGGCTCACGCCGCCCGGCTGGCTGGGGGATCCGACGGCTGTCGGAGGGCAGGGGCTGCTGCAGTGGATCTTCTCGCGGTAGACGCCACCGCGCTGTAGGGGCGGGCTGCAACGACGCCGCAGGGGCGGGCCCCCGTGCCCGCCCGCCGAGGGCCGACACCAAATTGTCCGGGCCGACACAGGGGTCGGCCCCTACGACGTCATGTTCTCTTCAGGCGCCTCATAACAATGTCTGCACCGCGCCTCGTACGTGCCGGTGGCGCCGACCAGGACGCGGTCCTGTGAGT
>CAZVHY010000569.1:0-1206 GCA_964627115.1 uncultured Solibacteraceae bacterium | reverse complement strand
GCGCTCGACACCATCCGCGCAGCGTCCGACGGCATGGCGGATCGACCCCGATCGGTTCCGTCACTCACCCGACGGCAGGCGCGCACTCCCCTGATCGGCACCCACAACTCCGTCGTCTTCAATGAGATGCGCTGTCGACGAAAGTCAGGGGCGATGCGCGCGCGACGTCAGGGTGGTGCGCGCGCACGATCCCCCCGTGTGCGCCCGGTGATCGGGGCCTGCGCGCGTGGCGTTGGTGCGAGACACGCGCACGCTCGCCCCGCGCACGTGCGCCAGCAGCCCGCGCCGGCTCCATACGCAGACCGGGTCACGTGCGCCGCCGGCGTGAGGCGCCAGCAACGTCAACGTGTGTGTGCAGCCGCGCGTCTGGTGCGCACGCATGGTCTGACCGTGCGCCGCGTCGGACGCGCACCACGCTCGCGGGACGAATTCAGCGTTTGGTCAGGGTTCGGTCAGGACTTCGTCCCACCCACTGCTCCAGGATGCCTCCACACACTGGGAGGTGTGGTTTATGAACCGAGAACAGAAGGGAAAGTACGACGTGTTGGTGCGTGTCAGTGATTTCGGGGCGGCTCATCAGGAGCTGTTCCCGGAATCGTCGGTAGCAGGACAGGCGTTCGCGGAGGTGGCGCAATCGGTGCTCGACATCGAGGCGCACTTCGGCGAGCGGGTGCGTGCCGCGGAGGAAGCGCGGAAGGTGACGGCGGCGAAACGGACAGCCGTCGTCGAGGCCATGAAGGCCATCACGCACACCGGACGGGGGTGGGCCACCAGAGCGGCTGGCCACAACCAGTTCCGGCTGCCGCGGCGCAAGTCGGCGCTCGCGGTGATCGAGGCGGCGCGGCGGTTCATCGTCGATGCGGAGCCACGGAAGGCGGAGTTCGTGCGACTTGGGTTGTCGCCGGACTTCGTCACCGAGCTCCGTGTGGCGGTGGACGCGTTCGTGGCAGCCGTTGACGGACGACGGGCCGGGCGCGCGGATGCGCGCACGGCCCGGGCGGCGCTGCAGACGGCGCTGGCCCGGGGGTTCGCGGCGTTGCGGACCCTCGACGTCGTCGTCATCAACGCGGTGCGGCGCGATCCTGTGCGCGCGGCCGCGTGGCACGGCGCGCGGCGGATCGACGGATCCCGCCGCGCGTCGCCGGACGCGACGAAGGTCGCGTCCACGCCGGTGGCGCCGGTCGTGGAGACGACCGGCGCGCCGGC
>CAZVHY010000568.1:0-1207 GCA_964627115.1 uncultured Solibacteraceae bacterium | reverse complement strand
ACCTGCTCGAACAGCTCCAGCCAGGACATCCGGCGATCGCGGGTCTGCGGGCGAGATAAAACAACAGGTGCGACGGGTGCGACGGGCGACAGGAACCTGACGCTTGTCTACGCCTCGAGACAGAGGAACGCGGGTTGGCTGCCTCCACTGTCAGGGATGGCGCCGTGCGGCCCGTGCGGGTTACAGTCGACCACCTCAGCGCAGGAGATCCCATGACACTCGACCGCCGCCAGTTCCTCACCACGTCATCTCTCGCGCTTGCTGGTGCATGGAGCGCGCGACGCACGTTCGCGCAGACGCCGGCGGTGATCGGTACGTTCCACGAGGTGCGCAACGGCGTCGGCTACTTCCTCGGCCGTGGCGGCGCGATTGGCTGGGCCATCACGCCCGATGCCGTCGTGCTCGTCGACAGTCAGTTCCCCGATGCGGCCGAGGTCTGCCTCAACGGCCTGAAGACACGCACGACACGCCGCATCGATGCGCTCATCAACACGCATCATCACGGCGATCACACGGGCGGCAACGCGGTGTTCCGGCCCGCGGTGCAGACGATCGTCGCGCACGAACGAGCGGTGGCCCTGCAAAAGAAGATGGCCGAAGCCGCAACGCCACCCGCGCAGACGGCGTACGCGGACGTGACGTTCGGCGCGAACTGGCGCCAGACGTTCGGCAGCGTCACGATGTCGGCCGCCCACTACGGCCCCGCGCACACCGGCGGCGACGCGGTCATCGTGTTCGAACGCGCCAACGTCGCGCACATGGGCGACCTCGTGTACTACCGGCGACATCCGAACGTCGATCTGCCAGCTGGCGCGTCCATGCGCAGCTGGGTCACCGTTCTCGAGGCCGCGACCAAGGCCCTCGATGCCGACACGCGCTACATCGTCGGACACGCGGCCGAAGGACTGGACGTCGTGGTCAGCCGGGCCGACGTCCTGCACTTCCGCGACTACCTCTCGGCCGCCCTCGACTACGTGCAGAAGGCTATCGCGTCAGGACGCTCGAAAGACGAACTGACAAAGGTGAACGCCCTGCCCGGCTTCGCCGACTTCCAGAACGCCGGCCAGTTCACCATCGGCCGGCTGCTCGGGCTGGTGCACGACGAATTGGCGGGGTAACCCCCGCCTCCCTTGACCCTCCCAACCACCGCGCCCTATACTTCCAAGGCAATGTCAACCGGCGCGCCCATTACGGCCATCACGAAGAC
>CAZVHY010000567.1:0-1223 GCA_964627115.1 uncultured Solibacteraceae bacterium | reverse complement strand
TGACACCGAAACACATCCGCCTCCGCAAGCGCGTGCTGCAGGCGAACCAGCGGCCCCGACGCCCGGAGTGACGGCGTCTTTGGTCAACCGTGTAGACACGTAGGACACGTAGGGATACGACGAGCGAGACCGGCCGGGGCGAGGTTCGACACGAAGACGAAACGCCCAGGCACTGACGGTTCCGGAGCGACGGCGTCTCGTCTTCGTGTCGAACCTCGCCCCGACCGGCGGCCGCACGCCGCCGGTCCGCAGGCGGACCGGCTCGCTCGTCGCGTGCCCTTCATGCCCTCCATGCCCTTCACGGTTCAACCCTCGATGGGTCACAATCGACGCGGTGCTCCACACAATCCGGCCGTTTCTCTGGCCCCTCACGTTCCTGCTGCTCGCCGCCCTGCTGTGGGTGACGCGCGCGCAGGACGCGATGGCGGACTTCGAGGTCTACCACACGGCCGCGGCACGCGCGCTGGCGGGCGACTCGCCGTATCAGCCCGCTGACGCGCGACCGTTCGCCTACATGCCGGTCGTCGCGCTGGCAATGGCGCCGTTTGCGCTGTTCCGCCACGACGCCGCCATGTTCCTCTGGTTCGCGGTCTCGGCCGGCCTGCTCACGGCCTTCGTGCGCTGGTCGATCCACGGACTCCCCGAACGCCGGCGCAGCGACGACGCGCTCCAGTGGCTCGTCCTCGTCGTGATGCTCCCCTTCTTCGCGCACGAACTGACGGCAGGCCAGATCGACATCGTGCTCGGCGTGCTGCTCGTCGGCTCGCTGCTGGCCGTCCAGATCGAGCTCCCGCGCGTGGCCGGCGTGCTCGTTGGCCTGGCGATTTTCCTCGAGCCCTATGCCCTGCTCCTGCTGCCATGGCTCGCGCTCGCGCACGGCCTGCGCACCGCGTTGGCCACCGTCATGGTCCTGGCTGTCGGACTCCTCGTCCCGATCGTCGTTTTTGGCTGGACCGGCAACGTGCAGCTGCTCGTCGACTGGTTCGCGATCGCCGGCACCTCACCGGACGCGACGAACGGCGTCTCGCTTGGCGCGATGTGGACGACCTGGTTCGGCGCCGGGCGCGTGGCGCCCTTTCTCACCATCGTGTCGATGGGCGCCGTCCTCGGGCTCATTGCGGTGACGTACGTCCGCCGCCCGGCCGTCTTCGAACCCGACTACCTGGAAGTCGCCCTGGTGATGCTGGCCATCCCCCTGCTCTCGCCGCGCGCCTCGACCTGGC
>CAZVHY010000566.1:0-1226 GCA_964627115.1 uncultured Solibacteraceae bacterium | reverse complement strand
GGCCAGTTCAACCTGATCGTCGAGCGACGACGCGGGGGACTGCGGAGCGGCCGCAACGAGCGGCCCACACGCGCACGCGGGACCACCATGGAGGACGAAAGCCGCGCCAGCGGCCAGCATGAACGCGGCAACCCAGATACGACGACGAGACATGGCGACTCCTGTTCTCAGGTGCGACGGGGACGACGGGCGACAGGAACCTGCCATCGCACGGCCCGTTCGAACCTCTGCTCCTGAGAACGGAGTCGCTGGAATTTCTTGCAGGGGACGCTCCCGGCTCCCCGCCTCCTACGGCATCCGCGTCCACGTGGCGCCGCCGTTGGTGGTCATGAACACGCGCCCGTCGTCGGTCACGACCGTGGCCTGGCTGGCATCCACGGCCAGCACGGAAACGGGCGTCGCCGCGGCGGTGAACGCGGTGCGCTGGAAGTCGACGCCGTTGGTCGAGCGCAGGACCGCGCCCGTGCGATCGACCAGCCAGCAGACGCCTTCGACCGGGGCGGACCCGGCGGTGATGAACAGTGCCGGATCGATGGCGACCGCGCTCCACGTTCGGCCGAGATCGCGCGAGCGCAGGACGCGGCCATCGAGTCCGATGCGCCACGTCGTCGGCGGCGGTGGCGGTTCGGCGCGCGCGGCCTGGACGGTTTCGGCAACCCGCGGCGTCGACGCCGGGGCACGGAAAACCACCGGCCCTGACGCGTCGAGTTGGGCGTGCACCGGCGGCGTGGCATCCAGAACCGAGATGCCATCCATCATGACGTTGTTCTGCCCTCGGCCGCCGACGACGGCGAAACTGCGCTCGCCCGACTGCGCGGTGACTGGCGCGCTCGCGGTCCCGGCCGGTACGGCCACACCGGCCTGCTGACCAGATGCTGTCCGCGCCTGCGCCGCCTCGGCCTGCGCCTGCGCCGGTGCGGAGGGAGGCGGCGGCGGTGGCGCCGCCGCCAGCGTCTGCCGGGGCGCCGGAGCCGGTGCGGCAGGCGCCGGAACTGACGGCGGCGCCTCGGTCTTCTCCGCGATCACCGCATCGGCCGCCGCCGTCTCGCGCATCGGCGCCGGCGCTGGCAACTCAGGCGCGGGCGGCGGAACTGGCGATGCCTGTTGAGCGGCGACGTCTGCCGCCTGGCGCATGCGCGCCTCGTCCTCCTGGACGGACCGCGCCTGTGCGGGCGGCGCCTCTACGGCGCGAGGCGCGGGCAGGGCTGGCGCCGGGGCTTCGAACG
>CAZVHY010000565.1:0-1228 GCA_964627115.1 uncultured Solibacteraceae bacterium | reverse complement strand
CGAACCGATCGACCAGTTCGCGTGTGACCGCCTGCTTGAACCACGCGCCCACGCCACGGTTCTCGTCGCTGGCAAGCGTCACCGGACGCGCGGCGAGCTCGCGCGCATCCTCCGCCGGGATCGTGCCGGCCGCGGCCATCTGGTTGAGCACGATCGCCCGGCGATTGACCGCGCGCGGCAGGTGCGCGGCCGGATCGTAGGCCGACGGCGCCTGGATGAGCCCGGCGATGAGGGCGGCTTCTTCGATCGACAGGTCGGCGGCGGCCTTGTCGAAATACCCGCGCGCCGCAGCCTCGGCGCCGTGCAGACCGGATCCGAAATACACCTTGTTCAGGTACATCTCGAGGATCTCGTCCTTCGAGTAGGCCTGCTCGATGCGCAGTGCGAGATACATCTCCTTGAGCTTGCGCCGGATGTGTTTGTCCGGCGTCAGGAAGCTCTGACGTGCCAGCTGCTGGGTGATGGTCGATCCCCCCTGGGCGAACTCGCCGCTGCGCACGTTGGCCCAGACCGATCCGGCGATGCGCCAGAGATCGATGCCGCTGTGGCGGTAGAAGCGCATGTCCTCGATGGCCAGGACGGCGTTGACGAGGTTGGGCGAGACGGCGGCGAGCGGGATTTCGTGGCGGCGCTCGCGGAAGACCGTGAACGCGGGTTTGTCGTGGCGGTCGAACACGACCGAGGCGACCGGCATCTCGCCGATGGCGCGGATTTCCTCGGCGCCGGGCGATCCTGCGACGGTGTCGACCACGACGGCCAGGCCGCACACGAGGACGACGGCCGCGCCGCCGGCGACATAGCGGCGGTCGGTCGCCCGGGCCCGGCGCCATGCGCCGGCTCCGAGCGTTCGCGCGCGGGCGGAGAAACGGCGGGCCTGTTCAGTGGCGGTCCCGGCCCAGCGACGTGCAACCGGGCCGACACGGTCGAGCCAGCGGTGGAGGGTAGGCATGTGTCGCACGACTGTGCACTTTCATGCCGCATGCCAAACCGTGAACCGGCCTATACCGGGCCGACGGCCAGCATTCGCTGCCGCCTCCCACCGGTTCGTGCCCGACTTCAACCTGTAACAGGGAGGATCTTGCACAGGGAGCTGGGAAGCGGGGGAGGGTGGAAGCCTGGGAGGGAGGAAGCCCTCTTCCACGCTTCCAGGCTCCCACGCTCCCCGGCTTCCAAGCTCCCCGCCTCCGACTACACTAGTCCGCGATGACGGCCTTCCTGGTCATCGCCA
>CAZVHY010000564.1:0-1241 GCA_964627115.1 uncultured Solibacteraceae bacterium | reverse complement strand
CATCACCGTTTCCGCTGCTGGCGGCCATTGGCGCGAAGACGACCCGCATCGAGATTGGCACCGCCGTCATCGACATGCGGTACGAGAATCCGCTCTACATGGCGGAGGACGCGGGCGCGGCCGATCTCATCGCGGGCGGCCGCCTGCAACTCGGTATCAGCCGGGGATCACCCGAGCAGGTGATCGACGGCTGGCGCCACTTCGGTTACGCGCCGGCTGACGATACGACCGACGCAGACATGGCGCGCCGCCACGCCGAAGTGTTCCTCGACGTGCTGCGCGGCGAGGGGTTCGCGCAGCCCCATCCGCGACCGATGTTTCCAAACCCGCCCGGCCTCCTGCGCGTCGAGCCGCACTCCGAGGGCCTTCGCGATCGCATCTGGTGGGGCGCCAGCTCGAACGCCACGGCAGTGTGGGCGGCGACACTCGGGATGAACCTGCAGAGCTCGACGCTCAAAGACGATGAGAACGGGCAGCCGTTCCACGTGCAGCAGGCCGAGCAGATTCGTGCGTATCGGGAGGCCTGGAAAGCCGCGGGCCACACGCGCGAGCCGCGCGTGTCGGTGAGCCGCAGCATCTTCGCACTCATGGACGACCGCGACCGCGCGTGGTTCGGCCCACGCGGACCGCAACAGGATTCGATCGGGTTCATCGACGAGAAGACGCGCGCCATCTTCGGCCGCAGCTTCGCGGCCGAGCCCGACGTCCTCATCGGTCAACTCAGCGGCGACGAGGCGATTGCCGAAGCCGACACGCTGCTCCTGACCGTGCCCAACCAGCTCGGCGTGGACTACAACGTGCACGTCATCGAGAGCATCCTCCGCCACGTTGCGCCAGCGCTTGGGTGGAGGTGAAGGTCGACTACCGGCTACCGACCACCGGCTACCAGCAACCATCCTCCGGTTTGCAGCTCTCGGCGGATTTCTTCGAGAAACAGCTCCATGTCGTCCGATCCGCTGAACGTGACGAGTTTCCGCGACTTGCGTACGCCGCGACGGTCGACCGACGTCACCCAGAGCTCCGACGCCTGCTCTGACACGACCTTCAGGGCATAGGCGCGCATCCGGCCATCCTTCAGGTACCGGAACACCTCGCGCAGTCCCACGTCCGTGGCGTTTGGCGTCATGGAAAATCAGTTTCGGCTGCAGGTAACGGGGCTGCTGGAGTGGCGCACAGTACAATGTCCTTCGACGCGCCCGTAGCTCAGGTGGATAGAGCATCGGCCTTCTAAGCCGAGGGTC
>CAZVHY010000563.1:0-1260 GCA_964627115.1 uncultured Solibacteraceae bacterium | reverse complement strand
GCACCCTGGCACCGTCGCACCTCCAACCCGCTATCATGTGCTCGGGAACATGAGGGACGAGCGGACCGACGAGACGTTCATCATCACCGAGATGCCGCCGCATGGCCGCGCGGCGCAGGTCCGGCGCGCGTACGCCGTTGTCGTGGCCGGCAGCGGCGTGGGCGAGGTGTTCGCGCTCGATCGTCAACTGACCGTGGGACGAGGCGACGACGCGGACGTGCGCGTGCAGGATGCGGGCATCTCGCGCCGGCACGCGCGATTCGTGGTCGAAGGCGACCATGTGGCCGTCGACGACCTCGGATCGACCAACGGCACCTTCGTCAACGGCAGCCGCGTGACCGGCCGGCGCATCCTGGCCGACGGCGACAAGCTCCAGTTCGGCACGTCCACCATTCTCCGGTTCGAGTCCCGGGACGAGACAGACGAGGCCTTCCAGCGCCGCATGTTCGAGGCCGCGTCGCGCGACGGCCTGACCGGCGCGCTCAACACGCGCTATTTCCAGGAGCGCCTCGACGCCGAGGTCGCGCACGCCACGCGCCACGGCACGCACCTGTCGCTGCTGCTGCTCGACATCGACCACTTCAAGCACGTCAACGACACCTACGGTCACCTGGCCGGGGACCGCGTCCTGCGCGGCATCGCTTCGGTGGCGACGGCCGTCCTGCGGCGCGACGACGTCTTTGCTCGATACGGCGGCGAAGAGTTCGCCGTCATCGCCCGTTCGGACGATCTGCCGGCGGCCCGCGAACTGGCCGATCGCCTCCGGGACGCGATCGCGGGCAGCACCTTCGACTCGGACGGCACCGCCATCCGCTTGACGGTGAGCGTCGGCGTGGCGTCGTTCGCGCTCGTGCCCGAGCCGTCCGCCACGGCGCTCGTGGCCGCTGCAGACGACGCGCTCTATCGAGCCAAACGCGGCGGCCGCAATCGCGTCGAGGTCAGCCGGGCAGACTGACCGTCTTCCGCGTCAGGCTGTTGTCCAGCCAAACCGTTCCGCGAGACGGCGAATCTCGCGTCGTTCGTTTTCCCGGATGAATCCCGTCAGCCACAACGTGGCCGCGTACACGACGACCGTCACGATGCCGCGGAGGACCAGGCCGGAGACGGGATGGATCGACGCCGGCACGATCGATGAAGCCACGAACCAGGCCGCCAGACCCGCCACCCCGATACACGCGAGGCGGCGCCACTCGTACGGGATCGGATACACGCGCCACGCGAACGTCGTGGCCACGACAGCGAGCAGGGCATAGGCGCCGG
>CAZVHY010000562.1:0-1262 GCA_964627115.1 uncultured Solibacteraceae bacterium | reverse complement strand
CAGGGCAATCGCATTATGGGATGGTCGGGAGCAGAGTCGGAGGAGATACTGCGGAGATACCGAGGATGGCGGTGCTGTCTGCTGCTGCCTGCCGTCTGGAGTCCCCGCCATGGAACCGCATCCCGCCACCCGTCTTGCGGACTGCTTTGTCGACCTGGTCGATCCTCGCGTCGAGCGCTGCCGCCGCCACGCCCTGCTCGACATCCTCACCATCGCGGTCTGCGCCGTCCTCGGTGGGGCGGACACCATGGTCGAGATCGAACACTGGGGGCGGTCCAGGCAAGCCTGGCTGGAGGAGTGGCTCGTCCTGCCCAACGGGATTCCCTCCCATGACACGTTCGGCCGGGTCTTCGCCCGGCTCGATCCCGCCCAGGTGCAGGCAGGCTTCTTCACCCTGACCCGGCACTTGGCCGCCACGGCACCCCCGGAAGCTGCTCCCACGGTGATCGCCCTGGATGGCAAGACCGTCCGTCGCTCCGGGGATCGCCCGAGCGGCCAGCCCGCCCTCCACGTCATCTCCGCCTGGGCAAGTGCCCAACGGCTGGTGCTGGCCCAGCGGGTGGTCGACACCCACGACAACGAGATCACGACCCTGCCCGACCTGCTCCGGCAGTTCTGCCTGGCGGGCCAGATCATCACGATCGATGCGATGGGCTGCCAGACCGACCTGGCCACCCAGATCGTGCAGGAGCAGGGCGATTACGTGCTGACCTTGAAAGCCAATCAGGAGGAGACGTTGGAGGTGGTCCAGGATTGTTTCACGATCATGGCGGGACCGGATGACCAGGTCCGGACGGTGGAGAAGCACCATGGCCGGATGGAGTGGCGGGTCTGCGAGGTGATCGACGATCCGGCGGTGATCGCCTGGCTCGATCCCGATCATCGCTGGACCGGCTTGCGCAGCATCGCCCGGGTGACCGCGACCCGGCAGGTGACGGGGCAGGAACCAACCACGGCGGTGCGGTACTACTTGAGCAGCCTGCCGGGAAATGCCCAGGAGATCGCGCGAGCGGTCCGCAGCCACTGGGGGATCGAGAATGGGTTGCACTGGGTGCTGGACATGGGCTTCCGGGAGGATGAGAGCCGGGTCCGGATGGGATATGCCCAGGAGAACCTGACGGTAGTGCGGAAGCTGGCCTTGGCGTTGATCCAGCACGATCCGCAGCGCAAGGTGGGGGTGGCGGCATCACGCAAGCGGGCCGGGTGGGATACCGCCTACATGCAGTACCTCCTCACCCTCCCCGCATAATGCGATTGCCCTG
>CAZVHY010000561.1:0-1268 GCA_964627115.1 uncultured Solibacteraceae bacterium | reverse complement strand
TCGATCACGGCCAGCGGCCGGCCGAGTTTGACGCGTGCTTCCTCGGTGTCCTCGTCGATGTAGGTATCGATACCCTTGACGAGCGCGTGCGACAGCCGCGCCTCGACCGTGCCGAGCCGCCACTCCTCGGTCTTCTTCTCCTCGGTCGCGGTGCCCGCACCGGCGGCCTTCAGCGCTTCACCGAAGTCGACGAGCCGCTCGGTCGCATCCGGACGACGGTTGAGCAGTACGTCTTCGACGAGCGTCTTCAGCTCCGGCTCGATCTCCTCGTACACCTCGAGCATGCCGGCATTGACGATGCCCATGTCCATGCCCGCGGCAATCGCGTGATAGAGGAACGCGGAGTGCATGGCCTCGCGCACGACGTTGTTGCCGCGGAAGCTGAAGGAGATGTTCGAGACACCGCCGCTGACCTTCGCGTGCGGCAGGTTCGCCTTGATCCACCGCGTGGCTTCGATGAAGTCGACCGCGTAGTTGTTGTGCTCCTCCATCCCGGTGGCGACCGTCAGGATGTTCGGGTCGAAGATGATGTCCTCGGGTGGAAACGCGAGATCCTCCACGAGGATGCGGTACGCGCGCTCGCAGATCCGGATCTTGTCCTCGAACGTCGCCGCCTGGCCCTGTTCGTCGAAGGCCATGACGACGGCCGCTGCGCCGTAGGCGCGGATCGTCCCTGCGCGTTCGCGAAAGACGTCCTCTCCTTCCTTCAGCGAGATCGAGTTGACGATGCCCTTGCCCTGGAGGCACTTGAGGCCGGCCTCGATCACCTCCCATTTCGAGGAGTCGACCATGAAGGGGACCTTCGCGACCTCGGGTTCGCTCGCGAGCAGCTGGAGGTAGCGGGTCATCGCGGCGACGCCGTCGATCATCCCCTCGTCCATGCAGATGTCGATGACGTTGGCGCCGTTCTCCACCTGCTGGCGCGCGACGCTGACGGCCTCGTCGTACTTGCCGTCCTTGATCAGTTTCGCGAACTTCGGCGACCCGGCAACGTTCGTGCGCTCGCCGATCATCATGTAAACGCCGGGCTGCTGCACGAACGGCTGCGAGCCGGAGAGCCGCAGCGGCCTTGGCACGGCCACCGAACGCCGGCGTACGTCGTCGCCCGTGATGGCACGTGTCGGCACCGGTCGTCCGGATTCCGTATCGAGCGCGCGCGCAATGGCCGCAATGTGATCCGGCGTATTGCCGCAGCAACCGCCCGCGATGTTCAGCAGCCCGTCCTTCGCGAAGTGGCTCAGGTGCCGTGCCATGTCGGCCGGTTCGAG
>CAZVHY010000560.1:0-1268 GCA_964627115.1 uncultured Solibacteraceae bacterium | reverse complement strand
ACCACCGTCCCGGCCTTCACCACGCCGTTCTTCGGCACGACGATGATGCCGCTCCGGATGTAGTAGCCGTCGCCGTCGAGGTGCTGGACGTTGGCTTCGTTGACCAGGCGCGCGCCCGCGCCGATGCGCGCGTTCTTGTCGACGATGACGCGGTCGAGTACGACGTCGGGGCCGATGCCGACGGCGGTTTCGGAGACGCGTTCGTCGTAGCTGTCGGCGCCGAGGAGCACCGAGTTGGTGATGCGCGCGCCGCGCTGGATCATCGCGCGCACGCCGACGACGCTGTTGCGGACTTCGCAGGTGTCGAGATACGCGCCCTCGGCCACGAGCGCGCCGTCCACGTGGCTGTCGTGCAGGCGCGCGGCCGGCAGGAAGCGCGGGTGCGTGTAGATGGGCCGCGTGGGGTGGAAGAAGCTGAACGGCGAGCCGCGCCGCGTCAGCATCAGGTTCACGTCGTAGAAGGAGGTCACGGTGCCGACGTCGGCCCAGTAGCCGCGGTAGGTGTACGCGTGGACTTCGTGCGTGTCGATGGCGCCGGGAATGATGCCGCGACTGAAGTCGGCCGAGGGGTTGCTTCGCAGCAGGTCGTGCAGCACGTCGCGTGAGAAGACGTAGATGCCCATTGACGCGAGGAACGGGCGTTCGGCGCTCACCGCGCCGAGCGGCGAGTTGAGGGGCGCACTCGATCCGAGCTCGGCCAGGCGATCCGGTTTCGGTTTCTCCTCGAACCCGAGGATGCGTCCGGTTACGTCGAGCCGCAGAACCCCGAGGCCACCCGCCAGGTCGGCGGGTACAGCCTGCGCGGCAATCGTGATGTCGGCGCCGCGCTCGACGTGCGACTCGAGGATCTCCGTCAGATCCATGCGGTAGATGTGATCGCCGGCGAGGATCAGGTAGTACTCGGCCTCGAGGTCGCGGAAGTGGCGCGCGGCCTGGCGCACCGCGTCGGCCGTGCCCTGGAACCACTGCTCGCCATCGAGCGTCTGTTCGGCGGCCAGCACCTCCACGAATCCACCGGAGAACAGGTCCATCCGGTACGTCTGGGCGATGTGCCGGTTGAGCGACGCGGAATTGAACTGCGTGAGCACGTAGATGCGCTCGAGCCCGGCGTGCAGGCAGTTGCTGATGGGAATGTCGATGAGGCGCCACTTGCCGCCGATCGGCACGGCCGGCTTCGAGCGGAGCTGCGTCAGCGGAAACAACCGCGTCCCACGGCCGCCCCCGAGGATGATGGTCAGAACGTCGCGCACGGGGGAATCTTACAGAAG
>CAZVHY010000559.1:0-1271 GCA_964627115.1 uncultured Solibacteraceae bacterium | reverse complement strand
CGCTGCGGCCGCTCGGCAGCGGCGATCTCGGAACCCTCCACGACGAGCTGATAGAACGACGTCGTCTCCTTCGCGATGCGGCCGTACGCGTCGAGGTCCTGTCCTGCCTGCACGCGCACGAGCGCGCCGCCCATCGAGGTCGAGAACTGATCGAGCCAGCGGCCGAGCGCCTCGCGGTCGCGCGACACATTCGACTGCCGCGCGTTCTGCGCCTGATCGGCCTCCTGCAGGCGATCGAGCAGCAGGGTGTAGAACGCGATGTCGGCGCGCGTCGCGGCCTCGGCCAACTCCGTTGGCAGATTGCCGACATCGGGCGGCGCGCCAGCCCTCGCCGACACGGGCAGCCCCGCACTGGCGAGCACGAGGACCTTGCGTCCGGGAATCTGATCGAGGCGCTTCGAGAAGTCCGCCAGCCAGCCCACGCTCGCGCGCGCGTGCGTCTCGAGCATGTTCACCGTGGAGTTGGCCTCCTGCTCGAGCAGTTGCGGGCACGCGTTGTCCTCGGCAAGCTCCGCCCCGCAGTAGCGGCGCGCGATCTCGAGGCGGTCGTTCGACGACAGATATTCGATCACGTCGCTCGGTCCCATGCCGAACGTGCCGCCGCGGATGGCCTGGCGCTGGCCGGCCACCGACTGGAGCGCCGTCATGACCGCCTCGTGATCCGTCGTCAATTCAACGGCCGGGCCCGCGGGAAACGTCACGAGGCCAACCAGACTGCCCTCCGGCAACGTGCGCACGAACGTGGTGACGATGTCGATGGCGTCCCGGGAGGCGCCGGCCCCGAACGTCGACGCATCAACAGCGACGAAGTAGACGCGACGTCCTTCGAGCCCCTCCACGCCGGGCGTGCCGCCCTCGACCTGCGTCGCGTCGATGACGCGGCGCCGCCGGCCGTTCACCTCGACATTGAACTTGTCGGCCGTGATGCCGGTCATCGGCTGACCGTCGCGATCGACCACCTGGACGTCGATCGTCATGGTCGACGCGGCCTGGGCCCGCGCCTCGGGCGCCGGCGCGCCGGCTATCAGCGCCAGCCCCGTGGCCGCCGCACACACCCATCCACTCCGGCGCGTCGTACGCGCATCCGCACGCGACATCATGCTCGTCACTCCTCGGAATCGTCTGGATCCTCGTCTGCCGTCTCGAACGGCTGCTCGCGGCGGCTGTCGTCGACCCCCAGCGTCCACGACGGGGGATCGCTGGCTGGAAACGTGTCGTCGAGCGCGTCGTCCATCTCGGCTTCGTCGAGCACGTCGCCGAGGTCGCGCGAC
>CAZVHY010000558.1:0-1274 GCA_964627115.1 uncultured Solibacteraceae bacterium | reverse complement strand
GCAACGGCCAGCGCGGCCCAGACGGCCACGTCGCCGATGCGGCTGTAGATCGTACGCCCAGTCAGCAGGCGCACGTCAACCGTGATGGCCGCCGGTTCGAACAGCGGCGTCGTGGCCAGGACGCGCCCGTACGGATCGACCGCGCCGCTGATGCCCGTGTTCGCCGCGCGGACGATGAAGCGTCCCTGCTCCACGGCGCGGATGGCGCCGAGTTGAAAGTGCTGATACGGCGCCGACGTGCGGCCGAACCACGCGTCGTTGGTAATCGTGGCCAGCAGCGCACTGCCGTTGTCGACGAACTGCCGCGCGAGCGACGGATAGACGGACTCGTAGCAGATGGCCACACTCACCCGTCGTCCCGCCGCGTCGAAGACCGTGGCTTCGGTCCCGGGCGTGAAGTCGCTCACCTTGTCGACGAGCGGGCCCACGAAGAACAGCAGCGACTTGAACGGCACGTACTCGCCGAACGGCGCGAGCCGCATCTTGCGATACCACTGCCGCGAGCGGCCGTCAGGCCCGATGAGGACCGCGGCATTGTAGTAGCGCTCGACGTCCCCCGACGCACTGGTCTCGATCTGATCGGATCCAATGATGAACGGCGTCTTCGTTTCCGCTGCGAGCGTGCGGATGGGCGCCGCCATGGGCCCGGCCGTGTCGAGCGGAAACGGCGTCGACGCCTCGGGCCAGATCACCATCTCCGCGCCTTGCGCGACGACCTCGCGGCTCAGGTCCAGATACCGCGTGACAATCCCCTGGCTGTAGCGCGGGTCCCACTTCTGATCCTGTGGAATCGAACCCTGCACGAGCCCGACGCGCAGCGGTTCGCCCTCCTGAAGGAGGCGGCCATCGGCGATCCGCACAGCGCCCCAGATCACGAGCGCGCCGGCGATCGCGGCCACGCCCGCCACGGCAAGACGCGTGGTGCGAGCCCGGCTCACGGTGGCCATCACCGCAGCCGTGCTGACGAGCGCGAGAACCGCCGACAGACCGTAGACGCCAAACAGGCTCGTCGCCTGCACGACCGGCAGCACCGTGGCTTGTGATGCGCCGAGCTGCACCCACGGGAAGCCCGGACCAAGCGATGCGCGCAGCCACTCGGTGGCCACCCACAACGGCGGCGCGAGCCACAGACCAGTCAGGCCGATGCGACGCACGGCTCCAGCCAGGAGCACGGCAAACAGACCCGGATAGATCGCGAGATAGCCGACCAGCAGCGCGGCGATCGGTACGCTGACCACCATCGGCAGCCCACCGTGCAGCTGCATGGTTTCGAC
>CAZVHY010000557.1:0-1278 GCA_964627115.1 uncultured Solibacteraceae bacterium | reverse complement strand
AGGGCGAGATCGCGTTCAACCGCTTCTCGAACCACCTCATCGACGCCGTGCACGAATTCGAACAGGTCAAGGTGACGGTCAAGAACCGCGACTTCAGCTCATCGAAGACGATGGGGTGGTAGAGCTTCGGGGGCAACAGGTGCGACGGGGGCAACAGGCGAATGGAGCGCCGTGGCTTTCAGCCGCGGCGAACCACAGGAAATGAGTTCTGGAGCGAAACCCCGGTGTGCGTCAGCCGCCGTTCTCCGTCGTCCCTGAAGAGATGGCCCCAAGTATTGCCGGGCCCACCTGTCGCCAGTCGCACCTGTCGTCCCTGTTGCACCTGAAGATCTCCTACCTGTCGCCAGTCGTACCCGTTGCCCCTGTCGCACCTGAGATCAGTTCCCTCACCTTCGGTACAACCTGATTTCCGTACAGCTCGATGCTCCGCATGAGTGCGTCGTGGGGCATCGTGCCGTTGCTGTACTTCAAGTCGAATCGCACGATGCCCAGCATGGTGATGGTCTTGGCGATTTTCGCGGCCACGGTGTCGGGCGACCCGACATACAGCGAGCCGGATGCGGCTTCGTGTTCGAACTGATCGCGACCGACGGGTGACCACCCGCGCTCGCGGCCGATGCGGTCGATCATGTCGCGATAGTGCGGCCAGAGCTCGTCCTTCGCCTGTTCGTCAGTGGCCGCGATGTGCCCCGGTGAGTGCACGCCGATCGGCAGCGCCGGTTTGCCGAATTCGGCCAGGCTCTTCTGAAACAACTCCACGTACGCGCTGAACCGCGCGGGATTGCCGCCGATGATGGCGAGCATCAGCGGCAGGCCGTGCCGCGCCGCACGGACGACCGACTGCGGGCTGCCGCCGACGCCCACCCACGTGCGCAGCCGCCCGTGTTCAACCGGTGGGTGCACGAGCACCTTCGACAGCGACGCGCGCGTCTCCCCCATCCACGTCACCGGCGTCTGTTCCAGCAGGCGGACGAACAGATCGAGCCGTTCTTCGAAGAGCTGCTCGTACTGCTGGAGATCGAATCCGAACAGCGGGTACGACTCGGTGAACGAGCCGCGCCCGACGGTGATCTCCGCCCGGCCGCTCGAGATGGCGTCAATCGTCGAGAACCGCTGGAACACGCGGACGGGGTCGTCGGTGCTCAGCACCGTCACGGCCGAGCCGAGACGGATGCGCGCGGTCTTCGCGGCGATGGCCGCCAGCACCACTTCCGGCGCCGAGATCGCGAAGTCCCCACGATGATGCTCGCCCACGCTGAACGCGTCGAGCCCGACCGA
>CAZVHY010000556.1:0-1278 GCA_964627115.1 uncultured Solibacteraceae bacterium | reverse complement strand
TGGCAGAACGTGGCGATGTGGCCGACCGGGTTGCCGCCGAGGTGATCGGCAACATCGCGGCGATGGAGTCGGCGATTACCCTGGGAGCCACCACCACACGGATCGCACTCGACGATCTGCTCGCCATCCACCGTACGCTGATGGAACGCTCGCACACGCCCGGCCTCGGTGGCGTGATCCGCACCACGCAGAACTGGATCGGCGGCAGCGCCTACAACCCGTGCACGGCGAGCTTCGTCCCCCCGCCTCCGGAACGGATCGCTGCCCTGCTCGACGACCTTCTCGCGTACGTGAACGGTGACGATCATCCGGCCGCCGTGCAGGCGGCGATCGCGCACGCGCAGTTCGAGACCATCCATCCCTTCGCCGACGGGAACGGCCGGACCGGGCGCGCCCTGATTCACGTCATCCTCCGCCGGCGGGGTCTCGCGCCCCGGTTCGTGCCACCGGCGAGCCTCGTCCTGGCCACCTGGGCTGCCGACTACGTTGCGGGGCTCACATCGTTCCGTCATCTCAGCAAGCCGCAGAGCGAAGCACGATCGACTGGCGCGCAGACCTGGCTGCGCACGTTTGCCGCGGCCACGCGGCGTGCGTGCGCGGACGCTGAGACGTACGTGCAACAGATGACGGCGCTCGACGCGATGTGGCGCACGCGTCTGAGACGCGTGCGCGCGTCGTCGGCGGTCGATCTCCTGCTGCACGTGCTGCCTGGTGTGCCGGTGCTCACGGTCGATTCGGCGGCGCGGCTGATCGATCGCTCGGCCATGCGGACCGGCGAGGCCGTCAATCGGCTCGTCGATGCCGGCATCCTGCGCCAGCGCAACACCGCGCGCCAGCGCTATCGCGTGTTCGAGGCCGACGACGTCGTCAGATTGTTCGCCGGGTTGGATCGGGCACTCGCCAGTCCGACCGCCGCCACCGCCTCACGGCCGGAACGCGTCGCGCGACAGCGACCGCTGAAAAGGAGGTGACGCTACGTCGCGTTCTGCAGGGCAATCAACGGATTGACACGCGACGCACGGCGCGCGGGCAGCCAGGCGGCGAGGGCTGACACGACGACAATGAGAAACACGGCGCCGCCGATAGCGAGAGGGTCGAGCGGCTCGACGCCGAAGAGCACGGTCGTGACGTAGCTCTTCATCGCCACGGCGCCGGCAAGACCAACGACGATGCCGATGCCGACGAGCGTGAGTGACTCGCGCATGACCATCGCCGCCACCTGGCCGCGCTGGGCGCCAATCGCCATCCGGATGCCGATCTCGCCCGTCCGGCGCGCGA
>CAZVHY010000555.1:0-1284 GCA_964627115.1 uncultured Solibacteraceae bacterium | reverse complement strand
CGCCGCTGTTCAACTACTACGTCGGCAACTCGCAGGGCGGCCGCGAGGCGCTGACCGTCGCGCAGCGATATCCGAACGACTACCACGGCGTCATCTCGAACGTTCCCATCGTCAACTTCTCGTCGCTGATGCTCGCGCCGGAGCTGATCCGGATCCAGGAGACGCCACTGGCCAACTGGGTGACACGGGCCAAGACCGCAACGATTCGCGACCAGTTCATGCGGACGTGCGATCGCCTCGACGGCCTCGTCGACGGTGTCATCAACAACTACATGGCGTGCCGGGCGATCTTCGATGTCGCGCAGGGGGATCCCGGCCGGCAGCCGTGGGCGTCGAAGCGCTGTCCGGACAATGTCGATCCGAATCCCGAAGACGCGGGTCCGGACGCGTGCCTGACCGACGGACAGATCGCGACACTCGAATTCGTCTATCGCCCGTATCGCTTCGCCACGCCACTCGCGCACGGCGTCACGTCGTTCGGCATGTGGGTGCCGACCACCGATCCGTCGGGCAGCGGCCTGATCGAAGCCAGTCGGTACGTCGGCCAGGAAGGCGCGCCGGCCGACGCGCGCATGCACGCGCACCTGGGCGTGCTCGGTGTGACCGGCTTTCTCATGCGCGACACGTCGGCCAATCCACTCGATTACGTCGAGGGCGGACCGCTGAATGCCCGCCGCGTCGAGTTGTCCCCCTGGCTCGACAGCACGAACCCGGATCTATCGGCGTTCCGGGCGAGGGGAGGCAAGATGATCGTCACGATCGGCACCGACGACACGCTCGCGTCGCCGGGCGCACAGCTCGACTACTACCAGTCCGTCATCGACACGATGAGCCGCGAGAACGTCGACGCCTTCGCGCGGCTGTTCGTGATTCCGCAGGCGAACCATGGGCTGCGCGGCCAGAGCGCCGCGCGCGACGGCAACGGCCAGGCACGCGCGCAGACACCGCTCCCGGTCGCCGTCGACCGCGTGTCGATGCTGTTCGACTGGGTGGAGCGCGGCATCGCGCCAGCGCTGCACGGTCGCGTCACGGCAGACAGCCGGAGTCTGCCGCTCTGCAGCTACCCGGCCTATCCGCACTACGTCGCCGGCTCGCCCGACGATGCAGCGTCGTACGAATGCCGCGTGCCATAGGGGGCTTCGAATCCCAGCGATCGACCGCTGCCGCCGTACCGCGTCTGCGTAATCTCCGCGAGCACTGCGAGCGCGATCTCGGCTGGTGTTCGGCCACCGAGATCGAGACCGACCGGCGCCCGGACAACAGCGACGCGGTCTTCTGGAATCC
>CAZVHY010000554.1:0-1286 GCA_964627115.1 uncultured Solibacteraceae bacterium | reverse complement strand
ACGACATCGTGGACGGTGGAATTCGACCCTTGAGCCATGTGCTCACCTCTTCCCGGGCTCGTGAACGTGCCGCGCCTCGACCGGCGGTCCGTTCGAATGGATTGCGTAAGAAGCCGACAGTCTAACCGAGTTTGCGCGGCGTTCTAGAGCACGCCCGCCTTCTTCATCACGGCCGCCGTGGTCTCGAGGCCCAGCCGTGCCTGTTCCTCCGGCGCGACGTCGTCGAGCCGCGGGCCGATGGTTTCGCAGGCCACGCCGCCCGTCCACCCGATCTTCCGGAGGGCCTGGAAGAAGCCGACGAGATCGATGATGCCTTCGCCGGGCAGCAGCCGCATGTTGTCCTGCACGTCTTCAGGCGGCATCTGCCGCGCGTCCGATACGTGCACGTGGACGATGCGTTCACGCGGTGTGGCGAGGATGTCGGCGATGGTTCCGCCCGAGTGATGCCAGTGCCAGACATCGAGCGTGACGCCGATGTTCGGCCCGGCTTCCTGACACAGCTTTGCCGTTTCCGTCAGCGTCCAGACGAACGGCACGGGCGGGGGCGGAGGAGGCGCGTTCGGATCGGGCGGTGCGCCGCCGCGACGGACACCGCCTCCGCCGCGGCCCGACCTGAACACGAGCGGTCCGAGAAACTCGAGGCTCAGGTGCACGTCGTGTTTGACGAACACTTCGGAAATGGCTGCGAGCCGATCGCGTACGATCTTCCAGCGTTCTTCCTTGGCCTGACCACCAGGCGTCGTCGCGCCCATCACGAGCTGAAAACGCCGGCTGCCAATCGCGGCACTGAACGCCGCGTCGTCGGCCATCGTCGCCATGCGCGCCTTGAACGCGGCCTCGTCGCCGTTGAGCAGATTGGGCGTCGGCAGATTGCAGATCGTCGGGACGAGATTGAGCTCGTTCATCAACGCGCGCGTGGCCTCGACACCCGCTTCCTTCACCGGGCCCCAGGAGTAGTCGATGCCCCGGTACCCGATTTTCGACGCCAGCCTGGCCTGTTCGGGCCAGCCAACGCCGCGCGCCGTCGCCCACGGTGCCAGCGAAATGAACATGCCGGCCGGCTGCTGCGCCGACCGCGCGAACGCCGGTGCACTGCCGGCCACCGCCACACCGGCCGCGCCGAGTGCGGTCCGCTCGAGAAACTGTCGACGATCAATCGTGCGATGCATGACGACTCCTTGGACGCTACCGTCGAGTGAGAGGAACCGGAGAGGCCTCCCAGCCTCCCCGTCTCCTCCCAGCCTGCAGCCTTCCCGCCTTCTCTGGCATTCTCCCGCAATCCGTCG
>CAZVHY010000553.1:0-1290 GCA_964627115.1 uncultured Solibacteraceae bacterium | reverse complement strand
AGGCTATTATGAAGTCGCACCTTTGGTGCTATGTGCATCACTGTATCGGATATAGATTTTGTTGAAGTGCTCTAAATAGTGTAGTCACAAGATTGAAAACATGTTAGACAGAGAGGATGGAAATAGAAAAAGCACATCGTCGCCATGATATAACAAATGAAATCTGGGCCATACTCGAACCGCATTTACCCGGACGTAAGGGGGCGTGGGGCGGAAGAGCCAAAGATAATCGCACCTTCATCAATGCTGTGTTCTGGATACTGCGAACCGGAACACCCTGGCGTGATCTGCCGCCGGACTATGGGGGCTGGAGCAATACACACCGCCGTTTTCTTCGCTGGCGCAATGCCGGGATATGGGAGAAGCTCTTGAATCAACTGCTGGGAGAGGCTGATTTTGAATGGCTCATGATAGATGCCACGCACGTCAAGGTGCATCCCCATGCGGCAGGGGCCAGAGGAGGCAATCAGGCGATGAATCGCACAAAAGGGGGCTCAACACCAAAATACATCTGGCCGTGGATGCGCATGGTATGCCGGTGCGAGCAATTGTTACAGAGGGTTCCCGAGCGGATTGCACAGTTGCAGGGCAGTTGATAGAAGCAATGGAAGCCCAGTATCTGATAGCGGACAGGGCTTATGACACGAACGCGATTCTGGAGCAAGTCCGGCAACAGGGCATGGAGGCGGTGATACCTTCAAAAAAGAACCGCAAAGAGAAACGCTCCCATGACGAGTATCTCTACAAATTACGCCATTTGGTGGAGAACGCCATTCTTCATCTTAAAGGTTGGCGAGGGATAGCTACCCGTTACGCCAAGAATGAGGCATCCTTCCTTGCTGCCGTCCACATCCGCTGTCTTTTTCTATGGCTCAAAATCTCGTGACTACACTATTTAATTTTCTGAAACAGGACATGCTGAGCAAATGTGAACTGTATGTCTTTTTTTTTGAGAGAATGCCCTGTTTCTGAGACGTTCTGCAAACGGGTGTCTCTGTATTGTTGGGATAAATGCGTGGACGAATCGTCTGGAACCTGCTTAATTTGCTCGCTCTAAATTTCTGAAGTAAACCATTTTACAATTTATGATCTCTTTATTTCCACTCGCACAGGCGGCAGCAGATGCACCGCCAGCACCGGGCGCGCTTGTTCAACTCATGCCGCTGTTGTTCATCGGTGTCATCTTCTATTTCCTTCTCATTCGCCCTCAGCAGAAGCGGCAGAAGGAACATCGGTTGCTGGTTTCCAATGTGAAAACAGGCGACAATGTCGTCACCAGCGGAGGTATCT
>CAZVHY010000552.1:0-1295 GCA_964627115.1 uncultured Solibacteraceae bacterium | reverse complement strand
CCGATCTCGCGCGTGCGCTCGGTCACCGCGAACGAGAACACGCCGGCAATGCCGACGGCCGCAATGGCCAGGGCCAGCACGCCAAGACCCGCCGCCACCCGCGCACCCGCTGTCGCGGCTTCGAGCGAATCGCCCACGTTGTCGCCCACGGCCTGCACGGTGGTCGTGGCCCCCGCGTCAACGCCAGCCACGAGCGCCCGCAGTTCATCGGGGACCACCTCACCCTCATTGAAGAGGAGATATGTCACCGTCTCTCCCTGGAAGAGCACCGGGCCTACCGGCTGGAATTTCACCGGGCCGACGGCGCCGAGGCCGTTGATGTGCGCGTCGGCGACGACGCCGACGACCTCGCTGCCGACAGTACCGTTCGGCCCCGCGAGATGGCTGCCCACCGCTCCACCGTCGGGCCACAACATACGCGCGAGTGTCTCGTTGAGCACCACCTCGTCCGTGGCGCTGTCGCTGAAGGCGCGCCCCGACCGCAAGGGAATGCCCAGCACATCGAAGTACGTGGACGACACGGGCTGAAATCGCGCCTGACGACTGTCTTCATACGGCTCATCGGCCCGCCGTACGTCGGTGTGGAAGCTGTAGTCACCGAGCGGCATGGCCGCCGCAATGGTGATCGGCCGGTTGCCGATAGCCGCGCGAACGTCACGCAAGAAGACACGCTCATCGTCGGCGCTCTGCGACTGCCGCGCCACGCGCATGGCCATCAGCGTATCGAGCCTGAACCCGACGTCCTGTGACGCGGCCTGCGCCAGACCTCGACCGAGCAGTATTGCCGCGATCAGCAACACGACACTGGCCGCCACCTGGACGGCAAGAAACGTCGACCGCATCCTGAGGCCCGGTCGATCCGATGTCCGCCCGGCCACGAGATGGCGCGTGCCGCGCAGCGCCGGCGGCAGGCTCGTGACGAGACACGTGATGGCGGTCAGTGCCGCCGCGAACAGGAGCACGCGGGTATCGATCGAGAAGTCGAGCGCGCGGGCGACCGACGCGTCGATACGTGTCATCACGACGCGGGCGACCAGCGACGAGACGACGAGACACAGCGACGTTGCCGCAACCGACAACACCAGACCTTCCGTCAGCAACTGCCGGACGACGCGCCGGCGCGCCGCGCCGAGGGCGAGCCGGACGGTCACTTCCCGGCGCCGGGCCATGGCGCGCGCGAGCTGCAGGTTGCCGACGTTCGCGCACGTCAGGAGCAACACGATCGCGACGCCGGTGAAGAGCAGCGCGAACACCGGCAGGATCCTGCCGGCTTCGGGGGCGTAGGCCATCTCGGT
>CAZVHY010000551.1:0-1314 GCA_964627115.1 uncultured Solibacteraceae bacterium | reverse complement strand
CATCGCTGGTTCGCGTTCGCCGTGCTCGCCGCCGTCGTCTGGCTCATGCTCTCGAGCCGCGAACGATCGGTGTCGCCGTCGGCGCGGCGCGCCGTGCACGCCGCCGCGGCGCTCGTCGGCGTGCAGATCGTGCTCGGCATCAGCGTGCTCTGGTGGCACGTGCCGATTTCTCTGGCCCTGCTGCACCAGGCCGTCGGCCTGGCGATCTTCGCGACGCTGCTCGTCGCGAATCATCGGCTGCTGCGATGGACGTGAACCGTGTAGGACATGAAGGACATGGAGAGTTGCGGATCGACGAGCGCACGGGCGTGGAGACGTCGCTGGCGCACAAGAGAGTCAGTCGCATCTGTGTGCTCTCTTGTGCGCCAGCAACGTCTCCACGCCCGACAGGCGACCGGAGGTCGCCTGCTGGCTTCGCCAGCACGCTCGTCGAACTCGTCCCTTCGTGTTCTACATGCCTACACGGTTCAAACCAGCAGTTGCGCTGGCGAGGTATCGTCCCATGACGACATACGGCATCCTGCTTCTCCTGCACGTGCTCGGCGCCACGATCTGGACCGGCGGACACCTCGTGCTCGCCCTCACGATCCTGCCCCGCGTGCTGCGCGAACGGACGCCCGCAGAGTTACTGACGTTCGAATCTGCGTACGAACGTATCGGTATTCCCGCGCTCGTGACACAGGTCGTGACGGGTCTCTGGCTCGCGTATCGTCAGGTGCCGGACGTCGGCGCCTGGTTCGCGTTCGAACACCCCGTGGCGCGCCTCGTGGGCGTCAAGGTATTGCTGCTGCTCGTGACCGTGGGCTTTGCCATCGACGCGCGGTTCCGCGTCATCCCGAATCTCTCGGAACGCAATCTCACGTCGCTCGCGTGGCACATCGTGCCGGTCACAATCGTGTCGGTGCTCTTCGCGGTGATTGGGGTGTCGTTCCGGACGGGGTGGTTTTATTGAGTCGCGGGTGCAAGCGTCCGCTGCCGTGAGTTGAACCGTGTAGGTCATGGAGGGCATGGGGAGCGACAGACTCGACGAGCGCCGCCGGCAGAGCCGGCGGGCGACCGAAGGTCGCCTTCGGGCCTGAGTCGTCACACGCGAGACAAGAGAGCCGCGTGGCGGTGGACCGCTCTCTTGTCTCGCGTGTGACGACTCAGGCCCATCGCGCTCGTCGAATCCGTCCCTACATGTCCTACGTGTCTACACGGTTCAGTCCTCCATACCTGCACGGTTCTCCTACAGCGCCCGAACGGCCGCGACAATGGCATCCACGCCGCCGGGCAGCGCGTAGGCGATGCGGCCGTCCCGGCCGATGACGTAGA
>CAZVHY010000550.1:0-1314 GCA_964627115.1 uncultured Solibacteraceae bacterium | reverse complement strand
GCGAGCATTGCTCCTATGTCAAGCGGCCGCGCTGGGGGTGGTGTGCTGGGTGTTGTGGTCGGTTCGTAGGTGGTGGTAGACGATGCGGGAGAGTCGTCTTTTGAGGCAGCGGAGTGCTTCGTTTTTCGAGTCTGAGGCGGCGAGTCGTTTGCGGTAGTAGATCTGTCCTGCGCTGTCTTTCATGCCGATCTGGGTGATGGCGATACGGTGCAGGGCGGTGTTGAGTTGGCGGTTTCCGGATCGGTTGAGGCGGACTCGGCCGGCGGTGTTGCCCGACCAGGCCGGGATGGGGGCGCTGCCGTTGTGGCGGGCGTAGGCGGCCTCGCTGTGGAAGCGGGTGATGCCGGCGGTTTCGCCGAGGATCTTGGCGGCGGTCAGGGCGGCGCAGCCGGGCAGGGCCAGCAGGTGCGGGGCTTCATCGGCGACGGTCAGGTGGATGCGGGTGGCCAGGGCGTTGATGGTGTCGGTGAGCCGCTCGATGTCGGCCAGTTCGTCGCGGGCCAGCTCGGCGAGCAGTCCGTGGAGGGTGTCGAGCCATTCGGCGAGTGCCTTGCAGGTCTTGGCGCGCGTCATCGACGCTTTCTTCGGGGTGTGGGCGGGGTCGAGTTCATGGACGCGTCCGAGGAACCGGTTGATTGTCGAGGTTCTTTGGGCCACAAGGTCTTCACGGCGGTCGATGAGCAGCTTGCACTCCCGCGAGACCGCGTCGTGGGACACCACGGGCAGGTCGGGGTGACGTAAGACGCTCTGGGCGACCGCCAGTGCGTCGATGGGGTCGGACTTGCCCGGGGTGCGGGCGCTGGTGCGGGTGTTGGCCATCAGTTTCGGGGGAACCCGCACGGCTTTCTGATCGGCGGTCAGCAGGTCGCGCTCGAGGCGTGCCGAGAGGTTGCGGCAGTCCTCGATACCCCAGAGCACTTCGGTGCCGAATCGTTCGCGGGCCCAGCGGATCGCGGCCTGATGCCCGGCTGTGGTGGCCGGGACGACTTTCTGGGCGAGTTTTCGGCCGAGGTCGTCGACGGCGACGAAGGTGTGGGTGCGCTTGTGTACATCGGTTCCAATGACCACCATGGACGGTGCCTTCTTTCATCTAGATGGGGTGAAGAAGGTTGGGCCGGCCGGCGGACACATCTCAGTGGGGGCGGTGCCACGCTCCTATCAAGTCACGCCGGTCGGTCCTTCCCACCTGATGTCGGCACAATGCTCGAAGACCAACCCCGAGGGGCGGCAGTGCGTGTCTGAGCCAGACACCAGGTGGAAAGAAACCCAACCACCGCAACAGCGGCGACACCACATTGACACTGAGTGCGTGTC
>CAZVHY010000549.1:0-1319 GCA_964627115.1 uncultured Solibacteraceae bacterium | reverse complement strand
GGAATGGCTGCGAGCATCGGTTTCGAGACTCCCGTTGGGATTATGGATCGGGAGCCGACTGATTCCGTGCCGCCAGCCGCCGTGCCGCCGCGCAGCCTGTTCGAAATGGAGCCCCGGATCTTCAGACCCGGGGCCTGGGGAGTAAAGTGTCTGCCACAGGAGAACCCGATGGCCCGCACCGCGTCAGCGCCAACCCGTCCCATTCATCTCGACCGGCTACCGACCACGCCACCACCGGGGACGAAGCGCGCACACATCGAGAAGTTGACGGCGGCGCTGGCCGCCGAAGTGGCCGAACTCGACGACCTGCTGTACGCGGCGCGCCAGCACGGTGTCCTCGTCGTCTTCCAGGGGCGCGACGCGGCTGGCAAGGACGGTGCCATCCGTACGGTACTCGACTACTGCAACGCGCAGGGCGTGCGTGTCGAGTCCTTCAAGGTGCCCACCGAGGAGGAGCTCGCGCACGACTTCCTCTGGCGCGTCCACGCGAAGACGCCGGCGCGCGGGGAAATCGTGCTGTTCAATCGATCGCACTACGAGGACGTGATCGTCACGCGCGTCCACTCGCTGTTCTCGCCTGACGTCATCGAGCCGCGCTACCAGGCCATCAACGACTTCGAACGCCTGCTGACGCAGAACGGAACGCTCCTCTTCAAGTTCTTCCTGCACGTCAGCGCCGACGAGCAGGAAGAACGCCTGCTCGAGCGCGAAAAAGAACGGGAGAAGGCCTGGAAACTGGCGGTTGGGGACTGGAAGGAGCGCGAGTTCTGGGACGAGTACACGCGCGCCTATGAACTCGCGATCAGCCGGTGCGCCGAGCCCGGCGCTTCGTGGCACGTCGTGCCCGCCGACAAGAAGTGGTACCGCAACTACGTCGTCCTCCGAACGATCGTGGAGGGACTACGGCCCTACAAGGGCGCCTGGCTCGAGTCGTTGTCCGCACTGGGGCGCAAGCGCGCGGAAGAGCTGAAGGTGTATCGCAAGGAGCGGCGGGCGAAGAAGTAGCTGCAGCGTCTGTCGTAGCCGCAGGGCTTTACGCCCGGCGGGGGCGGGGCGGCGGATCCGCAGGGCGTAAAGCCCTGCGGCTACGACAGTCGTGCGGCCGCGCAGCCCTCACGCCCCTATCAAGATCCGATGGTGATACAGAGCGGCGATGAAGCTGTCGCCGACGCCCACGCCGGTCTGGGCTTTCACTGAATGTCGGACGTCGTCCGTCGCCCGCCGGCCATCGAAGAGATCGAGCAGCCGGTACACTTCCGGTCGCAGCCGCGTGGCTTCACCAGCATCGCCGGCTGTCAGGACGTAGCTGCCATCGCTCG
>CAZVHY010000548.1:0-1321 GCA_964627115.1 uncultured Solibacteraceae bacterium | reverse complement strand
TCACCTTGACGCCGCCGATGGGCGTGCCGACCGTGCCCTTCGACGCGCGCAGCGGATGGTTCAGCGTGACGATGGGCGCGGTTTCCGTGAGGCCGTAGCCCTGCACGACCAGGAAGCCGAGCTTGCGCCAGAACGCCTCGAGTTCCGGATCGAGCGGCGCGGCGCCGCAGACCATGGCCCAGAACTTCCAGCCGAACATGCGGCGTACGTCGCGGTAGTGCCACCAGCGCCACAGCCAGTGTTTCCCGACGAGGGGATCCGGATCGGCCGTGTGCGGGTGGACGCGCTGAATGTGGTCGCGCAGCACGTCGAGGACCTTCGGCACGCTGACGAGCACGGAGATGCGCCGCGATTTGATCTGCCGGAGGATCTCGACGGGGCTGTAACCGTGAGAGAAAACCACGGTGCCCTTCACCATCGGCGGCATGAACGTGGCCATCGACTGGCCGAACATGTGGCTCAGCGGCAGCAGGTTCAGGAACCGCAGCGGGTGCACGACGCGCACGTAGCGCAGGTATTTCCCGACCTCGCGCTCGATCGGGATGATGTTGGCGAGCACGTTGCGGTGCGTGATCGTCACGCCTTTCGGTTCGGACGTCGCACCGGACGTGAAGATGATCTCGGCGAGTGACGTGCCCTCGGGAGAGCCGGCCGGACGCCACGGGCCAGCGTGCGCGGCGTTCGCACCGGCCGCTGCATCGTCGATGACGACGGCGTCGGTCAGCTTCCACACGTCGCCCGTTACTGACGCCGGCACGTCCACTTCATCACCAACGAGGACGACCTTTGCCTTGACGATGGCGCTGATGCGCGTGAGCAGATCGGCCGACGCGCGGAAGTCGACGGGAACGAGTACCGCGCGAACGAGCAGCGTGCCCCAGAGCGCGACCACCCACTCCGTTCGGTTCTCGGACCAGATGACGACCTTGTCGCCGGGCGCGACGCCGGCGTCGATCAATTTCTGACCGAACGCCCGCGCCGCTGCCGCGATCTGCCGGTACGTCGCCCGCCGCACGCGATAGCCATCGTCGTGGACGATGAACGTGTCGTCGGTGCGTGAGAAGTCCTCGAAAAAGTCGAGGAGGCTGTCGCGGCGCATCGGCACATTCTACGAGGCGACAAGGCGACAAGGCGACGAGGTACAGATGGAGCCCCGGGTCTTCAGACCCGGGGAGGCCCGCGACCGCGCGACGGCCGGGTTCGCCCTACTCGAACACCTCGCCGTTCCAGACCTGGCCGAGCCGGCTGTTGAACACACTCGCCGCAATCGCGGCCGGTTGGTAGAGCTGGCCCAGTTCCTCGCCGAGTGTCGTGAGGCCGG
>CAZVHY010000547.1:0-1326 GCA_964627115.1 uncultured Solibacteraceae bacterium | reverse complement strand
GCGACAGGAACCCGTAGTCGCGCGTGAACCACGGGCACGGCGCCCACGGACTCTCCGGGTGATCCATCAGCGCAATGCCCTCGACCGGCTCGCCCTTCGCCTGCGTGCGCCGGCCGAAAAACGCGCACCAGCGCGACGGCTTGCCGAACGTCTGCGCCTCGCCTTCCTGCCCGTCACTCGACACGAGCCGGCCGCCACCCCACGGTGTGATCTCGTGCACCGCACGCAACGCGAACAGCGCGTGGTTGTTCTTCTGAATCGTGACGTCGACCGCTGCGCGCCACGTGATGTCGACATCGAGGAGGCGAAGACCGGGACCGGGCACCGACACCGTGAAGCGCCGCTCGTCGGTCATCTGCACGGGTCCGTCGGGTTGACGCCACTCGCACGCGTCTTCGATCACCGCTGACGTCTTCGTGGCCGATGCCACGCGCGGACCGGTCGAAACGATCTGGCCGCGTTCGAGCCCGTCCTGCCAGTAGTTACCGCCGTTGACGAAGTCGCACCCGAAGAAGAGCGACCGGTGATGCGGCCACGGCAGCGACGACTCGGAGGTCATCGACAGGCCTGATACGGGACCGGCAAACGGGAAGAAGTACGGATACTTCTGCGTCGCGTGCGCACGGTAGCCGACCAGCGGCTCGTTGTGCCAGCGCAGCCAGATGTGCGGGCCGATCTGATAGTGCGTCAGTTCCTCGGATCCCGGCTCGATACGGCGCTGGCTGCCTGGCGCCTGCTCTGCCGCCAGAAGAGAGGCGGGCACGCCGGCCGCCGCGCCAGCGGCCAGACGCATGAAGCGACGCCGTGTCGAACGTGCGCGCATCTCAACCTCCATCTACTACTTGGGCGTCGTCGACTCGAGGAACGCCAGCAGCGACGCCAGCTCGTTCAGCGTGATCGTGTCGACGAGCCCGGGCGGCATCGCCGATCCCGGCAGCACCTCCCTGCCGCTGACCTGCGCTTTGCGCAGCGTCGTTTCCGTTCCGGCAATGTCGCGCACGACGACGTCGTCCTGCCCCTCACGCACGACGAAGCCCACGAGTTGGCGACCGTCGGACATCGTGAACGCGTTGGTGGCAAAGCCCTGCGCCACGCGGGCCGCGGGCTGCACGATCGACTCGAGCACTTCCGCGCGACTGTAACGCGTGAAGATGCCACCGAGGAACGGTCCCTTTTCCGGTTCGGACGCCGTGGTCGTGTGACACGCGGCGCAGGCCTGCTGTTCGAACACGCGACGCCCGATCGCAACGTCTCCCGCGAGGCCGGCGATGCGCCCGGCCAGTTCGGCTGGCGGGACCGAAGAGACTGCTGGCCCGGCCGCCGGTG
>CAZVHY010000546.1:0-1331 GCA_964627115.1 uncultured Solibacteraceae bacterium | reverse complement strand
ACCTCGTCGGTTTCCGCGTTGTGCGGCATGTGTTCCTGGATACCGAAGTTCGGGATCGACAGGTCGAAGTGCAGCATCGCACCCATCGTGATCGGTGACAGATCGGTGGCACCGTGGCAGCCGGTCTGCACGTGATACATGTGCGCGAAGGCTGCGGCCTTCTTCATCGGCGTGATGCCGCCGCCGTGCAGCACGGTCATCCGCAGGTAGTCGATCAGCTGCTCGCTGATGAGCTGCTTCGCGTCCCACACGCTGTCGAAGATCTCCCCCACCGCAATCGGCGTCGTCGTGTGCTGGCGGATGAGACGGAAGCCCTCCTGCAGTTCGGCCGGCGTCGGATCTTCGAGCCAGAACAGGTGATACGGTTCGAGCGCCTTGCCGAGGCGCGCGGCTTCGATCGGTTTCAACCGGTGATGCGCGTCGTGCAGCAGGTGCAGGTCGTCACCGAACCTCGTACGCACCGCGTCGAACAGCGCCGGCGCGTGGCGCAGGTACTTCTCGGTCGACCAGACATGTTCGGTCGGCAACCCGCGCTCGGCCGGCTCGTACGCGGCCCCCGGCTTCGCCACACCGTACGTCGACGCGAGCCCCGGCACGCCGGACTGCACGCGAATGGCGCGATAGCCCATCTCGATGTGCTCGGCGACCTTGTCGCAGGTTTCCTCCACATCGCGGCCATTGGCGTGACAATACGCCGTCGCCCCTTCGCGGCAGCGTCCGCCGAGCAGGTTGTAGAGCGGCTGGCCGAGCGCCTTGCCCTTGATGTCCCAGAGCGCGACGTCCACCGCCGAAATCGCGCTCATCGTCACCGGCCCCTTGCGCCAGTACGCGCCGCGGTAGAGGTACTGCCAGATGTCCTCGGTCTGGAACGGATCGCGGCCGATGATGCACGGCAGGACGTGATCGCGGAGGTAACTGGCAACAGCCAGCTCGCGCCCATTCAGCGTCGCGTCGCCCAGGCCGTAGATGCCCTCGTCGGTCGTGATCTTCAGCGTGACGAAGTTCCGGCCGGGCGAGCAGACGAACACCTTCGCGTCAGTGATTTTCATAGGTTTCATTGAACCGTGTAGGACATGAAGGACATGGAGTAAAGACCGTCCGACTGACGCGCGACGAGCGCGTCGGGCCGCGATGCGGCCCGACGGCGACCGCAGGTCGCCGTATGCGATCGGGAGGCAGAATCGCACCGCGCGTTCGTCGCGAAGCACGTTCCGCCTCCGTGTCCTACATGTTCTCCACGGTTTATTTCCGTTTCCAGCGCGTACCCGTGGCCGAGTCCTCGAGCACGATGCCGCGCGCGTCGAGGTCCTTCCGGATCTCGTCCGCGCGCG
>CAZVHY010000545.1:0-1338 GCA_964627115.1 uncultured Solibacteraceae bacterium | reverse complement strand
GGCTGCGACATGGACGACCCGGAAGCGAACCGCTGGACGACGTAGGGGCCGGCCCACAGCCGCGCAGCCGTTCGATCCCGCAGCCGCGCAGCCCGCAGCCGAGCCACCGCGCAGCCGTGCCGCCTTTCAGTCCCTCAGGTCGCGATAGAACACCGTGGTCGCGCAGTAGTCGCCCGCGGGAAACAGGGCGTAGTCGGGGATCACGCCGACACGCTGCCACCCGAGCGAGGCATACAGACGCTCGGCGTCGCCGCCGGTCACGGTGTCGAGCACAAGGATGACCTTCCCCGCTTCGCGCGCCGCGTGCTCGGCCGCGCGCATCAGTGCCGCGCCGACACCCTGCCGTCGCGCACGCCGGTGCACGAGCATCTTCGCGAGATCGCCCCGGTGCGGCTGGTTCTCCGGCTGGTCGATGATGAGTTGTACCGTGCCGCAGATGCCGCGCTCGTCCTCCGCCACCAGCAGGATGCGATGGCCGGCAGCAACGCCCTCCGCGGTTCTCCGCCAGAATGCCCGCGCCCGATCGCGCGTGAGCGGCAACATGAAGCTGACCGACGCGCCGCCCTCGACGCAGTCGATCAGCACGTCGATCAACTGCTCGACGTCGGCATCGCCGACGACATCGAGACGACGGATCGTCCAGGATCCGTTCACCATTCGAACACCGCGATATCGAAATCGCTCATCGTGAGTATCGGGCAGACGTGCGTCGGATCAGCGGGTGAGCGCCGCGTCGATGGCCACGCGGTATTCCTCGAAATCGCGGCTGCCGCTGATATCGGCTGTCACCTCGCGTGTCCGGCCGTCGAGAACGAGCACGGCGCCGGTGACTCCGTCGTAGTCGTCGAACACGGCCTCGAGGCCCAGGCGTTGCGCCTCGGCACGGCTCACCTCCGTACGCGCGTCATCGGTGAAGTCGAGCACGAGCAGATTGACGCGCCCCGCGTACGCCCGCTCGACATCAGCCCACACGTCCTTCGTCACCATGCACTTCGGACACCACTGCGCGTGCAGCTTGATGACAAAGGGCCGCGACGCATCGGCGGCCTCGTCATCGGTAACCGCCGCGACGACGGGGGTTCCGTTCGTCACGTAGAGAACGTAGCCGACGCCCGCGAGCAGAACGCCAAGAGCGATCACGACGACCAGCAGCTTTTTCATGTCCATCCCCGGGTCTGAAGACCCTGGGCTCCATCTTCCCGCAGCCTTGCCGCCTTGCAGCCTCGTCGCCTTCCCCCTACACGTCCAGCTCTTCCGCCTCTTCCGCCCGGTCCATGATGAAGCGGAACCGCGCAGATGGGTCTTTGCCCATCAGCTCGTTGATGACGCGGTCGGTCA
>CAZVHY010000544.1:0-1339 GCA_964627115.1 uncultured Solibacteraceae bacterium | reverse complement strand
CTCCTTGACAAACTAGGAGAGCATGTCTACTCTCCTAGCTCGTCTAGGATTTGCTCATGAAACACGCCGACCTGCTCCCGGGCACGCTCGACATGTTGATCCTGAAGGCCGTCTCGCTCGAGCCGCTTCACGGCTACGGCGTCCTGCTGCGCATTCAGCAGATCTCCGGCGATGCGTTGAAGGTCCCGCAGGGCTCGCTGTATCCGGCACTCTACCGTCTAGAACATCAGGGGCTGCTCTCGACCGCCTGGGGCGAAAGCGAGAACAACCGGCGCGCGAAGTACTACACGCTCACGCCGGCCGGCCGGCGACGCCTGCGCGCCGATCAAGATGCCTGGGCGCGATCGGCGGCGGCGATTGCCGCCGCGCTCGCAGCCACGCCGGACGAGGTCTGACATGTTCGCGCGTCTTCGCTCACTCGTTCGTGCCGTCACCGGTCGCCAACGGTTCGAGGCGGGGATGGACGACGAGCTCCGGTTTCACATCGAGGCGCGGGCGAACGACCTGACGCGCGGCGGCATGTCGCGCGCCGACGCCCTCCGGCACGCGCGGATGGAACTTGGTGGCGTCGAGGGCGTCAAGGACGAGTGCCGGAAGAGCCGAGGCCTTCGCCTGCTCGACGATCTCTGGCAGGACGTCCGTTACACCCTGCGCGTCGCCCGCCGAACGCCCATCGTCTCGGCCTGCGCGGTGGCCTCGCTCGCGCTGGGCATCGGCGCCAACACCGCGACGTTCTCGCTGTACGAACAACTGCTGTATCGCCGGCTCCCGGTCGCTTCGCCAGAAGCGCTCGTGAACCTCACGGCAACAGGGCCGCGCGCGGGCGCCAGGGAGACCAACAGCGCCGGTGGCATGGATGCCATCTTCAGCATCCCGCTGTTTCGCGATCTCGAGAACCTCGATGACGTCGGCCTGACCGGTATCGCGGCGTTCGGGACGTTTCCCGCAAGCGTGGCACACAACGGCGATGCCGCCATGGCGACGGGGCTGCTCGTCTCGGGAGGGTACTTCGACACCATCGGTGTCATGCCGGCGCGCGGACGCCTGATCGCGACCGCCGACGATCGCACGGGCGCACCGGTTGTCGTCGTCACGCACGCGTTCTGGAGCAGTCAACTCGCGGCTGATCCCGACGCGATCGGCCAGCCGCTCGTTGTCAACGGACATCCGCTGACGATCATCGGCGTCGCGGCTCCGGACTTTGCCGGCACGGCGAAAGGTCTGCGGCCGGACGTGTTCGTGCCGCTGTCGAGCACGGCGGCGATGCGAGGAGACGCGAGAGACAGCCGCCTCGTCCACTGGCTGTATCTCACCGGACGACTTCGGCCCGGTGTGTCGA
>CAZVHY010000543.1:0-1345 GCA_964627115.1 uncultured Solibacteraceae bacterium | reverse complement strand
CGCGGGCATGGTTGACGGTAGTTCATTGCTGCTCGATCTCGACGGTGTGGTGGTCGAGTCGGTGCAACGAAAAGCAGATGGCACCCGGTTGGTGCAGGTGGCCACGGCGCCGGTGTGGGTGGGGATCTGCCCGCAATGCGGGCAACGGTCGAGCCGCTCGAAGGGCTGGGTGTCGACCGCCCCGCGTGATGTGCAGGTCGGCCCGGACCGACCACAGCTTCGGTGGAGAAAGCGAAAGTGGTTGTGCACCAACATAGTATGCGATCGAAAGGTATTCACCGAAGCGGTTCCTGGGGTGCCGGCGCGGGCACGTGTGACCCCGAGAGCGAAAGCCTCGATGGCCACCGCGGTCCTCGATGACGACCGCTCGGTGGCGGCCGTGGCCGGCGAGTACGGATGCGCCTGGCAGACCGTCCATGAACAGGTCGTCGCCACAGCCGATGCTGTCCTGGAGGCCGAGCCCGCCCCGGTGGCGGTACTGGGCATCGATGAAACCCGTCGCGGTAAGGCCAGATGGGAGCACGACTGCGCCACCGGGCGCAGGGTCTGGGTTGACCGCTGGGACACCGGGCTGGTCGACCTCACTGGCACCGCCGGCTTGTTGGCCCAGGTCAACGGTCGCAGCTCGGCTGCGGTGATCGAATGGCTGCAGGCCCGCAAGGACCCATGGAGGGCGCAGATCACCCACGTGGCCATCGACCTGTCGCCGGCCTATGCCCGCGCTGCCCGTGAAGCGCTGCCACATGCGGTGGTGATCGCCGACCGGTTCCATATCGTCAAAAAGGCCAACGACATGCTCGACGCGGTGCGCCGCCGTGTCACCTGGACCCAGCGGGGCCGCCGCGGCCGCAAGGCCGACGTGGAGTGGATCAACCGCCGCCGGTTGTTACGGGCCGCTGAACGACTCACCGAAACCCAGCGGGCCACACTGTTCAGCAAGCTACTCTCCGCTGACCCCAATCATGACATAGCTGCCGCATGGATCGCCAAAGAGCTACTCCGCGACCTACTTTCGTGCGCTGACCGCGGTGGATTGCGATACGAGATCACCGCGGCACTGGACCGCTTCTACCAATTCTGCGCCGCCTGCAAGGTACCCGAGATCATCAAGCTCGCCCGCACCATCGAGACCTGGCAGAACCCGATCATCGCCGCACTGCAAACCGGTCTGACCAATGCCCGCTCCGAAGGCTACAACCGCATCGTCAAGCACGTCGGACGCATCGCCTTCGGCTTCCGCAACCCCGACAACCAACGCCGCCGAGTACGGTGGGCCTGCACCCGCCAATCACGGCGAGTCACACCCAGCCATCACCTGCACCCCTGCTAACCGCGAAGAGCCCGA
>CAZVHY010000542.1:0-1359 GCA_964627115.1 uncultured Solibacteraceae bacterium | reverse complement strand
TCATCTCACCGAACTTCGGTCGGCCTCCGACCTCGTAGAGATCGACTCGGACAAAACTCCATTCAGCGCCGAGTCGTTCACTCGCATCGATCATGGCTGGCAGACAGGCCGGCGCGGGCACATCCCGCCTTTCGACCAGCAAATCTCCCAACTTGAAGTCTTGCCGAGTCCAGTTCCTGTCAAAGATCGCGTATTTATGCTCGACCTGTCTGTCGGTGTGAACTTCCACAAACTCGACACGACCATTGAATACGTAGAACTTGTAGTCCATCGGCGCTTGCTCGGAGCCGATATACTCCTCCACGATGATCCCAGGCTCGATCTCACCGTACGCCCACTCGAGATCGGCTTGGCCATGTAAACTGGATGTCCATGCCACGCATGCATCCTCGATGACCTGCCAGTCAATGTCTGCCTCGCTCCGCACGAAGGCCACCTGTCCGCTACGATGGCTTGGCTTGACAACATACGGCAGCGGCCACGTCAGCCGCTCCGCGCGTGGCGGAAGTTCGCGTCCCGCGAAAAGCGTCGGAATAATCCACTCATCACCCAGTTTCGCGGCAACGAGCTCCTTGGCCGTAATCTTGTCGGTGAGTCGTGGCATGCGAGGGTCACGTTCGTAGAGCTTGCGATACAGGATCTTCTCGTTGAACGTCACGGGCCGCTTGAAGGCGAATGCGAGCTGACTCCTGAAACGGCGAACGGCAATAGAAGCGGCCTCTCGACTGTTGCGGGTTCTGTCCGCCACAAAGGATCGGATAGCAGACAGAAAAGTGCGACGGCTCGGCTCGTTCGAGAAATCGACGTGTTGGCCTTGCATCAAGAAATACCTCAGGCGGCTACAAGCCAGTGGCCTGTGTCCGCTACTTCAACGATCTGCCGGCGCGGACCTCCAGCATCGCGACGTTGCTCGTCGCTCATCTATCGGCCAATATGCCCGCTCCTCGTGTCTGGCGAGCCTGGCGCCGCGCCGGCCGTTGACACCGAAGCGACGCATACAGGCCACTCGCGGCAGATGAACCCTGTCCGGTAACACTAACATTGTCGGCGGCGGCTGCAAAACCGAGTGAAGGCCAGGCTGCTCGAGGCTGAATGGAGCGTGTCGGCCACCATTCGGTCGCTGAGATTCAGCAGATCGACGCCGGGCGACGAGGACCTGCAGGACCTGCAGAAGGCACTTCTTCCTTTGCCGTACGAGCTCATTGGTGGCCGGGTGGTGTCGACCTGGTCGCGAGAGCATGGTGGGTAGCGAGCAGCCGCATCGCGAGCGACGGCGCTGGGGGGCCGGGGACGCACAGCCCCCAGATCAAAGTTGGAGGCGCCGCCCGGATTTGAACCGGGGGTGGAGGTTTTGCAGAC
>CAZVHY010000541.1:0-1366 GCA_964627115.1 uncultured Solibacteraceae bacterium | reverse complement strand
TCGCGGTCGTCACCCCGTTCCTGTCGTCGTCTCATAGCCTAGAATTTCTAGGCGAGCAGGCCGGCAGTTGTCAAGCGGAGGACGGCTGCGAGGCTACGAGGCTACAAGTCGACAAGGCTGCAATGGAGCCCCGGGTCTTCAGACCCGGGGGGCATGGGCGGCGGCGATAGAATGCCGTTCTGTGGATCACATCGAGATTCGGGATGCGCGGCTGGCGGACGCGGAGGAGATGGTCGAGCTCCTGAATCCCATCATCGAGGCTGGTGTCTATACGGCGCTCGACACGCCGATGACCGTCGACGATCAGCGGCGTTTCATTCGAGAGTTTCCCGTACGCGGCATCTTTCACGTCGCCGTGCTCGACGGCCGCGTCGCCGGGCTCCAGAATCTCGATCCCTTCGCCACGTTCACGCACGCTTTCGATCACGTCGGCGTGATGGGAACGTACGTGGCACTGCAGCACCGTCGGCGTGGCATTGCTCGGGCCCTGTTCGCCGTCACGTTTGCCGAGGCCGTGACACAGGGCTACGAGAAGATCTTCACGTACGTCCGCGCCGACAACGACGCCGCATTGCAGACCTATCTGGCCCAGGGATTCACGGTGATCGGAACGGCCAGACGACAGGCACGCATCCGCGGCCGGTACATCGACGAGGTTCTCATCGAGAAGTTTCTGAGTGATGAGGACCGGACGCGCGCGGGATGACCGCACGATTCCGGCCGAGGCTCGACATGCTGCCCGCAGGCCAGCGGGCGCTCTGGCCCACCCCCTGCGCGTCCGTCAGGGCCCGGCGTTCAAGCGGACGCCGACGGCCATGCCGCCCCGCACCGCCCCGACGTCTGGGCTGACGTGCAGCTGATGGCCCGGCGTGAAGCCGACGAGCAGCTGTACCCGCGGCGCCGCGTCGGTGCGGCCGTGCCGTTCGACGACCAGGGCGAGGTGATGGAACGGATGGCGGCCGATCTCGTGCATCGTTTCAGCCGCCACCGCGAACGTCCGGCGCGACACGATCGTTGCTCGCGCGCGTACGTGCAGGGGCCGCACGGACGTGTGCCGTCCGCCGCTGAGGCGGATGCTGATCGGATGCACGATCGCCTCGACCTCCGGCCTGAAGCGCCAGCTGGCGCGGCGATGCGCGAGCTTGACGTAGAGCACGTTGAACTCGTCGCCATCGACGACATCGGGCACGGTCATGCCGGCGCCGCGTGCTTCCGCCAGCTTCTCGTCAAGGTCGCGCGTCAGGTGTGAGCTCAGGTGCATGATGCCGGCCGTCACCTTCAGATCCGGCGTGATCGTCTGCCTGTAGTCGAAGCCGATGAGATAGCCGGTACCGCCGACGCTCACGCGCGATCCGAAGTTCTCGGT
>CAZVHY010000540.1:0-1375 GCA_964627115.1 uncultured Solibacteraceae bacterium | reverse complement strand
AGCACCTTGTGGTACTGCAGCGGGCTCAGCGCCGTGACGGCCTTGAACCGCTGGTAGAAGGCCGACACGCTCATGTGGCCGAGCCGCGCCAGTTGTTCGATGGTGATCGGCCGCGCCAGGTTCGCCCGCATCCAGGACACGACGCGCGCGACGCGGTGCGTGCCTGTTCCCGCCTGCCCGACGAGCGCCAGGCCGCCTCCCATGGAGCTCCGCAGGAGCCGAATCAAGACCTCCTCGACGGCCAGCGGCGCGAGGAGACTGGCGTCAGCCGGATCGTCCACGAGCTCGAGCAACCGTGTGGTGGCCAGGACGATCCCGTCGGTCGCCGGGCCGACCGAGAACCCACGGCTGCTCGGGGCTTCCGGTGTGCCGTGTGGATAGACGCGAAACGCGAGTTCGGTGATTTTGTAGGGATCGAGATCAATCTTGACCGCGAGAAATGGTTTCTCGGGTGTCGCATCGACGACCTGGCCCGCAATGGGCAGGTCGACCCAGTTGGCCACCATGCGGGTGCGATCGTAGTCGAACGTCTCGCGCCCGAGCATCATCACCTTCCTGCCCTGGGCGATCACGCAGAGCGCCGGCCCCTTGGTGGAATAGAGCGGCTCGTGCGTGATGTGCGACCACCGGACGGCGTAGACGCCCTTGCACCGGAGCTCGAATCGGCCTTCACCGGGCGTGTGCGCGGCCACGAGTCTCGCGAGTCTCTCACTGGACTCGACGTTCGGCCCGGTGTCCCGGCGCGGCAACATTCTCTTCATCGGCTTGCCCAAAGCTCTATCTTACTTGCGCGATCTTCGTTTTCAGCCGAGACGTGAACGCCGCTTCATGCGGGCCACGCGCGCTTTTGTCTATTCTTGCCGGATGCGCACTTCCAAGCCGATGCTCCTGCTGACCGCCGCGGCATCGACGCTGTTGCTGACATTCGCGACTTCCCAGTTTCCCCGCGCCCAGTCAGCCACGCGGCTGAGCCTCGACTTCGAGGACTACGCGGCCATGCCGATCACGGCGCAGGCGGGCGGCACGAACACCATGGCGCAGTTGTCGCGCGTCAACTATCTGCGCGACGAGCCTGGCGGCCGGCGGTTCTTCGTCAACGACCTCAACGGCCCGCTCTACATCCTCGACAAACAGACGAAGGCCTTCACGACGTACCTCGACTTCAATGGCCTCGAAGGCCGGCCCGGCCTGTTCCCGAAGTTCACGTTCGAGCGCAACTTCGCCACCGGGCTCACGAGCTTCGTCTTCGACCCGGACTACGCGAACAACGGCGTCTTCTACACGCTCCACATGGAAGACCCGTCGACACCGGCGCCCGCTGAGCCTCGCGCAGGTGTCGTGCCCGGCCTCGATCTCTCCGGTTACCAGGTCTCGA
>CAZVHY010000539.1:0-1377 GCA_964627115.1 uncultured Solibacteraceae bacterium | reverse complement strand
ACGCCTGAAGCGCAGGGCGTCAGTTCCGCGGGCATCACGCGATTTCTCGACGAAGTGGCCCGGAGCGGCATCGAGTTCCACAGCATCATGGTGCTGCGCCACGGACACGTCGTGGCCGAAGGCTGGTGGGCGCCGTTCGAGGCGCGGTATCGCCACACGCTGTACTCGCTCAGCAAGAGCTTCACGTCCACGGCCGTGGGGATGGCCGTCGCCGACGGCCTGTTGAGTGTCGACGATCCCGTCACGAAGTTCTTCCCCGACGATCTTCCGTCGACCATCGGCCCGAACCTCGCGGCGATGAAGGTCAGACACCTGCTGACGATGACGACCGGGCACGCGAAGGACACGATGGGCGCGCTCCGCACGTCGAACGGCAGCTGGCCGAAAGCGTTCCTCGAACTGGGCGTGGACTTCGAGCCGGGCACGCACTTCCTCTACAACACGGGCGCCACGTACATGCAGTCCGCCATCGTGCAGAAGGTCACCGGCCGGACCGTGCACGATCTGCTCGGCGAACGGCTGTTCGCGCCGCTCGGCATCGAAGGATCGGACTGGGAAGCGGATCCCACGGGCGTCAACGTCGGCGGCTACGGCCTGCGCATCACCACGGAGGACATCGCGAAGTTCGGCCAGGTGTATCTGGACCGCGGCCAGTGGCGCGGCCAGCCACTCGTGCCTGCGGCGTGGGTCGACGAAGCCACGAGCAAGCAGACCACGTCGCAGGGCGGCGACAACGACTGGTCGCAGGGGTACGGTTATCAGTTCTGGCGCTGCAAGCCGGCGCCCGGGTTCTATCGCGGTGACGGCGCCTTCGGCCAGTTCTGCGTCGTCATTCCGCAGAAGGACGTGGTGATTGCGGTCACCGGCGAGTCGTCCGACATGCAGCGGTCGATGAACCTGATGTGGGATCACCTGCTGCCGGCGATTCACGATGACGCGACGCTGCCGGCTGATGCATCCGCGCACGGCGCGCTCACGCAGGCGCTTGGTGCGCTCGCGCTGGCCCCGGTTGCCGGCGAGGCGACGTCGCCGCGCGTGGCCGATCTCTCCGGCAGGACGTTCACGCTCGACGAGAATCCGCTGGGCGCGCGGACGTTGCGGTTCGACGTCGCCGGAGATGTCTGCACGTTCACGGTCGACGGCGCCAGCGGCACCAGGTCCGTCGCGTGCGGCCTGGGACGATGGGTGATTGGTGAGAATCAGCGGACCGGGTCTGGTGACTTGTTTCCGGTGCCTGGCCGTACCGACATTGCAACGAAGATTGCCGCCAGTGCGGCGTGGCCGGACGCCAACACGCTCGCCATGCGCTGGGAGTACGTCGAGAACATCCACCACGACGACATCACGTGCGCGTTCGACGGCAATCGCGTGACGATC
>CAZVHY010000538.1:0-1382 GCA_964627115.1 uncultured Solibacteraceae bacterium | reverse complement strand
CTCAAGTCGGGTAAGCCGGTCTACCTGCAGCTCGTCGACCAGGTGAAAGCGGCCGTCGCCGCGGGGGCCGCGCGCGACGGCGATCCACTGCCGTCCATCCGGCCGCTGGCCGAAGAGCTCCGCGTGAACCGCAACACCGTGGCCAAGGCGTACGCGGAGCTCGAACGCCAGGGCGCCATCGAGACGGCGGCCGGCCGCGGCTGCTTCATCAGGGCCGCGCAATCACCATTCCGCAAGGACGCACGCCTGAAGCTGCTCACCAGCGAAATCGATCAGGCCGTCGTCCAGGCTCACCACCTGCAGGTCGGCAAAGACGACTTCCTGCGTCTGGCCGAGGCGCGCTTCGACGCCTTTCATGCGAAACGTACACGTGCTGCCAACGAGTGAGGGACATTCATGACCGGTGACGCACCCGCCGTCGAGATTCGCAACCTCGTCCGCCGTTTCGGCCGCACGGAGGCCGTGGACGGTCTGAGCCTGACCGTGCAGCCCGGCCGCTGCTACGGCTTCTTCGGCCGCAACGGCGCGGGGAAGACCACGACGATCAGGTGTCTGTTGAACCTGCTGCAGCCGACGAGCGGCGACGTGCGCGTGTTCGGGATGAACCCGGCCAAAGACGACGTCGCCGTCAAGACGTCGCTTTGTTACGTGCCCGATCAGGTGGCGTTCTATCCGTGGATGACGGTGAGGCAGTCGCTCGATTACGCCGCTGCGTTCCGCCCGCGCTGGAACGTCGACACCGAGCGCGCCCTGCTGAGCCAGTTCCGGCTCGACGAGCGGCAGAAGACGAGCCACCTGTCGAAGGGGCAGCGCACGCAACTGGCGCTCATCGGCGCCGTTTGTCCCGAGCCGAGTCTGCTCGTGCTCGACGAACCGACGTCGGGGCTCGATCCAATCGTCCGGCGCGAGTTCATCGAGACCATCATCGGCGCCTATCAGGACGGCGATCCCGGACGACGAACGGTGTTCGTATCGACGCACCTGATCTCCGAATTCGAGGGCCTGATCGACGAGTTCACCATCGTCGACGCCGGCCGGAACGTGCTCACGCTCGAAACCGACACCGCGCGCGAAGAATTCCAGCGCGTTCACGTGCGATTTGCCGCAGAGCCGGCGCGGCCCGACTTCGGCGGTGCGCGGCTCGTGAAGAAGCGGGGGCGGGAATTCGAGCTGCTCGCCCGTGGCTCCGCGGGCGCCATCGCCGACGTCGTGTCCCGATTGACGGCGCAGTCACCGGAAGCGATATCGACCGAAGCGCTGACGCTCGAGGAGATTTTCGTCAGCACGCTCCAGGCCGAACGGGGCGCCGCGTGACGGCGGTCACGCACCGCGCAACGCTGGTGCTCGCCCGCAAGGAACTACGCGAGCTGCTGCCACTGTGG
>CAZVHY010000537.1:0-1388 GCA_964627115.1 uncultured Solibacteraceae bacterium | reverse complement strand
TGCCGACGGCGTCACTCGTCGATCGCGTGCGGCGCGCACGCGCCACGGCGGTGTCCTACTGGCTAGGGCCGGAGCGATCGTTCGCGTGGATCATCAACGCACGCGGCGCGCAGATGGTGACGCTGCCGACGGCGGCCGACATCGATCGTCTCGTGTCTGCGCACCGGACGTTCATCGAACGCACGCTGGGCGACCCGCAGCGCGCGGCGAGCGCCCCTGGCGACGCGCTGTCGGCCGCGGTGCTCGCGCCCGTCCTGCCCTTCGTCCCGGACGACGCGCGCGTGATCGTGATTCCCGACGGCAGCCTGCACGGCGTGAACTTCGAGACGCTGCCCGTGGGCACCGATCGGCGTTACTGGATCGAGGACGCGACGATTGTCGTGGCACCGGCGCTGGCCGTGCTCAGCGCACGACCGCCCGCGTCGAAGGCGTCGGCGTCCCTGCTCGTGGTCGGCGATGCGCTCGACTCCGGTCAGGGGTTGGGACGCCTCCAGTACGCCCCGGCGGAGATCGACGGGATCCGGCGCGCGTTCACGACCGCAGACGTCGTCGTGCAGCGCGGCGCCGATGCGTCGCCCGCGGCGTTCCTCGGCGGGTCGCCCGGCCGCTTCGGCGCGATTCATTTCACCGCGCACGCCACGGCCAACGCGCAGAGCCCGCTCGATTCGTCGATCGAGCTCTCCGCCGGCCCGAACGGCGCCTTCAAGCTGTACGCGCGCGACATCGCGCAGCTCTCACTGGACGCCGATCTCGTCACGATCTCCGCGTGCCGCAGCGCCGGCGATCGCGCGTACGGGGGCGAAGGGCTGGTCGGTCTCGCGTGGGCCTTCATGCACGCCGGCGCCGATCGCGTGATCGCCGGGCTCTGGGACGTCGACGATCAATCAACGGCCACGTTGATGACTGACACCTACGCCGGCCTCGCAGCCGGCCATCCCGCCCCCGACGCCCTCCGCGCCGCCAAGCTGCGCCTGATCTCTGCCGGCGGCAACTTCGCCAAGCCGTACTACTGGGCGCCGTTCCAGGTGTTCATCGCGCGGTGACGGGGCCGACGTTGCGGGGGCGGGCCCCGTGCCCGCCCGCTCCCCAGCCCGCCGTGCCCGCCCGACGCCGAAGTCCGGAGTCCGGGCCGACACGGGGGTCGGCCCCCGCAACGTCCCCCACGCAGGGGCGCACCTCGTGTCCGCCCTGAATCACCGGGCCGACACAAGGTCGGCCCCTACGGTATCTCCGCCGCGTCCCCCGTCGCACCGTCGCACACCGCACCATGGCACGTCGCACCTCCGCACCCTGGCACCTCCGCACCCTGGCACCCTCGCACCCTGGCACCCTCGCACCCTGGCACCTGTAACACCCCCGCCCACGCTGTCACTACAGCAGGCGAGGGG
>CAZVHY010000536.1:0-1393 GCA_964627115.1 uncultured Solibacteraceae bacterium | reverse complement strand
TCCGCTCCCGATTCCTGCCGTGGGCGATTCTGCGTTCGTCAGCCTTCACCGTCGCGCGATTGGCGACGGCGCGTCGCGATACTTCGCGTACTTGCCGAGCACCGTGCCCAGGACGTACAGGATCGGCATGATCACGCCGCGCACGAACGCCGGCGCCTCGAGCATCGTGAACTCGCGTCGATAGCGCGTCATCAGGAATGCTGCGTCGAACACGCCGGGGCGACCGCCGTGGGCCTTTGCCGACGCGAACAGGGCGCCGAGAAAGAACTCGACGTTGTCGGGCGGACGGCACCAGCCAGTCGATCGCAATTCGGAGTCACCGGCGTTCCACCACCGGTGCGCCGCGCCTGGCGGCCAGACAACGAGCTCGCCCGGCCCGGCAAACTGTTCGTCCCCGCCGGGCGCCTGATAGCCGAGACGGCCGCTGATGACGCGCACGGCCTCTTCCTGAAGGTGGTGCACGTGCATCGGTGCGCCGGCGCCAGGTTGCGCCACGCCCTCGGCCTCGAGCCGTTCGCCATCGGGCGTGACGCCCGTGAACGTCAGCCGCTCACCGTGGCCGTTGTCGATCGTGTATGGATACCTGCTCATACATTCGCGCCCGAGACTGTCTCGACTCGGTCGAGCCTCACGACCGATCCACCCATTGGCTTTCCGACGCGTCACTCGGACGGGCGACGCGGGCGGCGGCGCTCTTCTGGTTGTAGCCCCGGATGACGAGGATCAGCCCCCACGCGACGAGTCCCGCAGGCAGAATCGCGCGCCGGTTCCGTGCGTCCTCCATGGACGCCGACAACAGCGAGCCCACCAGTGCCAGCGCGATCCCCACACCGAGGAGCGAGAACCCGGCTCTCATGTTGCGGCGGGCCTGGAGATGCAGCAGCGCGTGGAACCCACCGTGTTTCCGCGCTGTCTCGACGACCAGGTAGGATGGCCGCTGCTCCTTCGTCTCGAAATCGTACCCGCAGTCGCACCGAAGTGCGGTGTCCGGGTTGTAGAGCCTGCACGTCGGGCACTGTTGGCTCATGCTCGCACTCCGCCGCCGCGCCAACGTCCCCGGCGCGCGGCGCGCACATCTTATCGCCACCGGGCACACTTCCCGCCTCCCCGCCTCCCCGCCTCCTCCCCGCCCGCCGCCTCCCAGCCTTCTGTCCCCCTTTCGCCGAGTTCTTTGTGATATAAAGCACGACCATGACATCGTCCGCGACGACCTCCGTGCAGGCTTTCGTTCTCACCACCCTCGGCCTGGCCATTGCGGCGATGGGCCTGTACGTGGCCAGCGTCGGCGATGCTCCAGGGGCGATGATCCTCGGCTTCGTGCTGATGCTGGCCGCAGTTGTGCTCGGCGTGAAGGCGGCTCGGAACCGGCTGCCGATCTGGGCCGGGCGCACCG
>CAZVHY010000535.1:0-1402 GCA_964627115.1 uncultured Solibacteraceae bacterium | reverse complement strand
GCCTGCGCCGTCATCGTCAAGCGCGTCGACGCGCAGACGCGCTCGAAGACGTCGATCAACGATCTGCTCCGCGACTGATGTCCGACGCGCACGCGACGGCCGGCGGCGTCCAGCGCGAGACACTCGAGCTCGCGAAGGCGCTCATCGCCTGCCGATCGATCACGCCCGACGATGGTGGTGCCATCGAGCTCGTCTCGAAGAGGCTCGCGGCGGCCCGCTTCGTGTGCGAACGGATCGATCGCGGCGCCGTGCGCAACCTCTGGGCGCGCTTCGGCGCGACAGATCCCGTCGTCTGCCTCGCCGGGCACGTCGACGTCGTCCCGCCCGGTCCACTCGACGCGTGGGCGAGCGAGCCGTTCACGCCAACCGAACGCGACGGCTTCCTCTACGGCCGCGGCGCGTCGGACATGAAGGGCCCGCTGGCCGCGATGATCACGGCTGCGGAACGCGTCGCGGTGTCACGCCCGGCGAACGGATCGATAGCGCTGCTGCTGACATCCGACGAGGAAGGGGATGCAGTCGACGGCACCGCGTTCGTCATCGACACGCTGCGTGCGCGCGGCGAGGCGATCGACGCGTGTATCGTCGGCGAACCCACGTCGGACAGCACATTCGGGGACACGATCAAGAACGGACGCCGCGGATCGCTCAGCGGTGAGCTCCGCGTGAACGGCGTGCAGTGTCACATTGCGTATCCGGAGCGCGGGCGCAATCCGATTGTCGAGGCGTTGCCGGCATTGGCTGAACTGTCCGCCACGGAGTGGGACCGCGGCAATGCCGACTTCCCGCCGACGCAGTTCCAGATCTCGAACGTGCACGCCGGTACGGGTGCCGCCAACGTCATTCCCGGCATACTCGACGTCGCGTTCAATTTCAGGTTCTCGCCGGAATCAACGGCCGAGGCGCTGCAGGCACGTGTGCGTGCCGTCCTCGATCGCCATGATCTCGACTACGAGCTGAAGTGGAAGCCGATCGCTCACCCGTTCGCGACGCCGGGCGGCCGGCTCGTCGATGCGCTGCGTTCGGCGATCCGCGAGATTGCGGGAACGGCGCCGGCGCTTTCGACGAGCGGCGGCACGTCCGACGGCCGGTTCATCGCCACGCTCGCGCGTGAGGTCGTCGAGTTCGGCCCGACCAACGACACCATCCACAAGGTGAACGAGCGCATCCGTATCGACGACCTCGGCGTGCTGTCGCGCGTCTACGAACGCGCGATCGCGGCGTTCGTCGCCGGCTGACGACATGAAGTTCCGCCTGTTCGGCTCCCGGGCGCCGGCTCCGGCTCCGACAGATCAGCCTCCCGACTTCGCGACGCTCGACGACGTCGCCGCGGCGTATCGCCTGGTGCTCAAGCGGGAACCGGATCCGGATGGGCTGACGCACTACGCGGAACGCGTCCGCG
>CAZVHY010000534.1:0-1409 GCA_964627115.1 uncultured Solibacteraceae bacterium | reverse complement strand
GTGCGCAGGTTGATCTGTTCGACGAGCCCGCCCGTGCCGTTGATGACCGCGACGTCGCCCACGCGGATCTGGTTCTCGAGGATCAGGAAGAACCCGGAGATGAGATCGCGCACGAGCGCCTGGCCGCCGAAGCCCACGGCCAGGCCGAGGATGCCGGCGCCGGTCAGGATGGGCGTGATGTCCACGCGCACTTCGCGCAGCACCATCAGCGTGGACACCGTGATGACGATCACCGTGGCGGCGTTCTTCACCAGGCCGCCGATGGTGCGTGCGCGTTTCGCGCGATCGATCACGTCCGGCCCGGTGGCGCGGCTCACCTGCTCCTCGAGCTCGCGCGCCACCAGCGCGATGATGCGCGTCAGCACGTAACTCGCCAGCACGATCACGCCGATGCGCAGGCCCGATCCGAACAACCAGACGCTCACCGCTTCGGGCGACAGGCCGACGCGCAGGTCCATGCCGGCCGTGCGCATGGCCGGCAGGCACAAGAGCGGCGCGAGCACGCCGAAGGCCGTCCAGCGGACGATGCGGACCGGACGGCGGATTTCGGGATCGCGATCGAGGTCGCCCCCGCGCCTGGCCACGGCCAGCAAGGCCACGCGCGCCAGCCGCGCGAGCAGCGTGGCGCCGACGTAGGCGACGGCTGCGGCCGCCAGAGCCCACATCAGCGCCCACCAGAATCCGCCGTCGCCCGCGAGTGTCTGATCGATCACGGCCTAGTCTCGTCTCGCGCGCCGGTCGTGGCTTTGGCGACGGCGTCGCGGACGTCGCCAGCGGTCACGCGGAAGTGCGACGCGTGCCAGACCACGCGGTTGCCGTCGACGAGCAGCGCCTGCGGCGACTCGTGCCGGACGCCGAAGCGCCGGGCAATCTCGTTCGACACCGCGCGTGCCGGCTGCACGAGCACGATCCCGGCCCTCGCCCCGATGGGCGGGCCTGCCAGCAGCTCGCGAACCTCCTCGAGCGCCATGCCGCTCGTGCCGCACGTCAGACTGTGTTTGTAAATGAGCACGGGCGACGGTCCTTCCAGGAACGCGTCGAGCTCGTCGATGGTGTTCAGTTCGGTCAGCACACGTCTAGATTACCCGCGTTGCGGGGGCGGGCCCCCGTGCCCGCCCGCCGCCGCGCCGACGCGTAGCCTGCCCTCTTTACTTAGTTGCGTGGGGCCCCACCCCCACGCTCCGTGAACTGAACTGACGCTGAGCCCTCACCCCTCGCGCGACGCGCTCGGGTTCGGGCTGTCCGCACAGCCGCGCTGCCGTCCCCCTGCAACGCCCCGCCGCCGCTCAGCACTATCGACCGTGCCGCCGCGCAGCCCGCCGCGCAGCCCGCCGCCGTGCCCCCGCCGCAGCCGCGCAGCCCGCCCGCCGTGCAGCCGTGCAGCCGTGCAGCCGTGCAGCCGTGCAGCC
>CAZVHY010000533.1:0-1413 GCA_964627115.1 uncultured Solibacteraceae bacterium | reverse complement strand
CGCCTCCTCGCCGACGGCGGCGCGAGCCGCAACGACGACCTGATGCAGTTCCAGGCCGACATGCTCGGCGCGCCGGTCGAGCGCAACACGTCGACGGATCTCTCGGCGATCGGCGTCGCGTGGATGGCAGGGCTGGCCACGGGCATCTGGCAGACGCTCGACGATCTCGATGGACTGCCTCGCCACGTCGATCGCTTCGAACCGCGCCTGGACGACACCGTGCGGCAGCAGCTCATGAACGGCTGGCGCGAGGCCGTCGCGCGCACGCGCCTCGAGGTGGGGAGCTAGCGTGGCGCGTATCGACGAGCTCCGGCTGATGGCGAAGGTCGCGCGGCTGTACTACGTGCAGGGCCTGCGGCAGGTCGAGATCACCGAGCGGTTGCACATTCATCAGTCGACCGTGTCGCGCCTGCTCAAGCGCGCCGAGAAGGAAGGCATCATTCGTATCACCTTCACGGCGCCCACGGGGCTGCACGCCGATCTCGAAGACGCACTGCAGGCGGCGTTTGCGCTCCGCGAGGCGATCGTCGTCGATTCGATCGAAGACGAGGATCAGATCGTCCGCGACCTCGGCGCGGCTGCCGCCTTTCATCTCGAGACGACACTGCGGCCGACCGACGTCATCGGCATTTCGTCGTGGAGCGCGGCGCTGCTCGCGATGGTCGAGGCGATGCACCCGAATCCTCGCGCCGCCGGCGCGGGCGTCGTGCAGATTCTCGGCGGAATCGGCAACCCGGGCGCCGAGAAACACGCGACACAACTGACGCGGCGACTCGCGGCGTTGCTGGGCGGATCGGCCACGTTGCTGCCCGCACCCGGCGCCGTCGGATCGGCCGAAGCAAAGCGCGTGATGCTCAAGGACCGCTACGTGCAGGAAGCTGTCGCGCTGTTCAGGACGGTGACCGTCGCGCTCGTCGGCATCGGCGCGGTCGAGCCCTCGAAGCTGCTCGCGTCGAGCGGCAACATCTTCTCTCCGCACGAACTCCAGCAGTTGGCCCGGCGCGGTGCGGTCGGCGACATCTGCCTGCGCTTCTTCGACGCGGACGGCAATCCCGTGACCACGCCATTGAACGAACGCGTCATCAGCATGGAACTCGAGGGGCTGCGACGCGTGCCGCGCGTCGTCGGCATCGCCGGCGGACGACGGAAGACGGCCGCGATTCGCGGCGCCCTTGCCGGACGCTGGATCAACACCCTCATCACCGACCGCGGCACCGCCGAGCGGCTGCTGAAGTCTGCTGCGCCGAAGACCGCCCCGGCGGTGGTGCCCATCGCGGCCGGCGCGGCCAGACCACGAGGGCGCCGGTGAACGCGCGCCGTCGGTCTCGCGGCTGGATCGTCGTCGGCGTGGTCGCCATGGCGTGGCTGCTCGTCGACCGGCCGTGGACCGTCCGGCCCATCGGATCGGCGGCG
>CAZVHY010000532.1:0-1421 GCA_964627115.1 uncultured Solibacteraceae bacterium | reverse complement strand
GGCAGCTATCTCCTCGTGGTCGGCGTCCTGGCGCAGCTCGTCGGCCGCTTCGGCGGCGCCACCTTCCTCCAGCTTCAAACGATTGTCGTGCTGGTGGGACTCACGGGGCTGGCCCTGCTCCTGCTGTCGGATCGCGCCCGGCAGCGGCTGCACACGTTCACGGCCCGCCACTTCGGCAAGGCGCAGCACGACTCCGTGCGCGTGTGGACGATGGTGTCGGAGCAGATGGGCAAGGTGACCGACACCGAGGCGCTCGGAAAGACCACGGCGCGGCTGATTGCCGATACGTTCGATGTGCTGTCGGTCAACGTCTGGCTGGCCGGCCAGGGCAGTCACCTCCAACTGGCGGCCGCGACAGGACGCCAGGACGATGTCGATACCGGCAGCGAGATCGGAGACGGCGCAGCGGTGCTGACGGGTCTTCGAGATCGCACCGCGCCTTTCGATCTCGACGAAGCGGACGGCGGCTGGACGAACGAGCTGCGCCGTGTGAATCCCACCAACTTCCCGAACGGAGGCCATCGCCTGTGTGTCCCGTTGAAATCCGGGGAACAGGTGCTGGGCGCGCTGGTCCTGGCAGACCGCATCAGTGCCGCGCCGTACACGGTCGAGGATCTCGAACTGCTGCGCTGCACGGCCGCACAGGTCACCGCGGTGCTGCTCAATCTTCGTCTTGCGGAAGAAGCCGCGCACGCGCGCGAGCTCGACGCGTTCCGCACGATGTCCGCGTTCTTCGTGCACGACCTCAAGAACGCCGCGGCCTCGTTGAACCTCATGCTGCAGAACCTGCCGGTGCACTTCGACGATCCGGCGTTCCGCGCCGACGCACTGCGCGGCATCGGCAACACGGCCCGGCGGATCGATGACATGATCGGCCGCCTGAATGAACTGCGCCACCGGCCGGATCTCGTCAGAACAGAGATCGACGTGAACGACGTGGTGGCCGAAGCGCTCGACCAGCTTGGTGGGGGAGCCGCGTCCGTCCATCGACATCTGGAGCCGGTGCCGAAGATTCTCGGTGACCGCGATCAGTTGCGCAGCGTCGTGACGAACCTGGTGATGAACGCACGGGACGCGATCGGCGCTGGCGGGACGATTGACGTGCGTACGGCCCATCTGCCGGGTCACGTGACGTTGTCGGTGATGGACAACGGGTGCGGCATGAGTGAAACCTTTGTCAGGGACTCGTTGTTCCGGCCGTTCCAGACCACGAAGAAGTCGGGCCTGGGGATTGGCCTGTTCCAGGTGCGCTCGATCGTGCAGGCCCACGGCGGCCGGATTCACGTGGACAGCCGCGTGGGTGAGGGCACGACGTTCGTCGCCACGTTCCCGGCCGGAGACGCCTCATGACCCCGTCACCCGTCCTGCTCATCGTCGAAGACGATGAGGATATCCGCGCGCAGATGCGCTGGGCGCTTGCC
>CAZVHY010000531.1:0-1421 GCA_964627115.1 uncultured Solibacteraceae bacterium | reverse complement strand
GTCTTCGCCGCCGCGGCCACACCGGGCGTCCTGCTCGGCTGGCGCATCTGGACCGGCGATCTGGGCGTCAACCCGGCCGAAACCCTGCTGCACCAGACGGGGCGCGACGGGCTCATGCTCCTGTTCGCGAGCCTGGCCGTCACCCCGATCCGGCGGCTGACCGGCTGGAACCGGGTGCAGATGGTGCGCCGCATGCTCGGGCTGTGGGCGTTCACGTATGCCTTCGCGCACTTCGCGGTCTACGCGGTCTTCAATCACCTTGGCGACATCCAGGCCATCTGGGACGACGTCGTCGAACGGCCGTTCATCTCGAGCGGCATGTTCGCCTTCGTCATCCTCGTGGCGCTGGCGGTCACGTCGCCCGCGTTCATGGTGCGCCGCCTGGGACGGAACTGGCAGCGGCTGCACCGGCTCGTGTACCTGGCGGCCATTGCCGGCATCGTGCACTTTGCCTGGGGCCAGAAGGCCGACATCGGCGAGCCGCTCGTCTGGGGCGGGGTGCTGGCGGTGCTGCTCGGCGCGCGTGTGCTGTTCGCCGCCCGGCGGCGGCGTTCATAGCCTAACTCGTTGATTTTCTGAGGCTTGTTGGGATTTCACGCCTGGCCACTCGGCCGCGGTGAGCGCCCGCTCAGGGTGCAATTCTGCCCCTTGGGGACTTTTCAGGCACCCCCGCGCAGCCTTGCCGCTATGCTGCCCCCCAGCGGAAAGCCTCCCATTTTTCGCGTGGTCGGGGCCTTCCACCCACTTCATCTCGAGGTTGCGACAGTCATGCATAAGCCAATCAAGTACGTCGAAAAGGGCCTGACCCTCGTGGCGCAGGGGGCGTGGACGGTGTTCGACGCGTTGAACAGCATCAAGCCGAACGAGTCGTTCACCCCGACCTGGTCCGAGAAGCCGCTGCTCAAGTCGTGGCAGAAGGTGAAGCCGCCGCTTGGCTGGCCGCGTGAGACCGACTCGCTGTGTCCGGTCTGCGTGCGCGAAGCCCGGCAGGAGATCGTCGACGGCAAGCGCGACTACAAGGAACTGCTCACCGAGAAGATCGGCGAGATCAAGGCGACCATCATCGAGCGCGACGGCCAGATCCTGATGGTGAAGGATTGCCCGCTGCACGGGCACTTCGAGGACGTGATGGCGATCGACGCCCCGTTCTTCAAGCACCTCGAGGAAAGCTACCCGGGCTCCGACATCCGCTCGCACAACGACGAGAAGCTGCACAACCACGGGTCGTCGACCATCAAGTACGGCCGCGGCGCAGTGCTCACCGTCGACCTGACCAACCGCTGCAACATGATGTGCGACCCGTGCTTCATGGACGCCAACCAGGTCGGCTTCGTCCACGAACTGGGCTGGGAAGACATCAAGACGCTGCTCGACAACGCCATCACCATCAAGCCGCGCCGGCAGATGTCGGTGCAGTTCTC
>CAZVHY010000530.1:0-1427 GCA_964627115.1 uncultured Solibacteraceae bacterium | reverse complement strand
TGCACGTCCTGCGCGCGGGTCGCGACTACCTCATTGGCGTGCGATACGACCAGGACGGCGTCGAGCACGTTGAGATGCATCGCTTCCGTCCCTTCCTTCGACGGTAACACACTGCGCTCGACCCCGCAGGCGGACGGAACCCCTGCGCATGCTCGCTCCCGTGTGTGACGCGATGTATGGGATCGGTCGTCATGAACCGAGCAGTTCGGTCAGAGCCGTTCAGTGGCCCCGACCGAGCTGCTGCGATCGATGACATCATGCACGACGTGAGAGGTCGTGCTACATCTCCAGCATTCGCGGTACGATCAGTAACGGTAGTGGTCCGGCTTGTACGGCCCCGCCACGTCGACCCCGATATACTTCGCCTGCTCGGCAGACAGGGTCGTCAGTTTGACACCCAGCTTGTCGAGATGCAGCCGCGCGACTTTCTCGTCGAGCTTCTTGGGCAGCACGTAGACCTTCTTCTCGTACTTGGCCGCGTGCTGGTGCAGTTCGATCTGCGCCATCACCTGGTTGGTGAAGCTGGCCGACATCACGAAGCTCGGGTGTCCGGTGGCGCATCCCAGGTTCATCAGGCGGCCTTCGGCCAGAATCATCACGCTGTGCCCGTCGGGGAAGGCCCACTCGTCGTACTGCGGCTTGATGTTGATCCGCTGGATGCCCTTGATCTTCTTGAGACCGGCCATGTCGATCTCATTGTCGAAGTGGCCGATGTTGCCGACGATTGCCTTGTCCTTCATCCCCGCCATGTGCTCGGCGGTGATGATGTTGAAGTTGCCGGTGGCAGTGATGAAGATGTCGGCGGTGCCCAGCACGTCTTCGAGTGTGACGATCTGGTAGCCTTCCATAGCCGCTTGCAGCGCACAGATCGGATCGATCTCGGTGATGACTACGCGGGCGCCCTGGCCGCGCAGCGCCTGAGCGCAACCCTTGCCGACCTCGCCGTAGCCGCACACCACCGCCAGCTTGCCCGAGAGCATCACGTCGGTGGCGCGGTTGAGGCCGTCGAGTACCGAGTGACGGCAGCCGTAGATATTGTCGAACTTCGACTTGGTGACCGAGTCATTGACGTTGATGGCCGGGAAGAGCAGCGTGCCCGCCTTCATCATCTCATAGAGGCGATGCACACCGGTCGTGGTTTCTTCCGACACGCCGCGGATGTCCGCCGCGACTTTGCTCCAGCGCCCGGCGCCTTTCTTGGCCTCGGCATGCAGCAGGTCCAGGATGACGCCCCACTCCTCCGGCTCGGTGGCCTCGTCGTAGACCGGCACGGCACCCAGCTTCTCGAACTCTGCGCCCTTGTGGATCAAGAGCGTGGCGTCGCCGCCGTCGTCGAGCAGCAGGTTCGGGCCCGCGCCGTCCGGCCACATCAGGGCCTGATCGGTGCACCACCAGTACTCTTCCAGCGTTTCACCCTTCCAGGCAAA
>CAZVHY010000529.1:0-1459 GCA_964627115.1 uncultured Solibacteraceae bacterium | reverse complement strand
GGCAGCGGCACGCCGATTCTCATGCTCACGGCCGCCGACCGGCTCGACGACAAGGCCTCCGGGTTCGAGCTCGGCGCCGACGATTACCTCACGAAGCCGTTCGAGCTTCAGGAGCTTGTGCTCAGGCTCAGAGCACTCAACCGCAGGCGCGGCCACAGCAGGCCACCGGTGCGGGAGATCGCCGGCCTGCGTCTCGATCCCTTCCGCCGGGAGGTCTACCGCGACGGCCGCTACGTCGCGCTCACGAGGAAACAGTTCGCGGTGCTCGAGGTGCTCGTCGCGGCCGAAGGTGGTGTGGTCAGTGCAGAAGAACTGCTGGCGCGTGCGTGGGATGAGAACGCCGACCCGTTCACCAATGCCGTGCGCATCACGGTCTCGGCGCTGCGCAAGCGGCTGGGCGAACCCTGGATCATCGCCACCGTGGCCGGCGTTGGCTACCGCATCGACACCGCACCTGGCCCGGGACGTGGGCGAGGGGATAGTGAATAGGCAACCCGGGGTCAGCGTTCGCCTCAAGCTGACGTTGAGCTACGCCGGATTCCTCATGCTGGCCGGGAGCCTGATGCTCACGGCCGCGTGGTTCGCCGGCCAGCCAGATCAGTCGTTCGACTTCCTGCTGCGTTACGTGCCCGATGGTGCGATCCGCGCGCTCGGAAGCCTCGTGCCCGGGAACCGCGCGTTCTTTCTTCGCGCATTCGCGCCGCCCGCGGCCATTGCCCTGGCATTCCTCCTGGTGTTCGGCCTGGTGGGTGGATGGATTCTCGCCGGCCGCATGCTGGCCCCGCTGACCCGCATCACCGACGCCACGCGCAAGGCGGCGAGCGGATCGCTGTCACACCGCATCGCGCTTCCGGGGCGCAGAGACGAGTTCCGCGAGCTGGCCGACGCCTTCGACACCATGCTCGCGCAGCTCGACGCACACATCGCGGAACAGCGGAGATTCGCGGCCAACGCCTCGCACGAGCTGCGCACGCCGCTGACGATTACGCAGGCGCTGCTCGACGTGGCGCGCAACGATCCGAATCGCGACACCGGCGAACTGATCGACCGTCTCCACGTGATCAACACGCGGGCGATCGATCTCACGGAAGCCCTGCTCCTGCTCAGCCGCACCGATCGGCGATCGTTCACCAGGGAACAGGTGGACCTGTCGCTCCTCGCGGAGGAAGCGACGGAAACGCTTCTGCCCCTCGCAGAAAAGCGCGGCCTCAGCCTCGAGACCGCGGGCGATGTGGCGCCTGCCGTGGGCTCGCACGCGCTCCTGCTGCAGCTGACAACGAACCTCGTGCACAACGCGATCGTCCACAATCTGCCTGAACAGGGCACCGTGTGGGTCATCACCAGCGTTCGTCCGGGGGCTGCGGTGCTCACGGTCGAGAACACCGGCGAGAGGCTCGCGCCGGAACTGGTATCCACACTCGTGGAGCCGTTTCAACGCGGCACCGAACGCATCCGCACC
>CAZVHY010000528.1:0-1459 GCA_964627115.1 uncultured Solibacteraceae bacterium | reverse complement strand
GAGAGTCCGTGGGCGCCGTGCCCGTGGTTCACGCGCGACTACGGGTTCCTGTCGCCGATGCCCTTCAACTGGATCGAGGAGCCCTGGCGGCTTGCCGCCGGCCAGTCCGTCCGCATCCGCCACCGCGTGGTTGCGTTCGCGGGCGAGCCGCAGGAGGCGGGATTGGACGCGCTGTATCGGGAGTGGATCGGGGCCAAGTAGGCTGCCAAGTTATTTGTTTGTAGTTATTTGACGATTTTACGTTGTGAGAGTAAAATCGTCAAATGTGGATCGATCGCGACCTGCGCTCGACGCTTCAGCGGCCGTCCCTGCCGGCGCGGGTACTCGTCGGCCCCCGCCAGTCCGGCAAGAGCAGTCTGCTCGCACGGGTCGTGTCCGATGCCGCCTGGGTGTCGCTCGACGACCTCCAGACGCGCCAGCGGGCGCAGAGCGACCCTTCGCTGCTGCTCGAGTCGGCCGGTCTCGAGGCAGGCCGCGCGCTGATCCTCGACGAGGCGGCGCAGGCGCCCAATCTGTTCCCCGAGATCAAGCGGCGGATCGATGAGGCACGACGTCAGGGGGGACGCGAGCCGGACATCTGGATCACCGGATCGAATCGCGTCCTGCTCGACGGCCAGGTCCGCGAGTCGCTGGCCGGGCGGGCGAGCTACTTCTTCCTGCACACGCTGTCGGTGGCCGAGCTCGGGGACCGTGCGTCGTTGGCCGACTGGTTCCTGCGCGGCGGCTTTCCCGAGCTCTACGCGCGGCCCGAGCTCGATCCGTCGCGGTACCTCGACGACTACGTGCGGACGTTCGTCGAGAAGGACGTCGCGGTGTCGGCCGGTATCCTGCAGACCGAAGCGTTCCTGCGTGCGCTGCGTCTGCTCGCGGCCCGCACCGGCACACTGCTGAACGCGACTGACATCGGGCAACTCGCCGGCGTGAAGGGGCAGACGGTGAGCGGCTGGCTCGATCTGCTGCAGCAGAATGCGATCGCGCTTCGGCTGCAGCCGTATCAGACGAACCTCAGCAAGCGCGTCGTGCGGACGCCGAAGATCTACGTCCTCGACGTCGGGCTCGCGGCCTGCCTGCAGGGATGGCGGGCTGTCGAGCCGCTGCTCGCGAGCCCGCAAGCCGGTCCGCTGTTCGAGACCCTGGTGCTCGGTGAACTGGTCCGCGCGCGCGATCATCGCAGCCTGCCCCTCAGTCTGTGCTTCTGGCGCACGAAAGAGGGCGAGGAGATCGATTTCCTCGTCGAGGTGCAGAGCGCGGCGGGGCCGAGATGGATCGCACTCGATGCGAAGTTTGCCATCCAGAACGTGCCGCCGGTCACGGTGCCGAAGTCGTTTGCGAAACAGTTCCCGGAGATCAGCGAGATCTGGATCGTCACGCCCGGCGGCGACGAGACGCGCCTGTCGGCGTCATCGATTCAAGTGCCGATTCGACGGCTCGCTGAGCGGCTGGGTGAGGTGAGCGTGGG
>CAZVHY010000527.1:0-1486 GCA_964627115.1 uncultured Solibacteraceae bacterium | reverse complement strand
GAGAACACGGCCACGTCGTCGCCGGCCTTGTGTATCTGGACGCGTGCGCCGTCGAGCTTCCACTCGAGCGCCGGATCGTGCTCGAGCTGATCGTAGGCATCACTCAGATCTGCGGCTGATTGGGCCAGCATCGGCTGCACGGGTCGAAGCAGTTGCACGGCAAACGGGGCGAGTCCGGGTTCGCCTTCGAGCAGCGCGGCACGGGCGACGACGGCCAGTTCGCCAGCCATCATCGCCGCGCGCCGCACGGCCGGCGCGGGTAGGTTGCTCGCGAGTGCGACCGCTTCGAGCAGCACACCCTCGAGCGCGCCATGGCGAAGTTCGCCGAAAAGGAGCCGGATCAGGAAATCCTGCTCGTCGCGTGTGGCGCGACTCAGCAAATCGCGCAGGTGACCGGCGCGCGTGGCCGTTGACCGTGGTCCTGTCGTCGTCGCGATCCGGTCGAGCGCGGCGTCGACGTCCACGAGCCGTAGCGTCGCGGCCTCGGCCGCTGCTGTGGGCTTCGCCGCCATGATGGCCGCCGGGCCGATGCCGATTCGCCCCTGGCGCAAGCCGCCGGAGAGGAACGCGATCGCGATGTCGATTTCCTCCGGCGCGAGCCGCGCGAGCAACGCCGCGAGACGCTCAGTCTTCTCGCGCCGGCCGCTCGTGCCGGCGACTGCGGCGCCGGTTCCGACGAGATCCTGGAGCAGCATGTTTCCCCCGTTCCACTATGCGCGGTCCAGGAGTGGGATGGAAGCGGGATGGAAGCCGCGGTCCCCTTGCTTACCGAGAGAAGTGCCGCTATAGTCTCGGTTACCGAGTGAAGACATGAGCCGACCCTCCGATCTCGTCCAGGGCACCCTCGACCTGCTGCTGCTGAAGATTCTCGCGCTCGAGCCGCTGCACGGCTGGGCCATCAGCCAACGTCTCAAGCAGGTCTCCAATGACGTGCTGCAGGTCAGCGACGGGTCGCTGTACCCGGCGCTGCACAAGCTCGAACATAACGGCTGGATCAAGGCCGAGTGGCGCGCGACCGAAAACAACCGGCGTGCGAAGTTCTACACGCTGACCGCGGCGGGCCGGCGGCACCTCGGGCGGGAGACGGAGACCTGGGCGCGCCTGTCGGGCGCCATCACGCACGTCGTCAAGCTCGAGGAGATGTGAGGCCGATGTCGATCGTGCGCTGGCTCACCGCAGCGTGGATGCGTCTGCGATCGGTCGTTCGCCGCAGCGCCGCCGAGAGGGAACTCGAAGAAGAACTGCAGTTTCACATCGATCAGGCCACGGCCGAGTTCGAGGCGCACGGGATGCCGCGCGCCATGGCGAAGCGGGCCGCACTGCTGTCGATCGGCGGTCTCGATCTCCGCAAGGAGATTCGGCTCATGCGCGACGACCTTCGCGGCTCGGCGCAGATGTCGTTTTTGGACGTCGAGATGCTGTCGCGCGGAACGCCCGCCTTGCGCAGTCTGACGGGCATGGACGACATTCCCATCGACGTGAGCGT
>CAZVHY010000526.1:0-1499 GCA_964627115.1 uncultured Solibacteraceae bacterium | reverse complement strand
GATCGCTGTTGAATGGCGACGGCAATGGCGTAGCCGTGCATCGCGCCGCGCGACACGGTGCGGAGCACGAGCATGTCGAGGCTGCCCTGGATGAGATCGCGCTGCGGTTTCTTAGGCATAAGTATGTTAGGCCTAAGTAATTTAGGTATGTGGCGTCCGCCGTGTCAAGCCTGTGTGAACGCGCGAGCCACCTTGCCCGGGACGCGTGCGGCGCGTGATAGTGACGCAGAGGGTTGAGCCTTCCCGTCCTGATTCCGCGCACTCATCCCTGGAGGCTGCCGTGTTCCGCTTACGACCCGTCGTTCCTGTCATCGCGTTCGCCCTGGCCATCGCCGCTCCAGCTTGGGCTCAACCGTCCTCGGGGACCACGCCTCGATTGGAGGTGGGCATCGACGCGGCGGTCGCCGGCCCCGATGGCGGCACGAACCAGGCGCGTGTCGTCGTCGCGCCGCGGCTGACGATCAACGTCTCGCCGCGCACGGCGCTTCTCCTGTCGGGTGACGCCTTCACCACGAAACAGACCTTCGCCTACGACGCATCGTGGGAAGACAGCCATCTGCTGACCGTCGAAGTGCGTCGCGCGCTCGTTCAGACCGGTAGATTTGCTATGGGCGGCATTGCCGGCGGCGGTATCGGGCGCCAGCGACGATTCCAGCCGGAGTTCACCTTCGGTGACCGGAATCCCATCACGCAGCCCGCGACGCTCTACGAGCACACCGGACCGGAGTTCACGCTCGGCCTCGGGCTGGAACAGCGCGTGGCGCCGCGTCTCGCGCTTCGGCAGGAGGTGCGCGTGATCCTCGGCCAGGCGTCCGAGTTCAGGGCGCAGGCCGGCGTGAGCGTGCCGATCGGCCGGTACACGGTGCCGTTCGAGCCGCCGCTCGCCAGGAACGGGCAGCGTCCTGACTCGCTCCGCAACGGCACGAGGATCGGCGCAATCATCGGTGCGGCCGCGATGACCGGCTTCGTCGGCTTCCTCGCGCACAGTCTGTGCGAAGGCGATTGCGAGAATCTCGGTGCTGCGCTGGCACTCGGAGCCGGCTACGGCGCGGCGACCGGCGCGCTCACGGGGGCGATGATCGATAGCTTTATTGAATAGCAGGGGAGCGCTTCCCGGCTTCCACGCTCCCATGCTCCCATGACACGATAGACAACAGTTCCCCGGTTTACTCAACCCGCAGCGGCCCGCGCGTCCATCGCGACCGCAAGGAGGCATCATGTCCGTCGCCAAAGTCACCGAAATCAGCTCCACGTCGTCGAAGAGTTTCGAGGATGCGATTCAGCAGGGCCTGTCGAGGGCCGGCAAGACCTTGCGCAATGTCCGGAGCGCGTGGGTCAAGGAACAGCACGTCCGCGTCACCGATGGTCGCGTCAGTGAGTACCAGGTGAACATGATGGTGACGTTCGTGCTCGACGAGTAGCGAGCCGCCGCCGGCCATTCGGATACGTGGTTGCAGCCGCGCCGCGTTTCCTCTACGCTTCACGCGTTCCCACAACTT
>CAZVHY010000525.1:0-1503 GCA_964627115.1 uncultured Solibacteraceae bacterium | reverse complement strand
GTCGATCTGCGGTTCGACAATCCCGTCAGCGACAACTTCAGTGCCATGAGACTTGACCGCCAGGCATCGGGACGCTGCCCGTCGAACCTTACGAACTGGACGTGGCCGCGCGCGGATGTGATGTTGGCGTTGCCGCGATAGAGGCTGGTTCTTTCTGCAATTTCAGCGACAGATCTCCGACACGGACGTGACCATTCCCGTGTAGGATGTGCCCCGACGGTTCGTCTCTCAGGGAGCCCACGATGCTGAACGAATTCAAGACATTCGCAATGCGCGGCAATGTCGTCGACATGGCCGTTGGAATCATCATTGGCGCCGCCTTTGGCGGCATTGTCAGCGGGTTCGTCGATCAGATCATGATGCCGATTCTCGGCCTGATCACGGGGGGCACCGACTTCTCGAACATGTTCCTGCTGCTGCGCGAGGGCGCGACACCGGGGCCGTACGCCTCGCTCGAGACGGCCAAGGACGCCGGCGCGGTCGTGATCGGGTATGGCGCCTTCGTCAACACCGTCGTCAACTTCCTGATCGTGGCCTTCGCGCTGTTCCTGGTCGTCAAGGGTATGAACTCGCTCAAGGCCGCCGAAGTGCCACCGCCGCCGCCTGGACCGACGGCCGATCAAACGCTGCTCACCGAGATCCGCGACCTGCTCGCGCGCCGCTGACACGGGCGTCACCGCCGGTCATTAGATGGCCGGCAACCGGCAACCGGCAACCGGTGGCCGATTCCCGTAACCCCCATGAGAAACTGAAGGGCATGAAACGTGTTCATGCCCTTCTTTCTCTCTTTGTCCCTGCCCTGCTCCTGGCGTGCCCGTCGATCGCTCGCGCCCAGGATCCGCCACCGCCCACGCACGAGCAGACGTTCGAAGCCGCGTACGTCGGTGTCAGCGGTAACGCGTCGAGCACCACGTTCGGACTTGGCGCTGATCTGATCTCGCGTCCGGACACGTGGCTCGTCCGCAACAAAGTCTCGTTCGTCCGCAACGAGTCGAACGACGTGCTCGTGGCCAATGCCTTCGACTGGACGTCACGCGCGCAGAAGGCGCTGAACGACCGGATGTCGGCGTTCGGCGAGTACGGATTCTTCCGCGACCGGTTCGCCGGCGTCGTGCGACGGAACGCCGTGACGGGCGGTCTCGCGCTGAAGGTGATTGACGACGCGCGTCACACGTTGGGCGTCGACCTCGGTGCCGGGTACGTCAACGAAGCGCGCCTGGCCGGTGACGACATCTCGAGCGGTTCCTACGTCGTCGGCGCCGCCTACAAGCTGCGGCTGTCCGAGACGGCCGAGATTGGCGACGACGTGCGCCTGAGCGGACTCTTTGCCGACAGCAGCAACTGGCGCCTCGACCACGCCATTGCGCTGACGACGCGCGTGGCCGCCGGCCTCTCGCTGAAGGTGTCGCACGGCATCCGCTATGCGAACCTCCCGCCGCCCGGCTTCAAGAAGACCGACGCGATTCTGTCAGTGGCGCTCGTCGCGAAGTTCGCGCAGCCGTA
>CAZVHY010000524.1:0-1504 GCA_964627115.1 uncultured Solibacteraceae bacterium | reverse complement strand
GCCTCCGCCGCCAGTCCATCAACCGCAAACTCGCCCAGGCGCTCATCGCGCTCGCGCCCGACGATCTGACCGCGCAGCTGGTCCGCATCGACGACCTGCCACCCTACAACCAGGACGAGGAGAAATCGCCTGGCGCCGCCGTCGAGCGCCTGAAGGCCCAGATCAGGTCGTCGGCCGCCGTGATTTTCGTGACGCCCGAATACAATCGGTCGGTCCCCGGCGTGCTGAAAAATGCCATCGACCACGCATCGCGCCCCTACGGCAAGAGCGCCTGGGCCGGCAAACCCGCGGGCGTCGTCGGTGCGTCCATGGGCGCGCCCGGGGCGTCGATGGCTCAGCAGCACCTGCGCAACATCGTCGCGTATCTCGACATGCCGACGCTGGGACAGCCCGAGGTCTATCTGCACGTCAAGGACGACACCTTCGATGACGAGGGGCGCCTGATCAAGGATGATGTACGGACGTTTCTGCAGACATGGATGGACCGCTACGCCGCGTGGGTCAGGGCGCACGCCGGACGGTCAGCGGTGGCCGGAGGACGCGGGTGACGACAACGGATCGGCTGATGGTGGGGGTGCTCGTGATGGCCGCAATGACAGGCGCCGCGTGCGGGCGTGGCGGTGAAGACGCCGGGCCTACGCCAGCCGATGAGACACCGTCGTTCGAGGCCCATCGCGCCGCGGTCGACGCATGGCGCGCGCAGCACGACCGCAACTATCGCACCCAGTACGTCACGATTGCCGGCCTGCTGCCGCTTCAGGACGGCCCGAACACGGCCGGCAGCGCGTCGTCGAACGCGCTCGTCCTGCCGCCGCCGGTTCCCGCCACCGTCGGGCAGTTCGTGTTGCGCGAGGGCACGGTGCGCTTCGAGCCGGCAGCTGGCGTCGACGTGCGGCTTCGCGATCAACCCGTGACGCAGCCGCTCGACCTGCGCGACGACTCGACCGCCGACGCCGACGAGCTCGTCATCGGCGAGGTGCGCCTGGTGGCGCATCCGAGCGGCGACAAGCAGATGATTCGCGTGCGCGATCCCAACGGGCCATGGGCGCGCGGGTTCGTCGGATTCACGTGGTTCCCCGTCGATCGGCAGTATCGCGTCGTCGGCCGCTTCATCGCCGACGATGCGCCGGCGCGCGTGCGCGTGCCGAACACGTTCGGCGACATCGACGAGTTCTCGACGGAGGGCGTGGTCGAGTTCACCCTGCTCGGCGAAACCGTGCGGCTGCGGCCGTTCACCACGCGGCCGAACCGGCTCTGGTTCGTGTTCCGCGACGGGTCGAGCGGCGTGGAGACGTACGAGGCCGCGCGCTTCCTCTACGCCGATCTCCAGGCCGACGGGCGTGTGGTGCTCGATTTCAACATGGCCTACAACCCGCCGTGCGCGTTCAATCCCTACACCACGTGCCCGATTCCGCTGCGCGAGAATCGCCTCGAGATGAAGATCCTCGCCGGTGAGCAGGACTACCCGATCAAAGTGGGACTGCCGGAGTAGGGAGGCGGGGAG
>CAZVHY010000523.1:0-1510 GCA_964627115.1 uncultured Solibacteraceae bacterium | reverse complement strand
TGCGCCGTTCGGACCGCCGACGCCGCCCGACACGGTGTCGGAGTGGCCACTCTGGGAGATCTACTGGGCGAAGATGCTCAGCCTCCGACTGGGCACGGCGTTCCACGATCTGTTCTCATTCGCGCTCGACGGGGAGTTCACGCGTCTGGCGCTCGCGTCAGGCGTGCGGCACGTGCTCTGCGTGGGCAACGGCATCTCGTTCGAGCCACACGGACTGGCGGCAGCCGGGATGGACGTCGACGCGCTCGATCTGTCGCCCTACGCTACGCACATCGCCCAACACGCGGAGCCTCACCCGAAGCAGCCTCACGCGTTCTGCCCGCCCGACTGCGTGCGCGACGGCGGCCGCGCACGCTTCGTCTCGGGCGATGCGCTCAAGCCGTCGATCTGCCCCGGCCCGTACGACGCCATCGTCGAGCGCCGGTTCCTGCAGCTCGTGCCGGAAGCCGATCGACCGCGCGCACTCGACGCGATGCGTGAGCGACTCGCGCCCACCGGCTTCCTGCTGAGCCACGCGCACAACGGCGCCTGGCGCCCGGACGAGCCTCGGCTTCATCCACTCGACGACGCCTTCCGGAAAGCCGGGTGGACGGTCCATGACGACAACATTCCCGACCGCATCCGCGGCGACGGACGCACGGCCCTGCTGTTGCTGACGACGGGATGACAGGCGGGTGCCGACCACCGGCTGCGGGCTGCGGATCAGAGATGCGGCGCAGGCGAGGCTGCTGAAGAGACGAATCGGCCTCGTCCCGATGTGTGGCACTCAGAACGACACCCTGACGCCCAGCTGCACCTTGCGCGGGTTGATGACGTTTGTCGGTTGTCCGAAGAACGGTGACGTCACCACACCACTGAAACCGGAATAGTTCGCGCGATTCGTGAGGTTCTGCGCCGAGACGTAGAACTCGAGCCTGACACGCGCGCCCTCAGCCCCGCCGTCGAAGCCGGCCGGCATGCCCGATCCGCCGCCTTCACGAATGACGACGAGCTGCCCGCCGCCGGTGCCCGAGGTCGCGCGGCCGAAGCCAATTGCATAGGAGACGCGGCCACCGATGTCCCAGGTCGCGGGCGTTCGCAATGAGTTGCGCGCCACACCCGCCGGCCGATCGTTGAAGACACCATCACCATTCGCGTCGACGCCGGTCGTCATCGTATACGGCACGCCGGATTGCGCGCGGCCGTTGAGGCTGACGCCGAGGGCGCCGAACCGCGCGCTGAACGACGCGCCCAGCCGGTGCATGGGCACCATCGGCCCCCACTCATCGTCGAGATCCGCGGACGCCGCGCGCGAGAAGACGCCGGTCGTGTTCGTCGCCATGGTGGACCAGCCATAGTTGACGCTCGCGAACACGCGATGCCAGCGCGGCCGGCCGAACGACGCATCGAGCATGACGAGATGACCGCGCGACGCGGCGTCACCCGTGGCGTGCACCTCGTCCGCGTAGCGCGCATCCGGCCGCTCACCATTCACGGGCGCGTTGCGATCGAGTCCGCGAAGCTGATTCCA
>CAZVHY010000522.1:0-1518 GCA_964627115.1 uncultured Solibacteraceae bacterium | reverse complement strand
GGGGTTGTTCGTGTCGACCATCGCCGATTCGCAGGAGATGGCGTTCCAGGTGGCCGCGCTGGCGGCGATGTTGCCGACGTTGATCCTGTCGGGCTTCATCTTTCCGATTGCGTCGATGCCGGCGGCGTTGCAGATCGTGTCGATGGTGGTTCCGGCGCGGCACTTTCTCGTCGCGCTTCGCGGGATCGTGCTCAAGGGGCTCGGGCTGGCCGACGTGTGGCCGTCGGTCGTCGCCCTGGTCGTGTTCGGCGTGGCGATCCTGCTGTTGTCGGCCCTGAGGTTGGCCCGCAGGTGATCGGCCGTCTCCTCACGCTCGTCTGGAAGGAGTTCATCGAGTTGCGGCGGTCACCGCAACTGCTGCGGATTGTCATCATCGCGCCGGTCTTTCAACTGCTGATGCTGGGGTACGCGGCCACGACCGACATCCACAACGTGCCCATTGCCGTGATCGACGAGGATCGATCGCCGCGCAGCCGTCAGCTCATCGAGCAGTTCGCCACGTCGCCATACTTCGACATCGCGGTGGAGGAACAGGACGTCCGGCGGATCGAGTCGTACATGGCAAGCCGCGACGTCTGGCTCGCCCTCGTGATTCCGAGCGGCTTCGGACGTCGCGTCGACGCCCCTGCACCTGGCAGCGGGCCGGTGCCCGTGCAGGTGATTGCGGACGGGACGGACTCGAACTCGTCGGGTGTCGCGCTCGCGTACGTGCAGGGGCTGGTCAGCGAGTTTAACGTGCGCCGCGCGGAAGAAGCGGGCGTCAGTGCCGGCGGCATCGACGGGCGCGTCCGGGTCTGGTTCAACCCAGACCTCGAGAGCCGGAACTTCATGGTGCCCGGCGTGCTCGCGCTGCTGCTGATGATGGTGACCGCGAACCTCACATCGATGGCCATCGTCCGCGAGCGCGAGCAGGGGACGCTCGACCAGCTCTACGTGACGCCGATCGGGCGATGGGAACTCGTGCTCGGCAAGCTCCTGCCGTACGCGCTGGTCGGGATCATCGACGTCGTGCTGGTTGTGACCGTGGCGGTCTTCTGGTTCGAGGTGCCGCTGCGCGGCAGCGTGCTGCTCCTGTTCGCGTCGACACTCGTGTACCTGCTGTGCACCCTCGGTCTGGGGCTGTTCGTGTCGACGATTTCATCCACGCAGCAGCAGGCGATGATGACCTCGACGTTCTTTTTCCTGATGCCGATGATCTACCTGTCGGGCTTCGTCTTCGCCATCGAGAACATGCCCACGGTCATCCAGTGGCTGACGACGATCATTCCGTTGAAGTACTTCCTGGTGATCGTGCGCGGCATCTTTCTGAAGGGCGTCGGCCTCGACGTGTTGTGGCCGCAGCTTGCCGCCATGGGGGCCTGGGGTGTTACCGTGCTCACGTTGGCCGCCATGCGGTCGCGGCGCCAGGGGTGACGAGACGATGCCGTAGGGGCCGACCCCTGTGTCGGCCCGCCGAGACGGGACAGTCGTGACGGAGAGAACAACATGCGCGTACACGTGGGCACGTCGGGTTACAAC
>CAZVHY010000521.1:0-1534 GCA_964627115.1 uncultured Solibacteraceae bacterium | reverse complement strand
GAGTGCGAGTCCCACGCGTCGTCGTTCCTTCGGCCACCGAAACGCCGGTTGCCAGAGATCGCCTTGTGAGAAGGGGGCGGCGATGTCGAGGCGCAGGGTGCGTGCGAGCGCGGAGTCGACCACCACGGCGCTCCATCCGATCCAGCCGGATGGCACGAGCGGGCGCTCGTGCACGAGCGCGGACACCGTGGTGCGGCCTGCAGAGATTGGCGCGTAGGTGAGGGAACTGCGCGAAGCCGATGGCAGGTCTTCGAGCCGTCGCGCCGCGCGTGTGAAACGGCCGGCTGTCAGCACCTGGCCGGCCTGAAGGCCGGCCAGGTCGGCCACGAGGGGCTGCGGCGTGCGCCGCAGCCCCTCGATGACGACACGGTCAATCGTCGGTTCGCCGGTGACGTTCCACGCCTGCAGTGCGCCGGCCCTGTCTTCTGCGAGGAAGCGGCTGGTGGCCAGCAGACGCCACGCGTGTGTGTCGGCCGGGTCGTGTCCGACGGCGGCTGACGCAAGCGTGGCGCTGTCGGCCCAGCGCTGGCGCACGAACTCGAGGCCGGCCAGTTCGCGGTACCCGGCCGCGGTCGTGGGGCACAGGGCGATGGCCGAGCGCAGGATGCGCTCGGCCATCGCGTGATCCTCGCGCGCCGCTGTCACGCCGCTGGCGACGAGCGCGTCGCACGGCGACGCGCTCGTCGCGTTTTCGCGCGCAGCTGTCGCGCCCGCGTCAGCTGCGCGCGGCACCGCGGTCGCGGTGCCGCGCGGGGCCGCGCCGGCGTTCTCGCGCGCCGGCGCGTCGCCCGGCGCGCCGGGCGCGTCGTCGCCGGGCAGCACGAGCAGCAGCCAGCGCGACGAGACGCGCCAGCGCGCGTCGAACGCGTCGTGCGACATGACGCGGTACGGCGCGCGTGCGGGATCGTGCAGCACGACGTCCGTGTCGGTGACGCCGACCACGACCACGTAGTGCGTGACACCGGGCGAGTCTTCGATGAGCGCGACAACGGGGCGGCCCTGGCGGACGTGCTGCGCCATGGCGGCCATGGGCGCCGTCTCCGGCGCCGTGGCCGCGACGGCCTGCCAGCCGCGCGCTCTCGCAGCGTCGACGAGGCGGCCGGTGGTGATGCCACCGGCCGCCTCGTCGACGAGCGGCTGGAAGTCGCCGGGCACGACACCAGACGCGCCCCAGTACCGCAGCACCATCGTCAGCGCCGCGCCACCGCAGAGCAGGCGCGTCTGTGGGAAGTAGGGCACGTCGATGAGCGCGCCCGGCCGCGTCGCGCCGGGCGCCTGGGCATCTGCGCTCGCGGCCGTTGTCAGCACGACAACGGCCGCGAGCAGGGCGACGAGTCGAGTCATGTGTGAAGGGGAGGGCAGGCGCACGGAGGCATCACTCTACCGCGCCGCCCGCTGCCGAGCCGCCGCCGTGTCGCCGTACAGCGCGCCGCCGTGTCTTCCCGCCGCCGTGCAGCCGTGCCGCCCGCAGCCTAATTGGCCAGCAATATCACGATGATGATGAGCAGCAGCAGCGTCGTCAGCGAGATGACGA
>CAZVHY010000520.1:0-1537 GCA_964627115.1 uncultured Solibacteraceae bacterium | reverse complement strand
TCCGCGCCACGCCCATGGTGGCCGCCGCGGTCGTGGTCATTCTCACGGTCGTGCTGACCGCCGGCGCCACGGTCGCCAGCCTCGCCGATGCCCTCGTGTTACGACCGCTCGCAGTGCCAGAGCCGGGCCGGCTCGTGGCGCTCTCGCTGACCGACCAGCAGGCTGGCGGTACGCAGATCTTCCGATACGAGGTGTTCGATCGCGTCGACCGCCAGCAGACCGTGTTCGACCAGACGTTTGCGTTCCGCGGCAGCGGTGTGCTCGATCTGCAGGCGGACGACGCGACGGGGCGAGGCGTGATCGCGGCTGTCACGCCGGAAGCCTTCACGACGCTTGGCCTGACGCCGGCGCTCGGACGCGTGTTCACGAACGAGGACGCACCGCGCTTCGGCGATCCCGCGCGTGTGGTCGTGATCGGGCACCGGTTGTGGCAAACGCTCTTCGCTGGCAACCCGGACGTGGTCGGTCGCACGCTGCTGGTCTCGGCCCGTCCCCTGACGGTCGTCGGCGTGCTTCCCGCGTCGTTCGCCGGTCTCGAGCCGGCGGCAGGCAACGACTTCTTCGTGCCGGCCACGCTGCTGCCCCATCTGCTCGAGACGACGCCAACCGGCGTTCCCAACCCGCGCATCTCGCACATCGTCGGACGGCTGAAACCAGGCGCCACGTTCGAACAAGCGGAGGCCGAAGCCCGGACGATGTGGCCGACCATCGTCAGCACGCCTGACATGAGCGGCTCACCGGTCGCGGGCGAGACCACGCGACTCGTCGTGTCGCCGGCCGGCGGTGGCTTCTCGAGCCTGCGGCGCGACATGACTCGCCCGCTGGCGCTGCTGGCAGGGCTGGCAACGGTCCTCATCCTGGTCGGCGTCGTGAATCTCGCCGGGCTGATGTGGGCGCGGTCGCTGGCGCAGGCACCGCAGACAGCGGTACGGCTGGCGCTCGGCGCGCCAAGACTCCGGCTCATCCGCGTGTGCGTCATCGAGAGCCTGATGCTGGCCCTGGTGACCGCAACCCTTTCGCTGCAGATCGCTCACCTCTTGTCGCGCTACGTCGGCGGCGTGCTCTGGCAGTCGTCGATGCCGCTCGTCGCGTCGCTCACGCCAACCGGCACGATCGCGGCTGCCACGTTCGCCGTCGCGGGTCTCGTGTGCCTCGCCATCGGATTGATCCCGATGCTGGCCGCGCATCGGCGCCAGACGCATCCGCTCGTCCCGGCATTTCGCGCGGCAACCGCGACAGAACGGCCGTACGTGCGCCTGCTCGTGGTCGCGCAGATTGCACTGTCGGTCGTCCTCGTCGCCTGCACCGGTCTGTTCACTGCAAGTCTCTCGGCGCTTCGTTCGATCGACGGCGGTTTCACGACGTCCGGCATCGTCTTCGGCCGGGCGTGGCAGCAGCCGGGACTCAGACGCGAGTACGACGAGCAGCTGCACTATCCGGAGCTGGTAGCACGTCTCGAAACGCTGCCGCGGGTCGCATCAGTCTCACTGTCGCAGTACTTCCCCGGGTATCTCGGTTTCGAAGGACTCGTCCAGAC
>CAZVHY010000519.1:0-1540 GCA_964627115.1 uncultured Solibacteraceae bacterium | reverse complement strand
AGAAGTCCTGCGAGACGCGCCAGAACTCGCCGTCGTCGAGCCGATCGGGCAGCGGCGTCGAGCCCTGCGCGCTGCCGGCCAGCACCAGCGCCGCAACGGCCACGACCGCGGCCAGCGTCGAGCCCGCCCACATCAGATGTACACGACGGCCTGCCATGGTGCTGCCTCCAAACGCGAATGCGTCACGGTGGTTACGACGGTCCTGTTGGTCCCGTTACGGCCGCCGGGGCGGGAATCCACACGGGCGACATGCGCGTGCCGTATTCTGTCACCATGCCCACTTCGACGCGCGGGACACATCGGGCGACGCTGCCGATCGTGGCCGTCGTCCTCGCGTGCGCGGCGGTCGTCGTGTCCTGGCCGGCGCCGGTGCAGACGGCCGGGGCCGGACTGCCGCCGATGTTCCAGCGATATCTCGACACCATCATCAGGCCCGGCGCCGGTGAACGCCGTCGCCTGCTGGCGGGCCAGCCGCTGACGAAGGTCCTCGACACCGAAGACAACGAGCAGGTCTCGGTGGTCGGTGCGATCTGGATCGACGCGCCGGTGCAGCGCTACGTCGAGGCCATCCGGAACATCGAAACGTGGGAGCAGGGCAAGTCCTTCCACATCACGCGGCGGATCGGCGCGCCGCCGCGGCTCGAGGATTTCGACGGGCTGCGCCTCCGGCCGGCGCTCGTCGACGACCTGCGGACCTGCCGTCTCGACAATTGTGCCGCGAAGCTCGATGCGCCGACGATCGACGCCGTCCGCGGCCTCGACTGGGCGTCAGCGGATGTGCACGCGGCCGCAGAACGTCTGATGCGGCGGTACCTCTACGACTACTCGCGGGGCTATCTGGCGGGGGGGAACGATCGGCTGGCGGTCTTCCGCGACAAGAGCGTGCCCGTCTCGACGGCCGATGAGTTCCGCGCGATGGTGGATGACATTCCGACGCTGACGACGTTCCTGCCCGACGTGCGCAGGTATCTGCTCGACTTTCCGCGCGCGTGGCTGCCGGGCGCCTCGTCGTTTCTGTACTGGCAGGAGGCGGAGTTCGGCCTCAAGCCGACGATTCGCGTCAGTCACCTCACCATCAGCGAGCGGAGCACGGAGACGGTGGTCGTGTCGAAGATGATCTACGCGAATCACTACTTCCGTAGCGCACTCGAGGTGCGCATGCTCGTGCCCGACCCGGCGCGCGGTCAGGGATTCTGGCTCGTCACCGTCGTGACGAGCCGGACCGACGGCATGACGGGGTTCACCGGGCTGTTCGTGCGGCGCAAGGTCCGCAGCGGCGCGCGTGAGGGTTCTGAAACGATTCTCGTCGACACCAAGCGGAGGATGGAAGCGACGCGGTGACACGCGCGCCGTGCGCCGTAGGGGCGGACCTCGTGTCCGCCCGCGAACGGTGGGCCGACACAAGGTCGGCCCCTACGCACGCGGCACACGTGTCAGACCGCCGCCCACTCGCGCAGCAGGTTGTGGTACACGCCGGTCAACGCTACCACCGACGGGTGCAGCGCGTTCTCGGCGCCAAACCGCTGGATGGCCACGTCCA
>CAZVHY010000518.1:0-1546 GCA_964627115.1 uncultured Solibacteraceae bacterium | reverse complement strand
GCAGCCGCTGCCAGACGATCTGGTAGACCAGCGCCGCGGCACCTGACAGGACGAAGACCCACCGCGCAGCCGTATGCGAGAGCACGCGCGGCGATGATACTTCACGCGCGGATCAGTTCATGGTTTCCCAGAGCATGCGGATCGGCACGGCAAACAGACCGTCGCCGAAACTGGCGCTGGCTTCGCCGTCGTACAGCACGACCCCACCGGCGAAACGACGGCCAGCCGTGTCTTTCAGCTTTCGCAGGCCTCGGAAGTCGCTGGCCCGTACCGTGGCCGACGCTTTTATCTCGACGCCAACAAGCTCCCTAGCGCCACGTTCGATCACGATGTCCACCTCGAAGTCGTCCCGGTCCCTGAAGTGGAAGAACGACAGCGGTTCGGCGTGCCACGTGGCCTGACGACGCAGTTCCTGGTACACGAACGTCTCGAGCAGTTGGCCGAGCAGGTCGCGATCCGACGCCAGCGCTCGTGCGTCAATCCCGAGCAGCGAACACGCCAGCCCCGTATCACCGAGATGCAGCTTCGGGGCCTTCACCAGCCGTTTGAGCCGGTTGTTGTGCCACGGTGACAACTCCTCCAGCAGGAAAACGCGCTCGAGCAGCGTGACGTACTCGCGGATCGTGGGGCGACTCACGTTGAACGGTCCGGCCAGCTCGCTGACGTTCAGCAGCCGTGCGCTCTGTCCGGCCGCCAGCGCGAGGAGACGCGGAAGTACATCGATCGCACTGACGCGCGCCAGATCCCGGACGTCGCGCTGCACGATGGCATCCAGATAATCCCGATACCAGACGGCGCGTCGTCGTCCTGCCGTACGCGCGAGCGCCGCCGGATATCCGCCCGCCACGATGCGCTCGGCGAGCGCGTCGCCCAGGCGCTCGACACGCCGTGTCTTGAAGTTCCCCTTCAGGAGCGCTGCGAGGAAACTCGATTCCTTCCGGGCCAGCTCTGTCTGGGCCAGCGGGAACAACTGCAGAATCTCCATGCGGCCGGCCAGCGAGTCGGCGAGCGCCGGAACGAACAGCACATTGGCCGAACCGGTGAGCAGGAATCGTCCCGGCTGACGACGGCGATCGACCGCGGCTTTGATGGCCGTGAAGATCGCCGGCACACGCTGCACTTCATCGAGGACGACGAGGGCGGGCAGTCCGCTGACGAATCCTGACGGGTCGGCATCCGCAGACTGCCGGATCACGTCGTCATCGAAAGTCAGGTAGGTGTAGCCGTGCCGCTCCCCGACGAACCTGGCCAGGGTCGTCTTGCCCGACTGGCGGGGACCGTGCAGCAGAACGACCGGCGAATCACCGAGCGCCTCGATCAGTACCCGCTCGGCAAAACGCGGATAGGCACCCGCCTCCGACATCGGCTGATCGTAAGTTTCCATGGCGGCTGATCGTAAGTTCTTGTGTCGGCTGATTGTAAGTTTTGATGTCGGCCAATTGCAAGTTCTGGCGTCGGCCGATTGAAAGTTTTTATGTCGGCTGATTGAAAGTCCTCAGTGAAAATCGCGGCTGTTGAGGTGTTCCGGCTTCTCGATCGCCTCGGG
>CAZVHY010000517.1:0-1553 GCA_964627115.1 uncultured Solibacteraceae bacterium | reverse complement strand
GCAGTTCTCCACGCGAAGCCGTCGCCGTCCCCAGCTTGCCCACGACGACGCCCGCCGCCAGATTCGCCAGGCGCAGCGCCGTCCGCGCATCCGCGCCCGTCACGAGAGACAAGGCAAACGCCGCCACGACGGTGTCCCCCGCGCCGCTGACGTCGAACACCTCCCGCGCCTGTGCCGGTTCGTCGAACATCTGACGGCCGTCGCGACCAAAGAAGCGGAGACCGAGCGATCCGAGCGTCAGCACGACGCTGGTGTCGAAACGCTCGACGAGTCGTCGGCCAACGTCTTCAATCGCAGAGGCCGACGGCGGAACGTCGACATCGCCGAGCAGTGCCAGCGCTTCCTTCCAGTTCGGCGTCAGGTAATCACAGCCGGCGTAGGCCGCGGCGTGTTGCGGCCTCGGATCGATCACGACCGGCACACCGGCAGACCGGGCCAAGCCGAGAACCTGCTGACAGAACGACGGACTCACGAGCCCCTTTGCGTAGTCGGAGACGACGACGACCGACGCACGGTCCAGATGTTCGCGCACACGCGTGAGGACGGCCTCCGCCGTGGCCGCCGACACGGGTCTGTCATCCTCGTAGTCGAGCCGCAACAACTGCTGCTGCCCACCAAGCGCGCGAACTTTCCGCGGCGACACGCGGTCGTCCTCGACGAGAGACGCGTCGATTCCCCGATCGCCCGCGAGGGCCACCAGACTCCTGCCCGCAACGTCCGCGCCGATGGCCCCAACGAGTGTGGCATGGCCACCGAGCGCCACGACGTTGGCAGCCGTATTGGCGGCGCCGCCGAGCACCAGGCGCGACCCGCGAACGTGGAGCACGGGAATCGGCGCTTCTGGCGACAGACGCGTGCAGTCCCCCGTGACGTATTCGTCGAGGATCGGATCGCCCACGACGAGCACGCGTGTGCCGTCGAACCGGCCGAGCACGTCGCGCAGCATGGAGGCCATCATCGGTCCCACTGCGGGAGGCATCCACTGAGATCGGCGAGTCGCCTGCCCCCGATATCCTTGGGCGACAGGATCGGCGACGCGATCGGCCACACCACACCGATAGCCGGATCGTCCCACGCGATGGTGAGTTCCGATTCCGGATGGTAGAAATCGGTGCACTTGTACGAGAGCAACGCCGAATCACTGGTGACGCAGAAACCGTGGGCCACTCCCGGCGGCACGTAGAGCTGGCGATGATTCTCTGCCGACAAGAAACATCCGAACCACTGGCCGAACGCTGGTGATCCGACGCGAACATCGACGGCCACGTCGAACACCTCACCGTCGTGCACCTGAACGAGCTTGCCCTGCGGATGGGGACACTGGAGGTGCAGGCCTCTCAGCACGCCCCGTCTCGAACGCGAGACGTTGTCCTGCACGAACCGCCCCGGGAGGCCAGCCTGTTCGTAGCGTTCAGCGTGCCAGGACTCGAAGAAGAACCCGCGACCGTCGCCGTGAACGACGGGGTCGACGATGTACACGTCCGGAATGACGGTGCGTTCGACCTTCACGCTCATCGGCCGTCCCGTCCGTACGCCACGTCGAGCAGATACTG
>CAZVHY010000516.1:0-1558 GCA_964627115.1 uncultured Solibacteraceae bacterium | reverse complement strand
GACAAGCACTACGTCACGATCTGGATGCGAGGCGAGCCGGACGACGCCGAAGCTTCCATCCAGGCCCCGGACGAAGTCGCCGAGGTCGGCTGGTTCGACGTCGACAACCTTCCCTCTCCTCTGTTCCTGTGCTTTGCGCACCTGGTGGCCGGCGCCTGTTCCCCGCCGCTACCGCCAGGGCGCGCGCTCGGCGCCACGACGCGGACCTGAGAACGTCCTCTCGTTGCGCCATTTTCTTCCGGCCGTGAGCACGACCTTACATCGGCTTGCAGCCGACAGCGGCCAGTGAGATCCTGAGCCGTCGCTACCGAGCGGGTTACAAGGTTGATCAAGGGGGAGCAATGTCCCGACCATCACGTCTGATGCCGGCGTGGGCGCCGCGACCGGTTCGTGGTCCCCTACGGCTTGTTGGCTACCTCGTGGCAGCCGCCGTGGCGGGCTGGTATGCCTGGCTCGTCTGGCAATGGCCGATTCCCACGATTCTGGTCACCGGTGGTCTTGCCGTGGCGATAGCTGTCTACAACGTGCGCGAGGGGCGACGTCTGGCGGCGCTGGCTGCCGTGCGTCCCGGCGAGTCAATCTGCTCGTTCGCCCGCGCACTGCCTGTTCGAGACCTGGACACCTGGGTAGTCCGCGCGACCTTCGAGCAGTTGCAGGCCCACCTACCGGGTCTTCATGCGGCGTTTCCCGTGCGTCCGTCTGATCGCCTTGTCGCCGATCTCGGGATCGATCCTGATGATCTTGAAGACATCGCATTCCAGGTTGCCACGCGCGCCGGTCGTTCGATGGACGGCGGGCCGGCGAATCCCTACTACAACAAAGTGACAACCGTCGAGGATCTGATCAACTTCCTGTGCGCTCAGCCGAACGGCACAACCCGTGAGGTGTTGCGTTGAAACGAAGCGTTGAGGGCTGAGGCGATCCTGGAGCCGTCGCAGGTAGAGCCAGGCGGCTGAATCGGAGGAGCCATGGAATCGATCAAGGAGCGCGCTCAAGTACTGCGGATGGGCCTGATCGGCCGCTACGTATCGATTCCGGATGTGGTTTCCTGGGCTGACGCGTTGATCGCGCAGGACCACGGCCTCGTCGTCTCTCAGCTTTTCGATCTGGCACTGCTTCGACCGACCGATCTGGGCAGGGCGATTTCGCTGCTTGGCGACATCCCGGGCGAGATCGATCGCCGCGTCGTTGGACGTGAGATTGCCGGACTGCTTCATCGCGAGCTGATGAGCGCAAGGATCAATGAGCGCGACGCGGCAACGGCGCTCTTCACGGCGCTGCATGACGGGTGTTCTCCAGACGCCGAATTCGCGAGCATGGCCTACTACTTCGACGACGGCGTCGATCTGGCCCTGCAGGGGGCGTACGGAAGCCTTGCGGACATACGGGTCGAGATGCTCGAGTATCTGTCCCGAGCAAGTCAGCCGAACGGCGCGACCTGACCACCCACCGCACCGATCCGTTCCGATACCCCATCCGACTCCCCCAACAACTCCCCCGACCTCCCTCCCGGCGCGCGTGTCTTAGCTGGGCATGACACATTCGCGCAAAGCGACGT
>CAZVHY010000515.1:0-1559 GCA_964627115.1 uncultured Solibacteraceae bacterium | reverse complement strand
GGCTCACGTTGATGCGCGCGCACCTCGGGTCGCCCGTCGGCCTGCGCGCCGGCTTCGTGGACGTCGGCAGCAACGGCTCGTGGTATCCGCCCATCTGATACCCATGCGTGCGATCGTGGCGGTCGTCTGGCTGCTCGCCTCGGCGTGCGGCCGGACGACGGCGCCCGCCGCTGACGCCCTGTACGCCGATGCCACCACAGCCGCGCTCAGTGGCAACCTGGATGAAGCCGACAGGCTGACAACCGACGCGCTGGCCGTGGCCGACGCCGCCAGTCCACTGGGCGTGCGCGTCCGGCTGCTGCGCGCCGAAGTGCTGCTCATGCGCCGCAACGTCGACGCGGCGTCGGCGCTCCTGGCCGAGCCGATCGGCAGCGGCGCGGGTGCCGCAGGCCTCGACGCACGCCGCACGTACCTGCGCGGCTATCAACAAATGTTCGAGGGACGGATCGCCGACGCGCTGCAGACGCTCGACAGCGCGACGTCGCTCGCGATGGCCGCGAATGCCACCGACGTCGCGCTCGACGCGCACAATCTCGCCGCCCGGGCGCTCTTCCAGCTCGATCGTTTCGCGGATGCCGAGGCGCGGCTGATCGAGGCGCGCGCTCTCGCGAAATCGTCGGGCGATCGCAGGCGCGAGTCGGTCCTGCTCATCACACTCGGCCTCGGCAATCACATGCGCGAGCGGTACGACGCCGCCGTCACCTGGTTCGAGCAGGCGCTGGCGTTCACCGACTTCGACACGCACATGAGCTACGCCGCCGCTCTGGCGAACGCCGGCATGTCGTACGCGCGGCTCGGCGAGTTCGAGCGCGCACAGGCGCTGCAGGAGCGCGCCGTCGAACTGCACGAGGCACGCAACGTGCCGGTGTACCTCGAGCAGGCGCTCGGCGAGCTCGGGCACACGGCGCTGCTCAGCGGCGACGCCGAACGCGCCGTGCAGTTGCTGGCACGCGCGCGCCAGGTCGCCGCGTCGGCGGGCCGAACCGACAACACCACCCTCTGGCTCGACAGCTCGGCGACGGCGCTCATCGACCTCGGCCGCTGGGACGATGCCGAACGGCTCAACGACGAGTCGCTGGCGCTCAAGCGTGCGGGTGGCCGCGCGTCTACGGCACCGAACCTCGTCAATCGGGCGTACATCGCTGATGGCCGAGGCGAACACGCCGGGGCCGTCGCCGGCTTTCAGGCCGCGCTCGACGACGGCGATGCGCCGCCGTGGGTCAGGTGGCAGGCGCACGCGGGACTCGGCAACGTCCTGGTCTCCACCGGACGGACGGTCGAAGGCCTGCGTCACTTCGAACAGGCGCTCGACGGCGTCGAAGACACACGATCGGCGCTGCTGCGGCCCGAGCACCGCATCGCCTATCTCGCGCGCATGATGCACTTCTACCGCGCGTACGTCAGCGCGCTGGTCGACGCCGGACAGCCGCAGCGCGCGCTCGAAGTGGCCGATGCCAGCCGCGCGCGTGTGCTGGCCGAGCGGTTCGGCGCCGAACCGGGCGCCCGCGTGCCGACGGCGTCACTCGTCGATCGCGTGCGGCGCGCACGCGCCACGGCGG
>CAZVHY010000514.1:0-1560 GCA_964627115.1 uncultured Solibacteraceae bacterium | reverse complement strand
GGCGGCAGGCGCCCCGTAGCCTTGCAGCCTCGTAGTCTTGTAGCCTTCCTTCCATGCGCATCCTTGGCGTCGACTCCGGCCGCCGTCGGATCGGGCTGGCCGTGTCCGACGACTCGGCCGTGCTGGCGCGCCCGTGGGTGACCGTGGACGCCGGTCCGACGCCCGCGGCGTCGGCCGATCGCATCGCCACGCTCGTCGAACGCGAACGCCGGCAGACGCTCGACGACTTCGCGCTTGGCGGCATCGTCGTGGGGCTGCCGCGCCGGCTCAATGGGGAAGACACCCAGGGCACCGCCCATGCGCGCGCCCTGGCCGAGGCCCTCGCCACCCGGCTGCCGGTGCCCGTACATTTTCAGGACGAGCGCCTCACGAGCCACGAGGCCGAGGCACGACTCGCGGAACGCCATCCCGACTGGCGTGAGCGGAAGAAGTGGATTGACGCCGTGGCGGCGGCCATCCTGCTGCAGGATTTTCTCGATCAGCAGACGGCGTCGCCAGCCAGCGTCGACAAGGAGAACGGATGATCAGGAAGTTGCTCGCGGTCCTCGTCGTGCTGGCGCTCGTCGCTGCCGGCGCCGCGTGGTGGTTGTACGACCGCGTGGTCACCCCGTATCGCGGATTCGCGGGCGACGAGGTCTTCGTCGAGCTACCCGCCGGCTCGAGTGTGTCGGCCATTGCTTCGCGGCTGGCTGACGCCGGCGTGGTTCAGGACGCGCTGACGTTCCGTCTTGCCGCGCGGTTGTCGGGACAGGAGCGTCGCCTGCAGGCCGGCGAATACCGGTTTGCGGAATCCGCCGCGCCGCTCGACGTGGTCGATCGCATCGCACGCGGCGATGTGTTCGTGATGCCCGTCACCTTCCGTGAAGGCCTGACGATTCGCGAGATGGCCGACGTGTTTGCCGCCAGCGGGCTTGGCGCGGCCGGGGATTTCCTCGCGGCGGCTGCGCGCACCGAGCTCGTCGCGGATCTCGATCCGCGCGCCGACGATCTCGAGGGGTACCTGTTTCCAAGTACGTACACGCTCGCACGACGCACGACCGCCGACCAGCTCGTTCGGGCCATGGTCGCGGAGTTCGAGCGGGCGTACGGCCGCCTGCGTGCCGAGGCGGACGCACGCGGCCTGAACGCGCGTCAGCTCGTGACGCTCGCGTCGATCGTCGAGCGGGAAACCGGCGCACCCGAGGAGCGGCCCATGGTCGCGGCCGTCTTCCTCAACCGTCTTCGCATCGGCATGCCGCTGCAGACCGATCCGACGGTGATCTACGCGATGATGCGCGCCGGTCGCTGGAACGGCAACATCACGCGCGCCGACCTGCAGATGGACCACCCATACAACACGTATCGCAATTACGGGCTGCCACCGGGGCCGATTGCCGCGCCGGGCCGCGCATCGCTCGAAGCCGTGCTCAACCCCGCTGACGTGCCGTACCTCTACTTCGTCAGCCGCAACGACGGCACGCACGTGTTCTCATCCACGCTGACCGAGCACAATCGCGCCGTGGATGAGTGGCAGAGGCGGAGACGGTAAGAGCATCGGTCGGTGCCACGGTGCCACGGTGC
>CAZVHY010000513.1:0-1565 GCA_964627115.1 uncultured Solibacteraceae bacterium | reverse complement strand
GGCGCGATCCAGTGCAGCGTCCGGCGCTCGAGGCTCGTGACGACGCTGTGCTGGATGCGGATTTCCTGGGTGAACGTGGCCGATCGAGTGACGGGTGTTGGGGCGGTCGCCATCAGTGTCTCCTGATCGGTAATGCGCGAAATGACCGCCAGCAGGCTCACGGGGGGCTCTGAGGGCTGGGTGTTCGTCAGGCTACCGGCTACTGGCCACCGACTACCGGCTACCGCCGTGCGGAGCCAGGGGCTTCAGCCCTGGGGAGACACGCCCCGGGCGTAGAATGCCGGCCAGACCCATGGATCTGTTCTCGTCGACCCTGACGCTGTTCCTCATCATGGACCCGCTCGGGAACATCCCGCTGTTCCTCGCGGTCCTGCGCGTCGTGCCGCCCGAACGCCGCCGCCGCGTGCTGCTGCGCGAGATCGGTTTCGCCTACCTGGTTTTGCTCGGGTTCCTCTTCCTGGGTCGCTACCTCCTGCAGTTCCTGCACCTCGAACCCGAGACGATCGGCATTGCCGGCGGCATCGTCCTGTTCCTGATCGCGCTGCGCATGGTGTTTCCATCGCCGCAGGGGGTCATGGGGGAGTCGATCGACGGCGAGCCGTTCTTCGTGCCGCTCGCCGTGCCGCTGTTCGCGGGCCCGTCGACGCTGGCCGCGCTCCTGCTGCTCGAGCAGGCGGCCGAGCTGCGCACCGGCGGGCTGCTGCTGGCGGTGACCGTGGCGTGGGCGGCGAGCGGCCTGATTCTGCTGTCGTCGACGTTCTTCTATCGCGTGCTGGGCGAGCGCGGACTGGCGGCGATGGAGCGGTTGATGGGCATGATTCTCGTCATGGTCGCGGTGCAGATGGCGATCGACGGTTTGCGGCGCGTCCTGGGATGAGCATGCCGGCCGTCGGCGATCTCGTCCAGACGCCACTCGGCAAGGGCGTGGTTCGCGAGGTGCGCCGCAACGGGAGTCTCGTCGTCATCATCGGCAACCGGAACGTTGTCGTGACGTCGACCGACGTCACGATGCAGGCAGGAGGAGAGCGAAAGGCGAAGAAGGCGCGTAGAGCCAGGTCTGCTGGCGATGCGACCGGCGACGCGTATGAAGCTGGATATACGGACGCGCGGCCCGTCGAGATCGATCTGCACGGCTGCACCGTCGACGAGGCGATGGAGAAGGCGATGGCGGCCATCGACGCGGCGCTCGTGGCCGGACGGATGCAGGTGCGCATCATTCACGGCCGCAGCGGCGGCCGCATCCGGGCGGCGTTGCACGCCCGCCTGCGACAGTTGCCGCCGGTCCGCGCATTCCGCCTCGATCCGGCCAACCCCGGCGTGACGCTCGTGGACCTGTGATGCGCACACTCCTGCTCCTGTTGCAGACGATGGTTCCCGTCACGTGTCTCGTCTGGCTCTGGCTTGGACGGGCCTCCGGACGCCTCAGCTCAGCCCTCCGCGCGTGGACGGTTATTGGTGCGCTCGCCGCGCTCGTCCTGGCGACGTCCTGGCTCGACGTGCCGCTGTGGGTCGGCTACGCCTGGTTGATCCTCTGGATGGCGGCCGCTGTCGGCGGCTGGCGACGT
>CAZVHY010000512.1:0-1566 GCA_964627115.1 uncultured Solibacteraceae bacterium | reverse complement strand
CTCGCGCCCTACAGTTTCTTCAACGCGGTCTGCGATCGTCCGCCGATGGTGATGTTCTCGAGCAGCGCGAGGAAGGACACGCAGGCCAACGTCGAAGCGACAGGGGAGTTCGTCGTGAACCTCGCCACGCGCGCGCTCGCCGAGGCGATGAACCTGTCGTCGGCCGCCGTGCCGCACGGCGTCGACGAGTTCGCACTCGCCGGTCTCGAGACCGCGCCGTGTGAGCGCGTGCGTCCGCCGCGCGTGGCTGCGAGCCCGGCCGCCCTCGAGTGCCGGCTGCTGCACGTGCTGCCACTCCGCGCGCTGGATGGAGCGCCGACGACGAGCACGATGATCATCGGTCAGGTGGTGGGCGTGCACGTCGACCTCGCCTGCCTTCGCGATGGCCACTTCGACATGACGCTCGCAGGCACCATCGCGCGCTGCGGCTATCGCGGCGACTACGCGCAGGTGACTGAGTTGTTCGAGATGGTGCGCCCGGCTACTTCGGATACGTAATTGCGACGCGGTAGTGCGTGTGGGCATCGCGCTTCGACTGCCGCAGCAGTACGTCGCACGGTCCGGCCGGCGCGTCGCGCATGAGGCCTGTGCCCGACGAGCCGAACAGCTGCACGACAGAGTCCACCATCTGGCCGCCACACCAGAGCTGTACGGTCAGCCGGTCGTTGTAGTCCACGGCCCACCACGTTCGAACCTGGACGCTGCCGGCCGTGCGCAGGACGATCGGATGGCTGATCTCCATCTCGTCTGCGGTCATCGTGCGGACGTGCGTGTCGGTGTCCGGGCGTCCGATGTACGTCAGCGGAACGCGGACGTCGAAGATGGGGCTGTCCGGATTGCGGCGCGTGCCGGTCGATTCGGCGAGCACGAACTCCCTGGGTTCGTAGAGGTCGGCGGTGAAACGGACCTTCACGGGCCAGGTGAGCGATCCGAGCGGGAGGGTTCCGAAGACCCAACCGGTCTGGACACGCTGGCCCGCCAGCGGTCCTTCCAGAAACTCCATCTGCGCCGCGACGCCGAATTCGTTCGGAACCTCGGCGTCGAGCGCCACGATGCTGAGTCTGTACGGATTGTCCGCTTCCACCTTCGCGGTCGCGGTCGTCGTCAGGCCCTCACACGTCGCGCGAACGTCGGCGTAGCCCGTCAGGCCTGCCGTGAGGACGCCGGCCCTCGAAACGGTTGCCACGAGACTGTCGCTGACCGACCACTCGGCCGCACAGTCCCGCGGAGCACCGCTGTCGAGCACGACCTGCGCGTGCAGTTGTGTGGTCGTCCCCGGCGACACCGACACCGGCATGCCGGCGATGTGAAGAGCAGATGAGCGTGGAGGTCCCGCCGGTCCCGGCGACGTTGGCGTGGACGACGTCCCGCAGCCACACAGGAGCATTGCGAGGCCGGCTACGACAGCGCGTATCCGCCGTCGTCCGCTGCGAGCTTCACGGCGACCCGGTTCGGACTGCGTGGGCACCGTCTGATTTTATCTCGCCCCCCCTCCCCAGCTCCCCGGCTTCCCAGCTCCCGACCTTCCAGCCTCCTCCCCGCCTGCCGCCTCCCCGCCTTCTTTGC
>CAZVHY010000511.1:0-1574 GCA_964627115.1 uncultured Solibacteraceae bacterium | reverse complement strand
ACGATCCTTCCGAACACCAAGGGCGGCCCTCAGGGGAAGCTCGCTGATGCGGAGGTGATCTTCGGAGCCGCAAGCGGTCCACTCAACGGACTGCGCTTGATCGGCTTCGCGGTGTGGGAACGCCGCGATGGAGGGAGAAACGTGACGTTCCCGGCTCGGCAGTACTCCGTGAACGGAGAACGCCGCAGCTTTGCGCTGCTTCGTCCCGCCAATGGGGACGCCAGCGTGCAGGAACCGATTCGGCAGAGCATCCTCGACGCGTACACCCGCTTCGAGGCCGCTTCCTGAACGGTCCTTCGTGCTTCCCAGGCGGCCGGGCCCATCGCCCCGCCGCCTGGGGACCTCGGCTCTTCGTCGTCACGCGGGACTTCGGGAGGAGACTATGGAGACGGCCGCTCACGCCATCGCACCACACGGGCCAGACGCGCTTCGCGTTCTGCCAACGAGCCAGACTCTGGCCGTGTCCGCCATCTACCAGTTGTCCGAAGCCGGACGGAAGGCGTCGCTGATCGCCGGGGGCGACGGTAAGGGCGTGCAGCGGCTGATCGTTCAGGTGCCCACAGCGCGCCTGCACCTGGTCACTGTCGGTCTCAGCGGCCGCGCTACGTTGAAGCTCCAGCCACACTTCGACCGCGTCGATGGCCACGTCGTGCGGCGTGACGGCCCGCCCGTGTTCGACTCGCCGCCGACCCTCGACGAACTCTTCCACATTGCCGCGCGGAACCACGAACTGGCGCGGGAGTTCCGCTCCGAACGGTACGAGTCACGCGACAGTCATCGCGAACGCCGCGGCGAAGCGGCGCGGGCGTTCCTCAGCGACCCGTCGCAGCGCGCGATGGTGCGTCCGGTCCCGACGCCGAGGCGCTGCTTCATTGCCACAGCCTCCGGGCGCCTCATGTTCGACGCGTCGCTCGACGCCGGTCCCGCGCGCGACGTGCCAGCGGAAGCCTACCGCCGCTTCCACAGCGACCGCCGGATCCGTCGCGAAGTGCACCTCAAGCGCCGCGCTGAGGATCAGGCGCTCCACGAAGAGAAGACCCGCGTCGTGGCCGAATGGGTCGCAACACACGGCTCAGAAGATCAGCGCGCTCGTCACGCAGCGGGCCTCCTGCCGATCACAGAGGTGATTGACGCGCTCACCGACGAGGCGTTCGCCACCGTTGCCGATACCCCGCGGTATCCACTCGATGGCACCGAGCGCCTGCAGGGCCATTTGCGCGCGCTTACGGGTCGCGCTGACATTGTCGTGCTGCCGGCCGATCTCGAGATCGTCGGCGTCAATGCGTCGGAGGCGACCGCTGCGGAGTGGGCCGTCATGCAGCAGCTCAAGGCACGACTGCCCGATGCCGACGTGACGCTTCGTGAACACCGCTTGTCCTGGCGCCGTGACCGGGCACTCCCTGGGATCTCCCTGTATGGAGCGCTCGTCACGCGCCGCGTCGGTCCTTTCATCCTGCGGCGGGAGTTCGCCGTGCCTGCGAGGTGACATCGTCCACGACCTGACCGCCGCCATCTGAGTTCTCGCCTGTTGGCCAATCCCGGCCAGCCCTCCGCATCGCCCGATGCGGAGCCAC
>CAZVHY010000510.1:0-1577 GCA_964627115.1 uncultured Solibacteraceae bacterium | reverse complement strand
TCGCAGCGCCCTTACCGCTGAGCGTGATGGCCATCACCGGCACGTCGTCAATCGAGCGCGCACGAACGACGGGCGGCCGGACACCTGGCGGCAGTTCGGCCTCGTGCGCGGCCAGCTTGTGATTGAGCCGTACGAGCGCCGCGGTCTCGTCCTGGCCGACGAGGAAGCGGACGATGATCAGGGCCTGCCCGGGGCTCGACGTCGAATACAGGTACTCGACGCCAGGGATCTCCCAGAGCAGCTTCTCGATCGGACGCGTGAGCCTCTGTTCGACCTCGGCCGGCGAGGCGCCGGGCATCTCGGCGAACACGTCGATCATCGGCACGACGATCTGCGGCTCTTCCTCGCGCGGCAGTGCGCCGATGGCCATGGCGCCCAGCGCCACCGACGCGATGATGACGAGCGGCGTGAGCCGCGAGTTGACGAACGCTGCGGCAAGCTGCCCAGCAGCGCCAAGCGTTGGCGTCATCGCGAGCCTCCGGCGTCACCTGCGCCGGCGGTTGCCGCCGGTGCGGTGCGCGCGTCGACCGCTCCCCCATCCCTCAGCGACGCTGGCGGCGCGACGATGACACGATCGCCGTCGGCGAGGCCGGCGATGACTTCGACATCACCATCACTCGAAATTCCCAGGCGTACGAGACGCATGCGCGCGGTGACGCCCTCGACAACGAACACGCTCGTGAGCTGTCCGCGCTGGATGATGGCCGACGCGGGGACGACAAGCGCGGCGCGCGCCGGTCCCGGGAGCGACGCGCGCGCGAACATGCCCGGGCGCAGGCCGTCGCTCGACGCGAGCGCGATGGTGACGAGCACGGCGCGCGCATCGACGCTGGCCGCGCGCCCCACTTCGGTAATGCGGCCGTCGCGGGCGACGGCCGCACCGTCGGCGTCGACGATCACGCGCGCGGCCGCGCCAGGCCTGGCCCAGGCCGCGCGCGAGTCGTCGAGGCGCACGTCGAGCTCGAGCACGCTCGTGTCCTCGACGCGCACCAGCCCCGAGCCGGGCGAGACGAGCGCGCCCGGCTCGACGATCTTCTCCGTGACGACGCCGTCGAACGGCGCCGTCACGCGTGCCCAGGCGGCGACGGCGGCCGCGCCGTCGCCGCCAGCGACCGCGCGCGCCAGCTCCGCCTCGGCCGCCGCCACGGCAGCCTCGGCAGCCGTCACCCGGGCCTCGGCCGCGGTGCGCGCGGCCGAGGCGTCGTCGAGCTCCTGTGCGGTGGCCGAGCGGCGCTGGGCCAGCGCACTGACGCGATCGTGCGTGGCGCGGGCGAGCGTGGCGGCCGCGGCCGCCGCGCTCGCCTCGGCACGCGCACGATCGAGGTTCCGCTCCGCCGCCTGACGTCCGGCTGCCGACGCGCGCACCTCGGCAGCCATCGCCGCGTCGTCGATCTGCACGAGCAGTTGACCGGCGCGGACGCGGTCGCCCGGCGTGACAGGCACGGCCACGACCGTGCCCATTACGCGCGACGAGACGACGGCGGAGCGGCGGCCGTGCAGCGTGCCGCCCGCGTCGAGCGCGGTCGCGCGCTCGACGCGGGCGACGGTGAGGGTGTCAACGGACACGGGCGTGCCGG
>CAZVHY010000509.1:0-1607 GCA_964627115.1 uncultured Solibacteraceae bacterium | reverse complement strand
GGCGCACCTGACGTAAACCGACGAGCATGTGCAGCGCGCCAGCCACGGCGCCCGCAATCCAGAGCAGGACGGCGGCATCGAGCCAGGTGCGCGTGCCGGTGGCGAGCGGGGCATCTGCCGCGCGCGGAATCCGAGCGACCTGTTCCCGCTGAACCGGCCGAGCGTCGGCGACAGACGCGGCCGGCGCGGCGATCAGGCCATCTGTGCGAGGCTCGTCGGCTGTTGGCTGAACGGCTTCTGTCGAAGTTGCGATCGGAAACGTCACGGCGGGGATACGGACGGGCAGTTCCGGACGCCACAGCGCCAGGAGCGGCGAGGCCAGCATCGTCAGCAGCACGGCGGTCCATGCGGCGTGGCGAACGCGCGCGGACTGCAGGCGAAATGCGCGAATCAACGCGAACACGGCCACGGCCACGAACAGCGAACGGAGGGACGCTTCGACGAGGATGGTAATCATCGGTGGCTCCTGATCTTTTTCGCGAGTCGTTCGAGATCCTTCGGGGACAGCACCTTCTCGTCGACGAGACCGGCCAGGAAACGCTCGGCGGACCCCGACCAGAAGCTGTCGATCAGCCGTTGCACCGTCCGCGCCGCCACGCGCGTTGGCGCCACTTCGGCGCGGTAGAGGAACGACTTGCCGTCTACGGTGTGGCTCAACAGCCCTCTCGCCTCGAGCCGCCGCAGCAGCGTGCGGACGGTGGAGTCCTTCAACTGATGCGCCGGGTGCAGACGTTCGCGCACCTGCTCGGCAGACAGCGGCCCGGCCGAGGACACCAGTTCGAGGATCGTGCGCTGCAGCGGCGTGAGCGTGGCGGTTGGAGTGTTACGTCGTGTCACGTTACGATCTGTAACAGTACGCGCGGGCCGCTGCAACAGAAATCTGCAGGGGGCTTCGTCCGTGCCGATATCTGACACGTGATGCTCTCGACCCTCGCGCCCATGGTGCCGCGCACGCTTGAGGCGGCGTGGGCGGTGGCGTGGCGGCGCGAGGTGCTCGTTCCCTCCGCGCTCGGCACGCTCGGGTCGTTTGTCGTGTACCGGTGGATTGGCACTGACGCCGGTGTCGCGAACCTGTCGCCCGGCGCCCTCTGGATGCTGGGACTGGCGGTGAGCGCGCGATTCTGGCTCGGTCTCTCCGTGTCCATGACCGCGGTCGACATCCTGCGCGCGGATCGGCAGTGGCTGCCGTTCTACGCCGTGTCGCCGGTGATTGCGCTCGAGGCGGCGGTTGTGTCGCTGGCCCTGGCGCTGCCGGTTCTCGCAGGCGTGCTGTTCCTCATCATCCCCGGCGTCTGGCTCGCGTTGCGATGGTCGCAGGCACTGATGCTGATTGCCGACGGGCGGTCCCGCTGGTTCGAGGCCCCGGGAGCCAGCGCCGATCTCGTGCACGGCCAGAAGCTCGACATCTTTGCCATCTGGTTGATCGTGGGCGCTGCGATCGCGCTCGCCGCGTGGTTCGACAGTGTCGTCGCGTCGGCGCTCGCGGCCACCGGCATGCCGGCATCGATCGGCGTTGGACTCTCACTGCTGCTCCGCATCGGTGCGGACGCCTTCAGCCTCGCACTCGTCGGCGCAACGTACTATCAGCTCGATTCGATGACCGAGCC
>CAZVHY010000508.1:0-1614 GCA_964627115.1 uncultured Solibacteraceae bacterium | reverse complement strand
CTGCACTTTAGGCGAGTGTCTTTCGTCCTGCGAGCATCAGGTGGCGAGGGACAGGAGCCGTTCCAGATGGGCTCGGATTTTTGTCGGTTCCGAGTCGGCAGGCAGATGGTTCAGAAATTCCTCACGCAGCATTTCCCGGACAATTCTTCGCCGACGGTCCGCGTGCGAAGGTCGCCGCGCCGGGTTGTCCCAGGGCCGGTCAGCGCGATCGGCCAACGCTTCCGCCGGCTCGTCCCAGCAGGCCAACTCCACCAGCGCGTACAGCCAACCGCAGAGGTTCCAGCAACCGAGGTTCGACCACAGGTTGCGAACCTGCTGTTCACCGGCGCCCCAGACTTCCTTGACATCGTGAAAGTGCTCTTCGATTGCCCAGCGATCCGCAACCGTTTCCAGGATCGTCTCGACGGCCAGCGACGGATCGGTGCTGAGGTACGCCGCCCAGTTGCCGCAGGCATGCTTCAGCAGCACCACGCGAATCACGCCCCCCACGAGGCGACTGGTCGCCAGGAACGTCTTGCATTGCCTTTCCACCAGCACGCCCCGCTGAGAGTAACTGACCGTCTGCCAGCCCTCGCGATGCCCGGCCCGCTTGGCCAGACTGATGCGGTTCTGGCCGTAGATGCGTGGGCGGCCGCGACGCCCCGGCGGGTTCACCGGCAGGTCGAACAGCTTGGCGTCTCGACGCAGTCGCGTGACCACCACGGCGCCGCGGGCCACCAGTGGCCGGATCAGCACGCTGGCCGCATAAGCGCCGTCGAACACAATCAGGAAGCCGGCCTTCGATCCCAACTCGCGGAGTTGGTCCATCGCTTTGTTCAGCAGTTCCAGCGCCAGTTGATGTTTGGTGCGGAACTTCCAGGCGTATTGCTTCGGCAGTTGGGGAACGTCGACCTGGCGAACATACAACAGCGACAGCAGCGGCAGCGCGATCACGCCGAACAGCGAATGACGGGCGAGAATCGCCAGGCAGACCCAGTTGTGGCCGTACAGCCACGGCCCGTCGGCAGGACCAGGCGTGGGGTTGTGATGCACGTTGGCCGCTTCGACGCAGCGGCCAAAGCGTTTGGTCGGACTATCGTCCACCGCGAGCTTCCAGTAGCCGCCCGCGCCGGGATCAAACTTTTTCACGATGCAGGCGACCAGCGGCCGCATCAGCGCCGGAGACTTCCTGCCCACCGACTGCAGGCATTCGTAGAAGCGGTCCCAATCGCCGCCAACTCGCGCCGCGCGGAACCAACGGGCGGCCGTTCTGCGGCCATCGGCCAGCATCGCGCCGGCGAAGATGATCGACAGCCGAAAGCTGATCCGCGCATCGAGCAGATCGCCCATGGCCGCGGCCAGGTTGGCGACAAAGCCCACCAGGGGCACGCTCGCCGCTTCGGTCCGCTGTCGCTCGGGGTTCGGCCGCATGAGCCGCGCGCGCTTGTCGTGTTGCGAGGGAGTGGACTTTTTGCCATGCCGAGCTTGCGGCGACCTGCGGGAACGTTTACGCTGAGCCATCCTTGGCCCTCCGGTGGATTTTGGTTTGGCGTGATCACCACCAATCTCCACCAGGGCCTTTTTTGCGCCAAGACCAATCCGCTACGGCGATCGAAGATCGCCTAAAGTGCAGAT
>CAZVHY010000507.1:0-1617 GCA_964627115.1 uncultured Solibacteraceae bacterium | reverse complement strand
CATCGAGCGCCATCCCCTCGCGCGCCATCGTCACCGTCCGGCGCGTGGCGTCGAGCGTCAGTTTCCGAAAACCGCCGCGCGCCGCCGCGGCCTCGAGCGCGGCCGCGTCCGGCAACCGGCCAGACGTGCGGGCTTCGCGCCACAGTCGAATCACCGGTCCCTGTGTGATGTCGAACGCGCCGCCGGTCGCGTGAGCGACGTCCTGCGCCACGCGTAGCACCGCGAAGAGATCGTCGCTGACGCGGACCGGCTGTCCGGCAGGCGCATCGGTGAGGCCGTTCAATTCACTGTCGGCGCGATAGTCGGAAAGGATGGCGTCGAGATCGCGGATGCGGGCGAATCCGGCGGCAAACGCGGTGCGCGCGGCCTGCTCGTCTGGCGTGTAGACGACGAGCCGCACGAGCGTGCCCATGTGCGGCTCGACCGCTTCGAAACGGCGAAGCTCCGTATTCGCGCCGGCCGCGAGTGCGGCCGCTCCCGCCAGCAGACACGCCGCGACACGCGACACGGTCAGAACGGATCGACCTCCACGCCGTTGTTCCAGGCGCGATACATGTCCTCCGCGCTCGGCAGCGCGACCGGCCGCACGAGACGGAAGCCCAACCACTGCGCGTTGGTCATGTACCAGACGCTCTTGGGCAACTGCGGGTCGAGCCGCTTCCAGTCCGCGCTCGATGCCACGCGCGCGGTGCACGTGACCTTATCGGCCGCATCGTTCCACGAGCCGCCGCGCACCGCGTGTGGATACGACTCCGTCGCGCGCACCCACGGGTTGACCGCCGGCGCGTCTTCGTACGGCGCGTACCGATCGAGCGTCCACTCCATGACGTTGCCGAGCATGTCGTAGAGGCCCCATGCGTTCGGCTGCTTCGATCCCACCGTGCGGTACGTGCCGCTGGTGAACGATGACGTCCGGGAGTTGCGCGTATACCAGGCGTGATCGTCGAGCCGTCCCTCCGGCGCCGCCGCTGAAGAACCGGCACGACACGCGTATTCCCACTCGGCTTCAGTCGGCAGCCGGTAGAACTCGCCGGTCCGCGCGCTGAGCCACTGCGCGTACTTGTTGGCCGCGTGCTGCGTCATGCTGATGGCGGGAAAGCCTTCGTTGCCGCGGCCGAAGCTCATCTCGAGATGCGGCGCCGTCGGGCGGCTGAGGCCATCGGCCGAGTCGTCACCGACTTCGCCCGCCTGATCCGCGAACATGAACATCAGGAACGAGTCCCACGTGACCTCGTGCGCCTGCATCCAGAACGCGTCGACGCGCACGGTTCGCTGCGGACGTTCGTCGGGCGCGCCGCGACCGGCCGGCGATCCCATCGAGAACTCGCCGGCGGGCACCGGCACCATCTCGTAGGCGACGACCGTGTTGGGAATCGTGACGCGGTACCGACTCGAGGGGTCGCGCGGCGTCTGCTGGTCGCGTTCCGCGATCCGCGCACGCAGGCGTTCGACCGTCGCCATCTCGGCCGGATCGCCAGCCGTCTGCCACGTGAACGCCGGCAGGCGCGCCACCATCGCTATCGCCATCGCAGCAACCGCGACCGCGACGCGCGCAGGCACGTGCACCGCCACGATTCAGATCACCTTGCTGCGGCCCGGCACGGCGAGCGGCGGGAC
>CAZVHY010000506.1:0-1621 GCA_964627115.1 uncultured Solibacteraceae bacterium | reverse complement strand
CCCGGCTGCCGGAGCGCCGTGACGTCGAGTGTCGACCGCATCGCCACGACCGTCGTCACGCCGGTGACGAGCACCAGCCAGACCGCGGCGTAGGCCATCGTTCGCGGCGTGAGCCATCGGAGCCGGCCGTCGACAACGGCCTCGTGCGACGTCAGCCGGATGAGGCCCTTCGGCCGATGCACGCGCGTCATCACCGTGTCGCACGCGTCGATGCAGGCCGTGCAGTTCACGCACTCGAGCTGCACACCGTTGCGGATGTCGATGCCCGTCGGGCAGACGGTGACGCACTGATAGCAGTCGACACAGTCGCCCGTCCTCGGAAGCTCGCCCTCATCGCTGGTCTGGCGAGTGGAGGCCGACAGCCGTGTGCGCGGCTCGCCGCGCTCGAAGTCGTAGGTCACCGTCACCGTGTGGCGATCGATCAGCGACGACATCACGCGGCCGTACGGGCACGCCAGGATGCAGGCCTGCTCGCGGAACCGCGCGAACACCAGGAAGAAGACGAAGCTGAAGATCACGATGACCGCCAGGCCCACGACGTGCTGGGACGGCGGGTCGGTGATGATGGTCCAGAGCGCGTCCGATCCGATGATGTACGCCAGGAAGACGTTGGCAATGACGAACGACAGCGCGTAGAAGAGCGCGAGTTTGAACGCCGTGCGCGCCACACGCCCGGCGGTCCATGGCCCGCGGTGCCGCCGCAGCTGCTGTTCGGCCGACCCGTCGATCAGGTACTCGAGCTTGCGGAACAGCATCTCCATGAAGATGGTCTGCGGACACAGCCAGCCGCACCAGACGCGGCCGACGGTGACCGTCGACAGCATCAGCGTGACCAGGACCGCCAGGGCGATGAGCACCACCATGTAGAAGTCCTGCGGCCAGAACAGGAGTCCGAAGAACACGAACTTCCGCTCGATGACGTTGAACATCAGCAGCGGCAGCCCGTTCACCCGCACGAACGGCGCGAGCAGCAGGAACGCGAGCAGCAGCCAGCTGAGCCGCGTGCGCCATCGATAGAACGCGCCGGACGGCTTGCGCGCATACACCCAGCGGCGGCGACCGTCGGGAGCTACGCTCGCCAGCTCGTTCCTGAATGTGTCGTGCTCGTCGTCCAGCGCGAAGTCAACGCTCATGGCCGTACTCGCCGGGCCCGTTCGTCCCCGTCACGGCGCCGTTCACGAGCACGGCTTGTCGCGTGCCGCGTCGGCCGCGCGCGCGTCGGGCGGGTTGCTGCCGCGCTTCGACAACACGTAGCTGGCCAACTGAGCCAGCTGGTCGTCGGTCAACGGCGTGCCGCCGCCGTACGGCAGCATGCCCTGCAGCGGGAACCCGACACGGATCGCGGTGGCCACGTCACTCACCTCACAGCCGTGAAGCCAGGCGTCGTCGGTCAGGTTCGGACCGACCAGTCCACCGAGGTCGGGCCGATGACAGGCCGCGCAGGGATGGGTGGCGCTTTCGTAGATCTCCTGTCCTTGCTGGAGACTGGCGGCGTCGGTCAGCAGGACAACCGGACCGCCACCACCGCCGCCACCCGTCGTCGTGCCCGCGGCGGCGCGCACGCTCGCGGCCGCCGCGACGTCCGCTTCGTACTCCGCCTGGATGCTCGCCGGGCCGACGA
>CAZVHY010000505.1:0-1622 GCA_964627115.1 uncultured Solibacteraceae bacterium | reverse complement strand
CGCGAGGAACGTGCGCTGCGCGATGAATACGAGGCGTTCGTGGCCGAAGCGGCGGCCGCGAAGATCGCGGCTGGGGCTTCCGTAGACGACGCCTGGGCGGCGGCAAGGCGCGAGTCGGGGCCGCTGGCCCACGCGCGTGACGGCGTGCGCGACGTGTCGTGGGAATCGCGGATCGACGACGTGTGGCGCGACGTGCGTGTGGCCGCGCGGGCACTGCGCAGGACACCGGCGTTCACGCTGACGGCCATTGCGACGCTGGCGCTCGGCATCGGCGCCAACAGCGCGGTGTTCAGCCTCGTGAACGGTCTATTGTTCCGTCCCATCCCGGGCGTCGATCTGTCGCGCGTCGTCGGACTAGCGCGCACCGCCCCCGGACAGCCGGATGGCGACGTGAGGGGCCTGTTCACGACGCCGGCCGAGCGCCGCGCCATCGACGCCGCGCAACTGCCGGAGATCGCCGGCGTGTTCACGTCGGTCCCGATCGTCGGTGTCGTGTCGATGGACGACGTCGCCGAGCCGGTGGCGTCCGAAGCCGTGTCGCCGTCGTACTTCCCGGCGTTTGGTGTCGTGCCGGCCGCCGGGCGCTTCTTCACGGCGTCCGACGACACGGATTCGGCGACCGATACGCCGGTGGTGATCAGCGACCGGCTCTTTCGCGCGTGGTTCGATCGCGATGCCGAGCGCGCGATTGGCGCACGGGCGATGATGGCCGGGCAGAGTGTGGTGATCATCGGTGTGGCGCCCGCCACGTTCATGGGAACCTGGCTGCCAACGATGATGCGCTGCGACGTGTGGCTGCCGGAGGCCGCCGGGTTCCGGTTTTCGACGATTCAAGGCGTCCGCCAACAGAACCAGCCGCTCCGCGCCTTTCTCTGGCTGACGCCGGGGGCGTCGCGGGATCGCGTGAAAGCCGCCATCGAGACGATCGGGCGATCGATGGCCGAGGTCGAACCCGGCGAGAGGAGCACGATGACCACCATTGCCGCGGAACGCGCCATCCTGTTCGACGCGTTTCGCGGGCCGGGACAATTGGTGGGGATGTTCTTCGTCGGGCTCTCGCTGCTCGTGTTCCTGACCGCCTGCGCCAATCTCACGAATCTCGTGCTCACGCGTGCGACGAGCCGATCGGGCGAGATTGCGGTCAGGCTGGCCATGGGCGCGGGCCGCTGGCGTGTGGCGCGACTGCTGGCCATCGAGGTCGTGCTCGTCACCGCGATGGCGGGCGTCGTGGCGCTGGGCGTCACGCTGGGCTTCACGGCGCTCATGGTGCGCGTGCCGCTGCCGCGTCTCGATCTCATTCGACCGGCCTTCGATCCCACGCCCGATCTCACGGTCTTCGCCTATGCGATGGCCACGGCGGCCATCGCGACGTTCATCGTCGGCATCGCACCCGCGTGGCGCGTGGCCGGCTCTGCGCCGATGACGTCGTTGAAGCCCGGTGGATTTGGTGGCACCACGCGGCGTGGCGCCCGCGCGCGGGCTGCGATGGTTGGCGTGCAGGTGGCGCTGTCGACGGTGCTGCTCGCGGTGGCGGGGCTCTTCGGGCGAAGTGCGATCGCGATGACGCACTTCGACCCGGGCTACGACGCGTCGCGCGCGACCATGGCGACCGTCAACCTCGA
>CAZVHY010000504.1:0-1625 GCA_964627115.1 uncultured Solibacteraceae bacterium | reverse complement strand
GATCGCGCTCGAACGCGTCGACCTCGGCGCCGAGGATGAACTGCTGGCTGTCGGCGACACGCGCCAGGGCCGCCAGCACCTCGTCGCGAATCGGCGCGTACTGCGTGTGGAGATCGAGCAGCGGTACACGCATGTCCGCCGGCGCGCGCGCGGCCATGTCGCTAGCGCGCGTAGACCGCGGGCGCACCCCAGACCGCGAGATCGCCGTTGGTGTCGTTGACCGGCGGCCGAACGTCCGGGCTCGCGTTCGTGTTGAAGAAGATGTCGATCGTCTCGCCGGCGTACTCGGACAGATCGATCGAGATGTCGTTCCATCGTCGATCGGCGGGGTTGCCGTACGGGTTGATGAGCAGGTTGAGCACTTCCTCGGGCGGTGCGCCCGCGCCGATGAGGATGCGGAACAGCACGCCGTCGCCCTGTGTCGTCCACGCCTCCTCGAGCAGGCCGAGACCGACACGCAGCTCACCGTTGTCGGGCACCTGGACGCTGTAGACGAGGCGGCTCGAGTCGCGTGTGAAGATGGCGCGCCGCGTATCGCCGGCGATCGTGGCGTCGACGATCTGGAACGTCTCGGGCGACGGGCGCCGCTCTTTCGCTGTCGGGAACTGTTCGACCAGGTCCGCCGTGATGGTTCCCGCGCCCCCGGGCCGGAGCGCGATCCAGGCGACGAGCACGGCCAGCACAACACCAATCAGGAGCCAGACAGGACGCTTCATCCGACGGATTATAGCGGAACGCTGCCGGTTACCGTTGCCGCGCCTTGACGGCTGCCCGCGTCTCGCGGTCGAGCTCCCGGCGGCGGATGGTGTCTCGCTTGTCGATCGTGTTCTTGCCCTTCGCCAGACCGATGGCCAGCTTCACGCGCCCCTTCGTCACGTACATCTTGAGCGGGACGACCGTGAGCCCCTTCTCGGTCGTCTTGCCGAGCAGCTTGTTCAACTCGTCGCGGTGCAGCAGCAGTTTGCGCTTCCGAATCGGATCGTGCGCCGAGTAACCCGCGTGGCTGTACGCACCAACGTGCATGCCGACCACCCACGCTTCACCGCCCTCGAGCCGGCAGTACGTATCGCGCAGGTTCACACGCCCCTCGCGGATGGCCTTCACTTCCGTCCCTTCGAGCACCATCCCGGCCTCGAACGTCTCGAGGATGTGATAGTCGTGCCGGGCCTTTCGGTTGTCCGAGATGAGCTCCTCGGCAGGCTGCGCGGGGCGGGACATTGGACGATGATACAGGGTGCCAGGGTGCCAGGGTGCGACGGTGCCAGGGTGCGACGGTGCGACGGTGCCAAGGTGCCAGGGTGCCAAGGTGCCAAGGTGCGAAGGTGCGAAGGTGCGACGGTGCCAAGGTGCGAGGAGGGCGCGGCAACGCTTGGCGCCGACGTTCTTCAGGTACGACAGGGACAACGGGTGCGACGGTGCGACGGTGCGAGGGTGCGAGGGTGCGACGGTGCGAAGGGACGTTTCGCGCACGTAGCACCGGCCGTCAACTGGTAGGGGCGAGGCTCGCCCCGCCCGGGCGGCCCAAGGGCCGCCCCTACGGCGTCATGATCGCGATGCCATCCCAACGAAAGAGCCTGTCAGGAATTCTGTGTGTGAGGCCTAGGATGAGGAGGTCCTATGGCCCG
>CAZVHY010000503.1:0-1626 GCA_964627115.1 uncultured Solibacteraceae bacterium | reverse complement strand
CATTAATTTTGCGCGGGCGCGATCGCGTGGTTCGGTTAGCAAGTCGTGCGATTTCGGTCGGCGTTTGACCGCTCGCGGTTCAACCCGATTGGGTCGATGACCAATCTGATGGCTGCCGATGTGCTGCAGGCGGAGTTGAATCAACAACGCCTGATGCTCGTCGGCAATCACCACCACCATCCAGGCCGCGACCACCGTCTGCAAGGCGACCGTGAAGCTCAATTCACGCGGAGAACGTCCGGCCGCGATCGCCGCTTGCAGCAGCGTCTGTCGAATCAGGTTGTACGCCAACAGGCCGGTGCGAAGCTCTTTGCGAGCCATCTCGGGCGACTTGCACCGCAGCACGTCCAGCTTGAGCGTACACTTGAGAGTTCTCAGATGAAGCTCCGCGAGCCAGCGGCGACGGTAGAGCGTGGCCAATTCATCCGCCGGATAGGCTTCGGAATCCAAGAGCGAAGTCACCACCACCAGCGACTGGACCCGAAAGCCTCGTTCGGCCACCTGCACCTGGACCTCGCGCAACCGCAGACTTGCCGGCATGCGGGCGTAGGTGTCGTCGTCCATCCAGCCCGGCTTTGCGGGGCGCGGCCACTCCACGATATGGTCCCCCTGGCCCAGGCGTTCTCCTTTCTGGAAGTCGGCTTTTCGCAACTGATGCAAGCGCACCACCACGTCCACCTGCAATTCCTGCAACAGTGCGATCAGGAACCAGCCGCAATAGTACCGATCCGCCAGGAGCACATCGCCGGCTTTCAGGCGTTCCAGCAGTTCGCGCAAGAGCGCCGTTTCGCCGGTCTCTTTACCGGCATAGGGCCCCATCGCCACTTCGTGCAGCAAGCCTGTGGCCAGGGAAAACAGCACGACCAGACGCACCAGAGGGAAGCCCAGCCCCGGCTTCTGCGTGGTGGGCTGGGGATAGCTGGCCTGGTTGGTCTCGGTGTCGGGCAGGCTGATCGTCGTCCCGTCGCCCAGCAGCACGCGTCGGCCGCACCAGCGCCACTTGTCTGGCAGCGCTTGTTCGCATTGATCGGCGACTTCGCGAGTGAGACGTTCCAGCACACTTTCGGTCAGCTTGGCACGCGCGCGGCAATAGGCGCCGCTGTTGCTCGCGCAGACCTGCTTGCCCAGTGTGGCCCAGAGCACGGCCACGCGCGCCACCGCCGCCAGACAGGAGCGGTGCTCGTCGGCGTGCAGCATCTGCGACAGGAACGCCCACAGCGTCACGGCGGGAGTGTAGACGACGTCGTCTTCGTCCGCCTGAGAACTGGCGAAGTCGATGCCCTCATCGGCGAAAGCCTGCGCGATACGCGTTTCCGGTAACGCGTCGGCAAACGGCAGTCCGGGCTGAGTGAGGAAAGCCCGCGACATCAAGGCAAATCGCCAGAGCATTCCCGGCGCAGAACTGGTAGAAGACATGCAAAGACCCTCCCTGGTTCACAAGCCATGTCGATCCAGGAAGGGTCTCGTCGGCGGCAAGTATAGACCAGGCGGGTCTCGTCCACCAACGCCAAGTTCGCTTGACCGCCGAATATTTTTGTCTGCTCGCGGTGCTTGCAGCACGCCAACGGCCGTGCCGCTTGCGGTACGCGCCTACGGTACTAAAATGAGGCCGGCAGTGCCATTCGT
>CAZVHY010000502.1:0-1638 GCA_964627115.1 uncultured Solibacteraceae bacterium | reverse complement strand
TCCACTCGGCGTCGTACATGTTCATCAAGGCGCCGCGCTACATCCCGATGGTCGGCGGCCAGTTCCTGCGGCACGGGACGGGCGAGTTCTCGGCGGAGATCGTGCAGCCGAATCATCCGGCCATGCAGGGGCTGCAGCCGTTCACGACGTGGGACGAAACGTACGTCCACACGCGGCACAATCCGGCCGATCGCACCGTGCTCATGGAGCGCGTGGACAACGAGGGGCGCGAGCCGTACACGTGGGTGCGGAACCAGGGCAAGGGACGCGTGTTCTACACCGCGTTCGGTCACGACAGCCGCACCTGGAGCAATCCCGGGTTCCATCGCCTGGTCGCCAACGGTATCGCGTGGGCCGTGCCCGAGCAGGTGCGTCAGCAGTACACGCGCCTGCGGATGCCGGGCGTCGAATACGTCGACGGCTACAACGTGCCGAACTACGAACAGCGCACGCCCGCGCCGCGCTTCCAGCTGCCGTTCACGCCCGGCGAAGCGGAGAAGTTCATCACGCTGCCCGCGGAATTCGAGCTCACGCGTTTTGCGAGCGATCCCGACATCTTCAAGCCGATCTTCTTCAACTTCGATGAACGCGGCCGGATGTGGATCATCGAGACGCGCGACTACCCGAACGTGATGCTCGATGGCGCACCGGGCAACGATCGCATCCGTATTCTCGAGGACACCGATGGCGACGGCAAGGCGGACAAGTTCACGGTGTTTGCCGAGAACCTGAACGTGCCGACGAGCCTCGTGTTCGCGCGCGGCGGCATCATCGTGTCTGGCGCCCCGCACTTCCTGTTCCTGAAGGACACCAACGGCGACGACCGCGCCGACGTCCGCGAGATCCTGAGCACGGGCTGGGGCATCAACGACACGCACGCCATTTCGTCGAACCTGATGTACGGCCACGACAACTACATCTGGGGCGTGGTCGGGTACTCGGGCTTCAACGGCACGATGAACGGCCGTCAGATGCAGTTCGGCCAGGGGATGTATCGCTTCAAGCCCGATGGATCGGACTTCGAGTACATCACCGGATCGACCAACAACACGTGGGGACTCGGCCTGTCGGAAACCTTCGACGTGTTCGGCGGCACGGCCAACAACGATCAGAGTTTCCACGTCGCCATTCCGAACCGCTACTTCCAGGGCATCGACGGCGTGCCCAACGGCACGGCAAATGGACGAGGTGTCGGGCCGGGCTACACCAGCATGGCGCAGTACTACGCCGTGCACCCGATTACGCCCTATATCCGGCAGGTCGACGTCTTTGGCGGGTTCACGGCCGGGTCGGGCCATCAGCTCTACACGGCACGTCAGTTTCCGCGCGAGTACTGGAACCGCATCGCGTTGATCAGCGAGCCCACGGCGCAACTGCTGGCCAGGGGGATCATCGAGAAGCAGGGATCGGGGTTCGTCTCGCGTGACGGCTGGAACCTGATCGCGAGCGCGGAGGAGTGGTTCGCGCCCGTGCACGCGACGGTCGGTCCGGACGGCGCGGTGTGGTTTGCCGACTGGTACAACTTCATCATCCAGCACAACCCGACGCCGCAGGGTTTCAGCAACGGCCGTGGCAACGCGTACGAGACGTCGATGCGCGATCGCGATCGCGGGCGGCTGTATCGCATCGCCTATCGCG
>CAZVHY010000501.1:0-1639 GCA_964627115.1 uncultured Solibacteraceae bacterium | reverse complement strand
CTAGGGCACGACGGTGATGATGATTCGCCGATATCGTGTCAGGTTCGGCGTGCCATTGTCGGTCACCTCGAGAATCAGATGAATCGTCTGGCCGGCCGCCGCATCGGCGGGGATCGTCACCGTCGTCCGAAGCGCCGTGGGCTCGGTAATCGCCAGGGCTTCCGGGTATGTTCCCGCCTCGCGGTACTGCCACCACCTGACGGCGATCGCGTCGCCATCAGGATCGGAGGCCGTCCCGTCGAGCGCGACCGCTTCACCCGCGCGCGCCGTCCGGTTCAACCGCCCTGCGACATTCACCGTCGGTGGATGATTGGCACCGGCGTATGTTGGGGTGACTGACCACTGGAACCGCGCGGCAAGGTCTCGCTGCGCCGCCGCGAAGAACCGGGCCGAGGCATACTGCGCGTGCGGACCATTCGGCCCGATATCCTGGGCGCCCCGGCCGCCCCAGCCGCCGTACAGCGCATGTTCGAATCCACGCAGTCCGTTGTCGAGCAGGTTCATGAACGTGGACGTGTCGCCTTCCGAAATCCACGAGCCCGATTCCTGTACTGGCGCCCACACGACGTAGCCACGCGCACGGAGTTGGTCGGCCGTCAGGCCGCTGAAGCCGAAGTAGTCGAACATGTCGTCCTTGACCATCTGCCGGCCATCACCCCACACGCGATAGAACGCGCCAAGCGGGCCGCGGCTCGAGATGTGCTCCCTGGTCCAGGCGGCGGTCAGGTACACCTGGTCTTCCGGCAGAACGGCACTGCGGGCGCCGTAGCCATAGGTCTGTGTGGCCATCTGTCGCCACTCGACGTCCGGCCAGTGGATCGAGATGTACGCCCGGTGCGTGGAGTCCTGGTCGCCGAACGACTGGATGACGGCCTTGCGGGCCACGCGGCGGCGAATCGCCAGCCAGTCGGGCGCCTGAGAATGCCGTTCCTGAATCGACTTCAACGCACGCGCGATCGTGCTCTGTCCGCCCCAGGCCAGCAGATACAGCGGCTCCTCACTCTGGTCGAGCAGCAGTTGCGCGATCAGGTTCGAGCCGTCGCTGTCCTTCGAAATGTCGCCGTCGAACTCCACATTCCCCTGGCGGATCTTCGACTTCAACATCTGCGGATCGGGGAAGTCGGGGTCGTGCACCTTCAGGTTGTCGTAGACGCTCGCGTAGGCGTCGACCGCGTCGTCGATGAAACGTTCCTCAGGCGCCCATCGCCACGACTCGCACGGGCACAGGTTCAGTCCGGACCGCGTGTACTCGCGATTCGGGACGTACCATCGCGTGCCCTGGCCGTCCCCCTTCCAGTGGACGCCGCTGCTGGCGTAGATGAGGCCCTCGGTGACGACGTCGGTGCTGTGCAGCAGATAGCGGACGAGCGAGTTGGAATCGTCGAGCTCGGGATCCGCGGTCACCACCACGCGCGGCGTGCCCACGGCGATCGGTGCGGCCTCCGCAGCCGCGGTTCGGGGTGCCTGCGGGCCGAACTGCGGACGGGCGGCCAGTGGTGGGCCGAACATGTCGATGGCGCTCATCGCCATGAAGGCGAGCACTGACGCCAGCGCGACTCGCCTGTTGCTGTTCGACGACGCGATCGCGTCAGTCACGTTCTCCCGCATGTGTGTCTCCCGCTCTCAGCGTCACTCGCCG
>CAZVHY010000500.1:0-1643 GCA_964627115.1 uncultured Solibacteraceae bacterium | reverse complement strand
GGCCGGCCGCTCGGCTTCCAGCACATCCAGGGACGCATCCACCTGAAGAGCGCACACGACATCGCGGCGGCCGAGAAGGCGCAGCCCACGATCTTCGTCGCGTTCGATCTGCTCCGCGACGGCGACGAGGACATCCGCGGCCTGCCGTTCGCCGCGCGGCGCCTGCGGCTGCAGGACGTCATCCCAACGACGCGCCGCAAGGGCGCACTCGTGCAGTTGAGCGACATCGCCATCGACGATGGCCGCGACATGCTGCAACGCGCGCGAGACGAGGGCTGGGAAGGCCTGATCGTCAAGCAGGGCAACGCGCCGTATCACTCGGGCCGGCGCACACCCGCGTGGCGCAAGCTCAAGCTGCTCGGCGAACAGGAATTCGTCATCGGCGGCTGGACCGAACCGCGCGAGTCGCGCCAGCACTTCGGTTCCCTGCTGCTCGGCTGCTACGAAGGCGACGAACTGATGTGGGCCGGTCACGTGGGTACCGGATTCACGCAGGACGATCTCGATCGCATCGGCGCGCTGCTGCGTGCGCGCGAGCGACGCACCAGCCCGTTCGCCAATCAGGTCAGGCCCATGGAAACGCCGCACTGGGTGCGGCCCGATCTCGTCGCGCAGGTCCGCTTCACCGAGTGGACGCACGACAACGTGCTCCGGCATCCGGTGTTTCTCGGCCTGCGCGACGACAAACCCGCGCGCGAGGTCACACGTGAACCAGCCGTGCGCCAGGCCACGGCCCCCGTCGTCAACGGACCGAAGATCTATCGCGGACGACGACGGGCCGCGGCAGTTCCGGCGTCGTCACCCGCAACGCTGGCCAACGGCCGGCTGCTCGATCAGTTGCAGGATCTGGAAGATGCGAAACGCGACGGCGACGTGCTGCTGCCCAACGGCGACACGCTGCACGTCACGAACCTCGCGAAGGTCTTCTGGCCGGATCTGAAGATCACCAAGGGCGAACTGCTGCGGTACTACGTGCAGGTTGCGCCGCTGATCCTGCCCGTGGTCGACGACCGGCCACTCGTGATGCGTCGCTTCCCCAACGGCGTGGCACATCACGCCTTCTATCAACAGAAACACCCGGACGCGCCACCGCCAGGCGTGCGGCGCGAAACGCTGCCGCCCGACGTGGAGGAGCCGGACGATGACGGGCCGCGCGAACGGCTGATTGGCGGATCGATCACGACGCTGCTCTACATGGCGCAGCTGGCGGCCATCTCGCAGGACCCGTGGTTCTCGCGCGTGTCGGATCCGCATCATGCGGACTTCGCCGCGATCGATCTCGATCCTGGTGACGGCGTGACGTTCGGGCAGGTGCTCGACGTGGCGCGCTGGGTGAAGGACGAGCTCGATCGCCACGGCATTCCTGCGGCGGCGAAAACGTCGGGCGCGAGCGGCCTGCACATCTACATCCGCCTGCCACCGGGCACGCCCTACGAGGTCGGCCAGCTGCTCTGCCGCATGGTGGCGACCAACGTCGCGACCGCGCACCCGAAGGTCGCGACCGTCGAGCGCATGGTGAAACGGCGGCCGAAGAAGACGGTGTACGTCGACTTCCTGCAGAACATCCTCGGCAAGACGCTGGCGTGTGCGTACTCCGCACGCGCGAGCGACTACGCCGGCGTGTCGACGCCGCTCACGTGGGA
>CAZVHY010000499.1:0-1659 GCA_964627115.1 uncultured Solibacteraceae bacterium | reverse complement strand
CCGTCTGTTCTCGATGACGTGCGTTTCGTCCCGCCACGCGGCCATACTCGCGTGCTGGACGGCCGGGCTCATCGCGCATCCATGATACGTGCGATAGCGCAGGAATGCCTTCAGCAGGCGCGCGTCGCCAGCCACTGCGCCCGACCGGAGGCCAGGCACGTTCGACCGTTTCGACAGGCTCGTGAAGACCACGAGATTGCGGAAATCGGTGCGGCCGAGTCGAACCGCGGCCTCGAGCCCGCCGAGTGGCGGCGCCGACTCGTCGAAGTAGATCTCCGAGTAGCACTCGTCGGACGCGATCGCGAAGCCGTGGCGGTCGGCGCGATCGAAGAGCGCACGCCAGTCGTCGAGTGACAGGACGTGTCCCGTCGGGTTGCCCGGCGAGCAGACGTACATCAACTGCGTGCGCGCCCAGTCGCCGTCGCTGACGCTGTTCAGATCGAGCCGGTAGGCCGCATCGGCCGTCTGGTTGATGAACACGGGCTCGGCGCCAGCGAGCAGCGCCGCACCTTCATAGATCTGGTAGAACGGGTTCGGCGAGACGACGACGGGCGACGGCCTGGTTGGGTCGATGACCATCTGCGCGAACGCGAACAGCGCTTCGCGCGATCCGTTGACGGGCAGAACCTCGGTCGAGGCGTCGAGCTGCGGCAGCCTGTAGCGGCGGACGAACCACGCCGCCATGGCCTCGCGCAGCGTTTCCATGCCGGCGGTGAGCGGATAGTTCGCCAGCCCGTCGAGGTGCGACGTCAGCGCCTCGCGGATGAACGCCGGCGTCGGATGTTGCGGTTCGCCGATCGACAGGCGGATGGGCGGGACGGCCGCCGGTTCGACACCCGCGAACAGCGTACGCAGACGTTCGAAAGGATACGGGTGCAGCAGATCGAGACGCGGGTTCACCAGTCGGCTAGCTTACATGAGGGCCGGGGCGGACGTAGGGGCGGACCTCGTGTCCGCCCTGGGCCGACACAAGGTCGGCCCCTACGACCCATTTGGTCGTGTTTTTCCGGCCTGAAAACGACTTGCCCGTGCGTGTCGTGTTGGCTTACTGTGGGCGTCGAAACTTCAACCGAAAGCGGGTATCAACGAACCCATGGCAGTGCAGACTTTTGACGCCATCGTGGTCGGCTCGGGCATCAGTGGTGGCTGGGCGGCCAAGGAACTCACCGAGCGCGGTCTTCGCGTGCTCCTGCTCGAGCGCGGGCGTAACGTCGAACACGTCAAGGACTATCCCAACGCCCTGAAGGGACCGTGGGAGATTCCCCATCGCGGACGGACGACGGTCGAGATGCGCGAGAAGGAGCCTGTCCTCCGCCGCGACTACGTGCTGAACGAGACGAACTACGACTTCTGGGCGCACGCGGCCGAACACCCGTACGTCGAGAACAAGCCGTTCGACTGGTTCCGCGGGTATCACGTTGGTGGGCGGTCGCTCACGTGGGGCCGTCAGAGCTACCGCCACAGCGACTTCGACTTCGAGGCCAACGCGCGCGAAGGCATCGCGGTCGACTGGCCGATCCGCTATCAGGACATTGCGTCCTGGTACGACCATGTCGAGCGATTTGCCGGCATCAGCGGATCGCGTGAGGGGTTGCCGCAGTTGCCCGACGGCGAGTTCCTGCCGCCGATGCCGCTGAACGCCGGCGAACAGTTCGTGGC
>CAZVHY010000498.1:0-1668 GCA_964627115.1 uncultured Solibacteraceae bacterium | reverse complement strand
TTCCTGCCGTTCTGCTGATCACCGCCATGGTGTCCTCCGCCTGTACCGACAACTCGGCGCGCGACGCGGAACTCGCGGCTGCCGCGGCCGCGCGCGAGGCCGAACTGGCGGCCGAAGCGAAGATCCGCACCGAACGGCTCGAGGGCGAGAGACTTGCCGCGTTGTGGACGTACAACGAGACCACAGTGGCCGGCGCCCGGCAGGTGTCGGCGATGATCCGCTCGACCAACAACGTGGACACCGACGGCACGGGCGAGCTGTCCGTATTGCTGGTCTTCCGCGACCACGCCTCGTGGGGCCGGAGCAGCTATCTGGTGCTGCAGCGCGGGAACTTCGCCTGCGCCGCGCGCTGCACGGTCACGGTCACCGCTGACGACGGCGCACCGGTGCGCCTTGCGTCGCGCCGGCCGACCACCGACGACGCCATCGCCATGTTCATCAACGACTGGCAGGCGCTGTGGCGCCTGACGGGCGATGCCACGCGCATCAGCATCGAGTTCCCCGTGAACGCCGGCGGCACGCGCACGGCCACGTTCGACGTCGTGGGGCTCGACGAGTCGAAGATGGCAGGGTGGTAGGGACGGCGGCGGGCTGCACGGAGACGGCCGCATGTTCGAGGCTCTGCGGCTTCGTAGCAACGTGCCGCCTGCGGCCGCGCAGCCGCGCCGCCGTCTATCGCCGCGCGCACGGCGCCAGACGCTCGCCGATAGGTTCGAGTCCGAGCCAGAAACCGCCCATGCCGCGATTGACGGCGCCCGCAAAGCCGCCGCGCTCCGAACGGATGAACGTACTCGTGCCGTCGATCGGGAACGTCGAGGCGCTCGCGCAGAACTCGTCCCAGAGGCCGTCGCGTCGTAGATACTGTTCGACGTTCGACGTATAGAACGCTCCAACCGTTGCGTCGTGCTGCCGGAGCCAGCCGGCCACGGCGCGAAGCGCTTTCGATCCGCCGAAGTTGCCGACCACGGGGATGACGAGGTTGCGCGTCTGCAGATCCTTGAGCCAGCGGAACATCTCTTCCGTGGCGAGGTAGCTGCGGTGGCGGCCCTGGCCGTCGGTGGTCGTCATCAAATCCGCGTAGGTCGGGAAGCCGCCGCCGCGGCCGCCCCGGCCGCTCAGTTGATAGTAGATGTCCGGCCCGGCCTCGAACCACGATCGATACACGAAGCGGATCCCCTCGCGGTCGCCATCGCTGATGGCGAAGCCGCGCGTCTTCGTCAGATGCGTGTAGATCGTCTCGAGGTTCGCGCCGTACAGCGCCTCGTTGCCGGGCACGCCGGCGAACGCCGCGAAGATCTCGTCGACGCTCGATTTCTCGGTCAACCCATCGGGACGCGGCCGCGCGAACACGCGCGAGACGAACTCGGCGCGATCGGCCGACAGCTCGAAGAACGTCTTGTAGACCAGATGGAGATCGAGATTGCCGCGCCGCAGATCGACGATGAACGCGACCGACGGCCGGACGGCGGCCATGTAGGTGAAGTTCTGCTCGGAACCGACGCCGACGTACGCACGGCCGGCGCGCACGGTCTCGACGAGCGGGGGAATGACCGTCTGGAAGCGGATCTCGTTCGAGACGAGGTTCTCCGAGTGGAACGTACCGTCGGACTCGGAGAAGTCCTGCGAGACGCGCCAGAACTCGCCGTCGTCGAGCCGATCGGGCAGCGG
>CAZVHY010000497.1:0-1680 GCA_964627115.1 uncultured Solibacteraceae bacterium | reverse complement strand
GCTCCAGGCCCGCGTGCCGCGCGCGCGCGTGCGCATCGCACACGTGTCGGCCCACGAGCAGACGGCCGCGCTGGCCGTCCTGCGTCAGTTCGCGCGCGAGGTCGCCGCGATCGATGGCGCGGGTGGGCCCGATGGTCCCGGCGGATGGACGGGCGCGGCGGCCGGTGCCGCCGACGCCGCGGCCGAGTGTGCGCCGCCTGACTCCGAGGAGGCGCTCGCATGACCCCCGTAGATCGTGTCTTGGCCGTCGTCGTCGCGGTGGCCACCACCGCCGGCATCGCGTGGCTGTCGCAGATGCCGGTGGCGTCCGCACGGTCGGGCGACGCCACACTGCGCCTGACATGGCGTGCGCGGCCCGAACGCATCGAACGATGCGTGACGCCCAGTGCGGAAGCGCTCGCGGCCCTGCCCCCGCACATGCGCCAGACGCAGGTCTGCGAGGGCATCAACGCGTCGTATCGCCTCGAGGTCCGGCGGGACACTGTGCTGGTGGACGAACACGTGGTGGCGCCCGGCGGCCTGCGCCGCGACCGTCCGCTCTACGTGTTCAACGAGTTCGCGGTCCCCGCCGGCGACGCGACGATCCGCGTCACCTTCACGCGCATCGAGACGGCCGAGACGACGGACGAGACAGAACGCAGCGCCAGCGACACGCTTCGCGAGTCCGTGCCCGCATCACTCGTGTGGGAGGAGCGCCTCACGTTCGCCCCCGGCCAGGTGCGTATCGTCAGCTACGACCCGGAGCGGCAGCAGCTGTTCGAGATCAGGCCCGAGTGAAGGTTTGAACCGTGTAGCGCACGTAGGACACGGAGGGCAGACGCGACGAGCGGACGGGACGACCCGCGCGCCGGCAACAAGAGGCATCCATCATGCTCCGGGCCTCTTGTTGCCGGCGTGCGGGTCGTCCCGTCGGACGCCCTTCGGGCTCCGGCTGGCCATCGGCCAGCCGGGCTCGTCGCGTCTCGTCTCCCTACGTGTTCTACGTGTCTACACGGTGAATATCCGAGACACACGGTCGATCATTCAGAAAGCTCTTCAACCCGTCCGCGAGCCGCGGCACGTTGAAATTGATCAGTAGCGCCCGGTGCAACCCGAGCAGGCGCAGTAAGGTGATCACCTGCGCATAGTGAATCGGCATCGTCCGTTCCACGGCCTTCAGCTCAACGAGTAATTCGCCGTTGATCAGGAAATCGACGCGGAAGCCCAGTGGGACCTGGACGTCTTTGTACGTCACGCGGACAGGGACCTGACGCTGAAAGGGAATCTGCCGCGCGCGAAGCTCCCAGGCCAGACACTCGTCGTAGACGGACTCGAGCAGTCCTGGCCCGAGGCCGCGATGGACGTCGATGGCGGCGGTGATGACGTCACCGGTGAGTTGATGGCGGATGAGAGGGCTCATGCCGCCCGACAGTGCAAGCCGCGGTCCAGCCCCTCATACGTCAACCGACGTCAATAGCCGCGCGCTGACGAGCTCACCGTACGCAGAAACCGCGAACCGCGGTGCGCCGAACATCGCAGTTCCTGCGTACCTTCACGGTCTGCCGCGCGCCCTTCGCACGGCCGCGACGAGCTCGGCCGCATCCTGCCCCACGCCCACCTGTCGGTGCCGCACTACACCCTGCGGGTCGATGACGAAGATCATCGCCGAGTGCGCGATCTCGCCGTTCTCTTCCGGCTGGT
>CAZVHY010000496.1:0-1692 GCA_964627115.1 uncultured Solibacteraceae bacterium | reverse complement strand
GTTCATCACGGGCATCATGCTGCCGGTGGACGGAGGGCTGACGGCGTAAGAGAGCTTCGGCCTTCAGACTTCGAAGTTTTCCGAACCTCTGGCTTCTGTCTTCTACCTTCTGGCTTGCTTCAATGCGCGCCAATCCTCACGAACCCGAGAATCCCCATCTGGTTCCCGCCATAGTCCGCGCGTATTCCCTCTGATACGCGCACCGCGGACCAGGCGGCGCCGATGCGGACGATGGCGTTGTGGCGATCGACGACGCGGAGCGCGTAGCCGAGCGTGGCGCGGGCGACGGGGAACTGGGACGTGTGGCGCGGGTCGTCGAGGCCGAACAGCTCGCCCTTGCGTACCGCCTCGGCGCGGACCACGAATTCGTGCAGGCGACGCAGGCGGATCGTGTTCTCGACGATGAGTGCCGGCGACGTGGCGCCGGGGGTGTAGTAAAAGCCGCCGGCCACCGGATACAGGCTGGCCGTCCGCGTGCTGTGCGCCACAGCGACGAGCGCATCGAGTCCGCCATCGTCCCACCGCTTCGCGTACATCACCGACGCCGAGAGTTTCGTGATGTCGGCTTCGGGGTGCACGAACTCGGGATCCTTCACCACACCACCGCTGGCCTGGAGCGCGAGCGCGGCTGTGGGGTTGAGCGACACACGCAGCGAGAACGAGTCGAACCCTGGCGCCACCAGGCCCCAGCGCTTTTCGTCTGGCTCCCTGCCGTTGAACGCGGACAGCTCGAAACGCAGGCGTTCGCTCGGTGCAAGGCCGACGGTGAAGACGCCCTGGGTGATGTGCGTGGAGTCGATCCAGTGGTGCGTGATGGGAGAGGTGGGCAGCAGCGACGCAGACGGCCGGTGCATGAACGCCGGCGGACCAAGCGCCGGTTCGCCAACCGCGGCGAGGTAGAACGACACCAGCGCGCCTGACGGGAGCCGTCGCTCGTACGTGGCCGCCAGTTCCATGAACAGGTCGTGTGGATGCTGACGATCGATGAGCGGATTGATGCCATCGGCCGTCTCGCCAGCCTGCAGGAGCAGCGGGTACCCTTCAGCCCCCATCAGCGGCTCGAGCGACATCATCGTGCGGATGCCGAACGTGCCATCGCCAGCGGCCCGGCGGAGATTCAGCATGCCGTGATTGGGAACCACGAAGGCCGAGCCGCCGCGCGGGCCGGTTTCCTTCATCGCCATCGGCGTGAACTCGAGATGTGTGCCCACGAGCCAGGCGCCGAGGCGGCGGTGTGCGTGGGCCGATCCCGCGGCGTCCGGCTGCCAGGAGGTTCCGGACGACTCCCGCGGCTTCGGACATGACACGCAATCAGCCGCGCCGTCACTACCGTGGTGCGCATGGTCGTCGGACTGCGCCCGGGCCACGGACGCCGTGCCGGCGATGAGGCTGAGAGCGATGAGCAGGTGCAGGACGTGACGGGCAATGACAGGCACAGTGGCTTCCGCGGCAGAGACAGGAATCCGGATCATCGCACGGACCGCGTTCCCTCCTCCCCTGAAGACCCGGGGCACCATTGGCGGCGCCTCGCAGCCTTGTCGCCTCCCGGCCTCCTCCCAGCCTGCCGCCTTCCGGCCTTCCCCGGCCCTCCTCGTGTTAGCCTTCGGCCGGGTTTCACTGGTGACCGAACTCGAGGTTCGTCGTGTCTGATGTCGTGATGACGGAAGCCGTCGCGCCGCTTGGCGACGAGTG
>CAZVHY010000495.1:0-1709 GCA_964627115.1 uncultured Solibacteraceae bacterium | reverse complement strand
CTGGCCTCGGCTCGGTGATCGTCGTCGGTTTCGACGGCAGTCCGGATGCGCTGGCATCCATCCGCGCGGGTGAGATGAAGGCGACCGTCCTGCAGCCGGCTGCGGCGCTCGCACGTGCGGCCGTCGATCAGGCGCACCAGTTCATCACGACGGGATCGACGGGACAGCCCGAGAAGCAGTCGATCGACTGCGAGCTGGTCGTGCCGGCCAACGTCGACCAGTTCGGCGTCTTCGCGAGGAAGTAGGCAGCTGTGGCGAAGGCGACACTCGGCATCATCATCGGCAACCGCGATTTCTTTCCCGACGTGCTCGTCTCCGAGGCGCGTCGGGATCTGCTGTCGGTCTGCGCCGACCTCGACATCGAGCCGATCCTGCTCGACGAACAGACGACCAAGCTGGGCGCCGTCGAAACGTGGGCCCACGCGAAGGCCTGTGGCGATCTGTTCGCGCGCCACGGCCGTCGCATCGACGGCATCCTCGTGTCGCTCCCGAACTTCGGCGACGAGAAGGGCGTGGCCGACGCCATCCGCTTGTCGGGGTTGAACGTGCCGGTGCTCGTCCAGGCGTATCCGGACGATCTCGACAAGCTGCACGTCCAGCGGCGTCGTGACGCCTTCTGCGGCAAGATTTCCGTCTGCAACAATCTGCGGCAATACGGCATCAAATATTCGCTCACCGAGCGTCACACGGTCGGTCCGCTGACGGACGAGTTTCGCGACGAGCTGCGGCGTTTTCTCGGCGTCTGCCGCGTGGTGCGCGGGTTGCGGCGCGCGCGCGTGGGCGCCATCGGTGCACGGCCCAACGCGTTCAACACGACGCGGTACAGCGAGAAGCTGTTCGAGGCGACGGGGATCAGTGTCAGCACGCTCGATCTGTCCGAGGTGCTCGAGAGTGCCCGCGCGCTCGATGACGGCGACTCGCGCGTGACCGCGAAACTGGCCGACATCCGGACGTACGCCCCAGCGCCTGGTGCACCGGCACCGTCGCTCGTTCTCATGGCCAAGCTCGGCGTCATCGTCACCGAGTGGATGGAACGGCTCGACCTGGAAGCGACGGCCATCCAGTGCTGGAGCTCACTGCAGCAGCACTACGGCGTGAACTGCTGCACCATCATGAGCATGATGAGCGAGAAGCTGATGCCGAGCGCGTGCGAGGTGGACATCGCCGGCACAGTGACGATGCACGCGCTGCAACTGGCGTCCGGCCGTCCCAGCGCGCTCGTCGACTGGAACAACAACTACGGCGACGACCCGGACAAGTGCGTCTTCTTCCACTGCGGCAACTGGGCCAAGGCATTTCTGCCCGACATCGAGATCGGCACGGCGCCCATCCTCGGCACGACGCTGGGGGAACAGAACACGTGGGGCGCGCTGGCCGGGCGCACGCCCAGCGGGCCCGTGACCTTCGCGCGGGTGTCGACCGACGATGTTCACGGCCGGATCGTCACGTACGTGGGGGAGGGGCGCTTCACGGACGATCCCCTGCAGACGTTCGGCAACCGCGCGGTCGTGCACGTTCCGGGTCTGCAGGCGCTCATGCGCACCATCTGCAGACGCGGGTTCGAACACCACGCCGCCATGAACGGGTCGAATTCGGCCGCAATTCTGGCTGAGGCCTGGGAGAACTACCTCGGCTGGGACGTCCACGTGCACGTCGGCGAGTGACGCTGAGAGCGGGAGACACACATGCGGGAGAACGTGACTGACGCG
>CAZVHY010000494.1:0-1709 GCA_964627115.1 uncultured Solibacteraceae bacterium | reverse complement strand
CGGGCGCAGGCGCCGAGCCTGCCGATGGCCGATCGCCGGCTCGCGCTCGACACGATCGCGTTCATCCCCGATCCAGCGGCGTCACGCGCGATGCTCACCCTCGCGGATCCCGCGGGCCCGCATCGCGAGATGGCCACCTGGTGGCTGCTGAACCGCATGTCGAACGACTGGGCGAGCCACGATCTGGCGCCTGCGCTGAGGACCGCGGGCATCTACGATCCCGACGCGATCGTGCTGCAGGCCGTCGTCGTGCCGCGGCCGGCCGCGGATCTGCCGGCACTCGCGGTGGACGACGTCGTGCGCCTGACGGGTAACGCGCAACGCGGGCGGGACACGGCGAACCGCTGTCTCGTCTGTCACACCATTGGCGGAACGGGCGTGGAGCTCGGCCCGGCGCTCGACGGATGGGGCCGCGGCAAGTCGGCCGACGTCATCGCGACGGCGCTCGTGCTGCCCAACGCGGACATCGCGCAGGGGTTCGGGGCCACCGAGATTCGGACCAAGGACGATCTCGTCATCCAGGGTCTGCTGATCAAGCAGGGCGATCCGCTGATGATGCGCAGCATGGGCGGCGTCACGCAGATCATTCCGGCCACCCGCGTGGCCGGGCGCCGGAACATGGGCACGTCGCTGATGATGAGCGCCGCGCAGCTTGGCCTGACGGCGCAGGACGTGGCCGACCTGGTGGCGTTCCTGCGCAGCGAATAGCGCTCAGCGGACGAGGTCGTGCACCGGTGCGCGAGGGCTCACCCCTTGCGCGCCGGTGGCAGGCACCGCTGCATGTACTCGAGACTTCGCGTGGTGATGGTTTCCGGATCGGGCGAATAGTCGAACACCTCCACCGACACCCACCGGTCGTAACCCGCGCCAGCCAGCGCCGAGAAGATCGGCACGAAGTCGGTGTTGCCGAAGCCCGGGCCGCGCAGGTTGGCGTCGTTCGCGTGGAAGTGTCCGGCCTGGCCGCCATAGCGGCGAATGAGATCGGGCACGGGCGTCGTCTCGCTGCTCATGGCCTTCACGTCGAGATGAAGGACGACGTTCGGGTGTCCCACCGCGTCGACCAGCCGGGCGCCTTCGTCGCATGTCGTGATGAAGTCCGTCTCGGCCGGCGACAACGGCTCGACGCAGAGCGTCACGCCGAGATCTCCCAGCGCGGGCGCGACATCGCGAAACACGCCGGCGGCGAAATCGAACGCCTGCGGCGCGGTGACGCCGGGCAGGAGCGACCGCTGTTTCGGCGAGCCGAACACCATCAGGTGACCGCCCAGGCCTCGACACGTCTCGGCCAGCGCCACGAGATAGGCCGACAGCCGCGCCCGCACGTCCGCATCGGGCGACGTCAGGTGCAGGCCATCGGTCTGCGCCAGCAGCCAGTGCAGGCCGATGATCTCGATGCCCGCGTCATCCGCTTCGCGGCGAAGGGCCGCGATTCGTTCGGCCGGGAGATCGGTGACGTAGCGCGCCAGCGTGAACGGCGCCACCTCGAGCCCGTCGTACCCGGCCGATTTCACGAACCGGCAGATGCGCCCGAAGTCCCAGCCCTCGAACTGTTCGTTGCAGATCGCGAATTTCATGTGCCCCCAGTGTAAAAGGAACTTCTGGCTTCTGTCTTCGAACTTCTGGCTTTGGGCCGCAGGCCCCTGCTACACTCGCGCGCACACCCACTCGAGGAGAGAGTCATGCGCCTGCGCACACTGGTTGCCGTCACG
>CAZVHY010000493.1:0-1713 GCA_964627115.1 uncultured Solibacteraceae bacterium | reverse complement strand
GTCAGGCGCGCGATCGTCGACCACGCGCGCCGCGATCTGCCGCTCGAGTGTTGCGGCCTGCTCGCCGGGCGCGGGCGCGTTGTCATCGACGCTGTGCCGATGCGCAACGTCGAGGCCAGCGCCACACGCTTCCGGATCGACGACGCCGAGCACATCGCGCTGAGGCGCCGGCTTCGACATCTGTCACCGCCACTCGACGTGATTGGCGTCTATCACTCCCATCCATCCGGCCCGCCTCGACCATCGCCTTCCGACATTGCCGAGGCCTACTACCCGGACTGGTTGTATGTCGTGGCCGGCTGGCATGCAGGCAGGCCTCGCGTGCGCGGATTTGCCATCCGCAACGGCCGCGCCCGGCCTTTACGGTTGTGCACGACCCGTCCGTGAAGGTACAGCACTGAAGTATGATCCGCCTCTGATGTCATCGTCCGTTTCCAGCTTGACCCCGTTCGCGAGCCACGCTGGCGCCATTGATGCCATCGATACCGATCTGCTGTTCGTTCCCGTGTTCGGCCCGGACGATCCACTGAGCGACTGCGCGGGGATCGACGATGCGGTGGCAGGCGAGTGGAGCAGTGCAGTCGAAGCTGGTCGATTTGGACGAAAACCGTACACGACGCTCGTCGGCCGTGTGGTTTCGGGGTACCGCGCGCGTCACATCTGTTTCATCGGCGTGGGCGAGCGGGAGGATCTGGACGGCGTGCGCTGGCGCCGCGTCGCGGCCACGTGCAGTTACATCGCGCGCGATCGGCGCGTCGCGCGCTGCGCATGGCTCGTGCGCGAGGGCGTTGACATCGTGGCGGTGGCGCAGGCAGCGGCCGATGGGTTGTCAGCGGCGGAACTCGACGGCGCACGATATCGAACCGGGGAGGACGCCCAGACGACGTTCCCCGAGGTCGTGCAGATCGCGGCCGCGGCAGCTGCCGATGGTGACGCGTTTGCTGCCGCCGTGGCGCGCGGGCGCACGATCGGACAGGCCGTCAACGTTGCCCGGTCGCTCGCCAACGAGCCGGCCAACGTGCTGACGCCCGCGGAATTCGCCGCGCGCACGGCCGACGCCGCGACGGCCGCCGGGCTCATCGTCGACGTGCTCGACGACGACCGCATGCGCGAGCTCGGCATGGGGTTGCTGCTGGCCGTGGCGCAGGGATCGGCCGAGAGTCCGCGTCTGGTCGTGATACGTCACGAGCCAGCCGGCGCCGCGCCGGATGGTCCCGTGATCGCGCTCGTGGGGAAGGGCGTCACGTTCGACACGGGCGGCGTGTCGATCAAGCCCGCGGCCCGCATGGACCAGATGAAGTGCGACATGGGTGGTGGCGCTGCGGTGGCTGCGGCCATGTGCGCGCTGGCGGCGCTCGGCACGCGGCAGCGCGTGATCGGCGTCATTCCCATGGTCGAGAACATGGTCGGCGGGCGTGCGTATCGGCCCGGCGACGTGTTCGCCGGCGCGAATGGCAGGACTGTCGAGGTGCTCAATACCGACGCCGAGGGGCGGCTCATCCTGGCTGATGCCCTGTGGTACGCGCAGCGTCTTGGCGCCACGCATCTCGTCGACGTTGCCACGCTCACCGGTCACGTCGTCGTCGGTCTGGGAGCGACCGTGTCCGGGGTGATGGGCGCGCCAGACAGTTGGGTCGATACGGTCCGCACGGCCGCGACGACGGCCGGCGAGCGCGTGTGGCCGCTGCCGATCTACGAAGAGGCCTTCGATCA
>CAZVHY010000492.1:0-1714 GCA_964627115.1 uncultured Solibacteraceae bacterium | reverse complement strand
CGCTGTTGCCCGGCGACTATGCGATCAAGCTGCTGGCGCGCGACGCCGAAAGCGGGCGCATCGGCACGTTCCACGGGACGTTCACGATTCCGAATCTGAGCCGGGAGACCGAACGCGTGCGAACCAGCTCGGTGGTGCTGAGCCACCAGCGGACAGCGGCATCCGACTCACTCTTCCGCGTGCGCCAGCGTATTGCCGCTGATGTGTCCAATCCGCTGGTGGCCGGCGGGACACGGCTGCTGCCAAGCGTCACGCGCGTGTTCGACACCACTCGCGACGTGCACGTGCTGCTTCACGCGTATCCGGCGCTGGACGGTCCCGCGTCGCGGCCCCTGGCGTTCGTGTCGGTCTTCCGCGACGACGAGAAGGTGTTCGAGGGCGCGGCCACGGAAGTCGACGGCACAACGGCCGTCGTGCCCTTCGAGTTCAGCATTCCAGCGGGATCACTGGCACCGGGCGCGTACGAATGCCAGGTGTCGGTGCTCGACCTGGGGCAGGGGAAGGTCGCGTTTCGCAGGGTGCCGTTCGTGGTGGTGCCGTGAAGACGTGGCTGTCGTAGCCGCAGGGCTCTGCGCCCTGCGGGAAACGGAGCCCCGGGATCGGGTTACTGGTATAAACGCGCGAACTTCAGCGTTTCGAGCTGTTGGAAGTCGTCGTCGAGCGACCAGACGAGCGCGTCGACCTCGGAGGCCAGAGCGGCGATGAGCAGGTCAGTCTGGCCGAAGTGGAAGCCGGCGTTTGCGGCCGGCTCGAGCCAGCCTTCGACGATGGCCCAGGTGTCTTCCGTAGGCGCGACCACGGGAAGGCCGGTGAGCGCGCGGCGAAGTGCCGTGCGCTGCGACCGTGCCACGCCGGCCATGAGCTCGAGCCGGACGGGCAGCGGCAGCACGACTTCGTCCGCGTCGAGCAGCGACTTCAGCGTGGCCGCCACCGCCTCTGACTTGCCGCGCAGGGCCGACACCCACACGGACGTATCGACGGCAATCACGGCCGCCGCCGATCTTTCGCGCGCATGTCGGCCGGATCGAACTCGAACGTCACCCGTCCCATCAGGGCTTTCAAGTCGTCCACCCGGCTGCGCCGGACCACCTCTCGCAGGGCAAAAATGACCGTGTCCGTCTTGGACGTGAAACCCAGCGACTGGCGGGCCTGTTCCATGAGATCGACAGGGACGATCAGAGTGGTGCGCATATGATAAATGCTACTTTATATGCCTGAGCGATGTCAACACATCAATGTCAAGTATGCCAGCCCGGCCCATGCCCCAGCCGCTTTGAGCCATAGTTCTGACATGCGCACGTGGATCGGTCTGGCCGTGGCGACGGCAGCGACACCATTGGCCGTGACCACGCTGTTTGCGGTCGTGTCCCTGCTGGGGAACCACGGATTCGCGCTCGCAGGTGGCGCCGCCGCCGGCGCGGTTGCGACCTTCATGTGGTCCTCGACGCTATCCGCACGTTGACGAAGCCATGCAGTCTATCGACCTCATCCGCGCCAACCTGAAGCAGAGCCGGGACCGCGTGCTCGCGCGCATCGGCGACATGCGCGCGCACTGCATGGTGTTTCCGACACCCAGGGGCGGCGGGCACACGCTCTGGGTGCTCGGCCACCTTGCATACATCGAGTCGATGGTCGTGCATCGAATCATGCAAGGGCAGAAGAATCCGCTGGCGGCGTGGGAAGACGTCTTCGACGGCGACGACGTGAGTGGCGA
>CAZVHY010000491.1:0-1717 GCA_964627115.1 uncultured Solibacteraceae bacterium | reverse complement strand
CGGTCACGGATGCTGCCAGCAGTAGCTGCGTCCCGGTTGAGCGCTGCGCGAGCACTGAGTGCCTCGACGGGTCGTCGCCTGGCAGCGGCCAGATTCAACAGCTCGAGCCGGTGAGGCAAGGGACCGCGATGTGGCACTCGACGCCCCGGCCGAACCGATGCCGAGCGTCGGCGGGCGACAAATGCTGCACGGACCGTAGCTCGCGGCAGCGTCAGCGAGGCTCATGGGAATCCGACTGTTCGCCAGGTGGCGGCATGTGCCCCGGTGATACTTCGTTCCCGTCCGCGTGACGTACACCGCGTCAGCGACAGGAACCGCGCGAACAGGAGTCGCCGGGGCAACATCCGCTGATCGCGCCGGCGTGACCGGCCGCGTGGTGGGTGCAGCGTTCATGGACGCCGCCGGCGGCTCAGGGGGCTGAGCGGGGAGTGCCGCGGCCGCGAGCGGCGCTCGAGGCGTGGGCGGTGGCGTCGGCTCCGCGAGGGCCAGGCCCACGAGCAGCAAGCCCCCCAAAGTGAACGCCGCCCGCTTGATGAATCGGCGGTTGGCGTCGCGGTGATTCGATGTCTGAGTCGTCGGCGGGCCGCTGACCTTGGCGTCGACGTCGCGCTGACAGAAGCGGCAGACGATCGCCGCGTCTTGAATCTGCTCCGCGCAATAGGGACAGGCCTTCATGCAGGCCTCCGATATGGGGCAATCACGATGAGCGAGACGTGCGGGAGGGCGCGTCGGGACACTTCGGTTCTCCTAGTGGCGCTGATGGCGGGCACAGTAGCGCACCGCTCGAGCGCTGGTCCACCAGAGAATCGGCGTTCGATATGACTCTTTGAACACTTTCGAAATTGTCGCGAAGAAGTGCGGAAGCGTGGTGCCGACCAGTCAATAGAGCGCGACACGAGCCGGCGCGACGAACGCGGAGGTGCCGTCCGGCGGCCTGCACGCCGGCGACGAAGGGCGATTGCGCGGGGCGGCCGGCCGCGTGACATACGCCGCCGGCTTGCATCGATACACGGGTATCGTGTATCGTTCCCATGTGATTCGGTCCTTCGCGGACGAGACGACGCGCGACCTGTTCGGCAACGTCAACAGCAAGGCCGCGCGGCGCATTCCGAACACGGCGTGGAAGGCCGCACAGCGGAAGCTGAAGCAGCTCGACCTGGTCGCGAAACTCGACGATCTCAAGATTCCGCCAGGGAACGACCTGCACGCCTTGAAAGGTGATCAGGCCGGCCGCCACGCCATCAAGGTCAACGACCAGTACCGAATCACATTCCGATGGGAGGGGCAGGATGCCTGTGACGTCTGCTGCGAGGACTACCACTAAGCCGGCGAGCCTCCCGCGCGATTCCGCGGTGCTCGGTCCGATGATTCATCCCGGCGAGATGTTGCTGGAGGAGTTTCTTCGACCGCTCGGCCTTCGGCAGAGTGTCGTCGCCGACGAGCTCGGCATCAGCCGCAACCGACTGAACGAGTTGATTCTGGGGAAGCGCTCGGTGACCGCTGACACGGCCATTCGTCTCGAGCGCCGCTTCAAGATGCCCGCACGCTTCTGGCTGCATCTCCAGGCCGACTACGACCTGCAGACCGCGCTGAACGAGGCCAAGGCGGCGAAGCGGCGGACGAAGATCGCCTGATCGCGACGCGAACAGCTTGCCGCGCGGGAACGTGGCGCGACTGCCGGGCGTGGTGGTGGCCGCAATGAGGGTTGGCGTCCCCA
>CAZVHY010000490.1:0-1735 GCA_964627115.1 uncultured Solibacteraceae bacterium | reverse complement strand
GCCATCGCGATGTCGATGGTCGGCATGCCGAGCACCCACGCGTCGCGGTTTCGCAGCCGGCCGGTATAGAACGCGGGCGCCGCCGGTGGGGACCACACACCGTCGCGGGTCTGATGCCAGACCAGTGGCTTGCAGTCAGTGCCAAAGGCCCACGGCACGAGAACGACATCGCCGGACGGAATTGTCTCTGAGCCGTTCCGACCGACGACCAGGTGAGCAAAGACCTCGACGGCGTTGTGGCTCGGCGTGGCGGCAACCGCCACGAACTGGGCGAGCCCGGAGTCCTGCCATGGTCCCCTGACCGGCTCGCACGCGAAGGCAACGCCTCCGGCAAACATGCTCACCACAGCGGCCGTGAGGACCAGGATTCGCACTCGCGGCCCTTCACGCCGCGTCATCTGAACTCTGACAGACGGTCTGCTTCGCCCGTGCATCAACGAACAGCATCGGTCTCGGGATGGGCATCGCCATGGCCGCGGCTCGCGGAAAGTCGTCGAAACCACCGCGCGCCGAATGCCACGCCGCCTTCTCGCGCAAACGCCCCGCACGCTGATGGTTGCCCCGATGGCTCGCCTGCGCGGCGAGGCACCAGTAGCGGTCTGCGAGAAAGAGATGGACTGCAGGGTTCAGATCGTCGCGGGTCACGCCGCCCACGAACAACAGCAGCGCCCGCGTCGACAGGACGTCGTACCGAAGTCGCCATACCGACGGGCGTTCCTGCCCATTCCCCATCGTCTGTTTTCCTCGAATCCCCGAGCCACCACAGAATAGCGCCAGTCGTGGCGGAACGCGCAGTCTCCGGCGGCTCCTCTTGCTAACATGCGAACTTGATGCACGTCGCGGCGTCCGACAGGCCGTCGGCCATCGACCTGATGCCGGCACTCACCGGCATCCGCTTTCCGCTGGCGCTGTGGGTCGTCACCCACCATCTCAGCGGTCCGCGCCGCATGTTCGATCCGCTCACCTCCGCGAGTCCGACCGCCTTCGCGCTGGTCGACACCGCGTGGGTGGCGTTGACCGTCTTCTTCGCCATCTCAGGTTTCGTGCTGGCACGGCGCTACTACGCGACGACCTGGGACCGGCCTGCCCTCACCCGCTACGCCGCTGCGCGGTTCGCGCGGGTCTATCCCGTCTACCTGTTCAGTCTGCTCATCCTCGTTCCGATCATCCGAGACGAGTTGCGCAGCGGGAGGCTCGGCCCTCCTGCCGAACACGCAGGGCTTCTACTCAACTACGTCCTGATCCTCCAGGGGTGGCAACCGCCCGTCGTCAACTGGAATACACCGGCCTGGTCGCTATCGTGCGAGGTGTTCTTCTACGCGCTGTTTCCGCTCGTGGTCCTGCTGGTGCGGCGACCGACGTGGCCGCGCCTGACCGTGACCGCGTGCCTCGCGTTTGCGATACCCGTCGTGCTGCGGCTGCAACTGGACCCGCCCATCGCAAAGCCGCTGCTCTACGTCGGCGACTTCCTGATCGGTGTGGCGGCCGGACGCCTCTACGATCGGATGCGCGCGACGGGCGTCCCGTTCACGCGAATCGGACCGTGGCTGTACGGACCGGCGCTCGCCGGTGGTCTGCTGTTGCTGCTCTTTCGAGACTCGCTCGGAAGTTTTCTCGTCTTCGACGCCGGGATCCGGCTCGTGAGCGCCATGCTCGTCCTCGGCCTGGCCTTCGGCGGTGGCGCGCTGTGGCGATGGCTGTCGTCGCCGCTGATGGTGCGTGGCGGCGGCGCGGC
>CAZVHY010000489.1:0-1737 GCA_964627115.1 uncultured Solibacteraceae bacterium | reverse complement strand
GGGCCGCGCGGTCACGCGACGGCCTTCACGTCAAACGAAGATGTTTTCCACATTCGTGTGGATTCTCACGGAGCGGCCGACACACATGTCGCGCCCTCAGCGGCCGGGCTCCCCGGTCGTAACGGCGCGATCGAGGCCTGTTTATCGGGACCAATCGCGCGCTGCCGGGTTGCACGACGACCTCCCCCGTCCGGGCACGGCAGTTGCTACTCAGGAACGTCGATGAAGACTTCAACCACTACCCCACGCACGTCCGGCAAGACCTCGTCCACCACCGCCGCCAAGGCGACTCCCGCCGAGAAGAAAGTAACCGCGCCTCGTACCCGCCGGGCATCGGCCAAGAAGACTGTCGCACCCGTCGACACCACGGTTGTCGCCCTGGCGCCGGCACCCTCGGCAGATGCCGTGCGCGTACGCGCGTATGAGATCTACCTGGAGCGCAACGGCTATGGGGACGAGATCAGCGACTGGCTGCAGGCCGAACGCGAGTTGCTGGCGACTGCGAGCTAGCTGAACGTCGGCGCGGCACGCATGCAGGGGCCGACCCCTGTGTCGGCCCTGGCCTGTTGCCGGCGGAGACCGGATATCTACGCGCGCGTGGAGACGAACACACCACGCGCCGGGCGGATCCAGAGCGTCAGGAACTCGACGCCGACCTGCCACAGTCCGGGTGTGCCTTCGACGGCAAACGCGTGACGAACCACGCCGGTGGCTGCGCACAGGTCGCAGTCGATCTTGAGCCGCTCGTTGGGCACGAGGTCGAGTGTGCACGCCAGCCGCATGCCGCTCGGGGACACGTCCTCCGTCATGGCGTTGTAGCCGGGATGCTGCGGCCACGACAGGAAGAAGGTCACCGGCATCCGCCGTGACATCCGTTCGATCGCGCGTCGCGTCGACACCTCGTGTGCGTGGTGCGAGGCGGGATAGAGCGGGCTGTCGCAGAAACTGCAACGCGCGTCGACACGCGTGGCGTCCGACGGCGCAAAGGCCGTGCCGCAGAACGGACACGCGTATGGGTCGGCAATGCCGGTCGAGGCGATGGGCCGCGCCGGCGCATCGCGGTGCACGGGATCGGCCCGGTACCCGGGCATGGTGCGTTCGCGCGCCAGCGTGCGGTCGTACGCCGCGCGCCGCACGGGGTCGACGAGCGTCGCGAACGCCTCGTTGATCAGCACCGCCTGCGCGTGATCACCGCCGAGATCCGGGTGCATCTTCAGCCGCTGCATGAGCGTCAGGTAGCTCATCCGGATGACCTCGGTCGGGGCATCGGGCTGCACGTGCAGAATCCGGTAGAAGTTGCGGCGGTTGTCCATCGGGCAGACGTCCTCGCGGTAATCGGCCGCGCGGGCCCGGACGTGAACGGAAATGACAATCTTCTCCCTCTACGAAGGAGAATTTTGTGCTGAACTCTCCCTGCAACAAGGAGAACGTGGACACGTCCCCATGAGCGAAGTGCTTCTGATCACAGGCGGCGGACGCGGCATCGGCGCCGCGACGGCACATCTGGCCGCGCGGCGCGGGTACGCCGTCTGCGTGAACTATCGCGAGAACGCCGGAGCCGCGAACGCGCTGGTCGCCGACGTCGAAACCGCCGGTGGCCGCGCCGTGGCGGTGCAGGCGGACGTCGCGATCGAGGCCGATGTCGTGCGGCTGTTCGAGACGTGCGATCGCACGCTCGGGACGCTGACGGCCCTCGTCAACAATGCGGGCATGCTCGAACGCCAGATGCGCGTCGAC
>CAZVHY010000488.1:0-1748 GCA_964627115.1 uncultured Solibacteraceae bacterium | reverse complement strand
ACGAACGCATCGAGCGGCAGACCATTCCGGGACTCGGCGACATCCCGGTGCTGGGACAACTGTTCGGCCGCAACCGGCGCGAAGCGCAGCAGACCGACGTGGTCATCATGCTGACGCCGCACATCATCCGATCGCTCGATCTCTCGGAAGACGATCTGCGCCCACTGCGACTCCCACGCGAGGGCGCGGGCAGCGTGATGATCGAGCCAGCTCCCATCGTGTTCCCACCGCCGCGCGATCTGGGGGGCGTCCCGCCAGAGCTCGACGCGCCCCCGCGGGCATTCTGAACGCGGAGATCGCGGAGAGGTTGAAACGCGGAGACGCGGAGCATTCCTTGAAAAGATCCGGTTCGATCTCCGCGTTTACTCCTCCCGCACGATCTCCGCCACGTTCCACCGCAGCACCGTCAGCGCCGGCAGCAACCCGGCCGCAGCCACGGCCCCACACAGTGCCGCGAACGACGCCAGCCAGACAGCAGGTTCGAAGGCGGATGTCGCAAAAAGATAGCGCTCGAGGAGCGGCGCGCCCCACCAGGTGAGGACCAGGCCCGCCGCCAGGCCAACGGCCGACGGCAGCGCGAGGCTTCGAGTGACCGTGGAGAGAATCGCCGGCCTTGACGCGCCGATGGCCATGCGGATGCCCAGCTCACGCCGTCGTGCCAGTGACTGCTGGCGAATGGTGCCGAACACGCCGACCGCCGCCACGATCATCGCAAAGGTCCCGAGGGCGCCGAAGAACCGCGACAGCAGCCGGGCCATCGCGGTCTGCTCGGCAAACCGCTCGTCGAGTGAGCCGGCCACAATCGACTTGGTGGTGTCGACCGATCGCAGTTGCTCCAGCACGGCGGCTTGGGCGCGAGGGTCGGCCTTGACGACAATCGTGACGCCAAGGGCCGTGTCGCGATCCGGTTCGTACAGCGGATAGAAGGCGGGGCCCATCGGCTCGGCGAGCCGGAACTGTCGCGTGTCCTCGACCACGCCGACGACCCGCACCGACAGGCCTGCGCCATAGTCGACCACGCCGCCCACCGCGCTGCCGACAGAGCCGAACCGTTCGACCGCCAACCGCCGGTTCACGATGGCCGCCGACTGGCCCCGGTCGGCCGGCACGAAGTCCCGCCCCGCGACGATCGAGACACCAAGCGTCCGGAAGTAGCCTGCCGAGACCGGAACGCTGTAAAGGAACTCGCGCACACCACTGTCGGTATCGATTCGTATCACCCGGTGATCGACCGGGCTCAACGGCGCGGCCCACGACGCGGCCACGTGACGCACGCCCGGCACGGACATCGCTGCGGCATACAAGCGGTCCACTTGAGCAGCCTTCTCGTCCGCCGTCGCACCGCGGGCGCGCGTCACCTCGAAGTGGAACACGCCCCGTGGCTCGAAGCCCAGGGGCTGGTTGATCAAACGTGTCAGCCCTGACGTGGTCAGCCCGGCAGCCACGAGCAGCGCGAGCAGCGCCGCTACCTGGCCCGCAATGAGCCCCTGCCGCACGCGCACGTCGCGCCGCGTCATCGTCGACGTGCGGTTCCACGTCGCGGTCGTCGTCGTGGCGACGCCGGCCATGGTGAGCGTCAGGACGGCCCCCAGCACGACCGCGAGTGCGACGCCCGCGGATAACTCGAAGGCCCCGAGCGACGCGGTTCGCAGACGCAACAGCTCCGTGGGCACGAGCCAGGAACCGATCGGTGCGGCGCTGATGAACGCGAGCACGGACAACCGGGCGACGAGGAACGCGGGCGCCAG
>CAZVHY010000487.1:0-1750 GCA_964627115.1 uncultured Solibacteraceae bacterium | reverse complement strand
ACGACGGCTTCGAGCTCCTCGCGGCTGGCGCGACGGATGCCGGCCACCGAACCGAACGTGGTCAGGAGCTGCTTCCGGCGCCTCGGCCCGACCCCCGTGATGACGTCGACGTCCGAGCGCAGGTCGCGCCTGCGCCGCGACTGGCGGTGGAACGTCACGGCAAACCGGTGCGCCTCGTCGCGAATCCGCTGCAGCAGCCGCAGCGCCGCCCCGTCGTGCGGCAGGGCGATGCCCTCGATGCGGTCGCGCGTGAAGATCAGCTCCTCCTGCTTGGCGAGGCCGACGGCCACGAGACGATCGAGCCCAAGCTCGGCCAGTGACGCATACGCCGCGCTCAACTGGCCCTTGCCGCCATCGATGACGATGAGATCGGGAAACGGCCCGCCCTGATCCGACAGCTTCCGGTAGCGGCGCAGCACGACCTCGCGCATGGCCGCGAAGTCGTCGAGCAGCGGGCCGTCATCGGTCGTGACGGCCATGTGCGTGCCGCGCACGCGGAATTTCCGGTACTCGCTCCGCCGCATCCGGCCGTCGATGGCCACGACCATCGACGCCACGGTCTCGCGTCCCTGGAGTGTCGAAATATCGAAACACTCGATCCGCTTGGGCAATGCCGGCAGGCCGAGCACGACACGCAACGTGTCGAGCGCCTCGAACGCCGACGTCTCACCGTCGGCAAAGTGCGACTGATAGGCCACGGCGGCGTTGCGCATCGCCAGGTCGAGCAATCCGCGCTTGTCGCCGCGGCGCGGCACGACGATGCGGACGCGGCGGCCGGCCGGCCCCGACAGCCACTCTTCGATGGCGTCGCGGTCCTCGGCGTCGAGATCCACCGGGAGGTGCACCTCGGCCGGCGCGGTTCGGTCTCCGTAGAACTGCTGCAGCGCGGTCGCGAGGACGCCCGACACGTCGCTGTCGGGCGCCATGCCCGCAGACACGATGGCGCCGGCGGATCGCTCGCGTTCGTCGGCCAGCAGCTCGATGCGGTCGACCACGCGCCCGTGGCGCACCTGGAACACGTGCACGACGGCGCCCGCAGGCCCCGTCTTGACGCCGAACGCGTCGCGATCGCCCATCGCGGGTGTCTCGACCGTGTTGCGACGATCGCGCAACGTTTCGACCGTACGAATCGCGTCACGCAGGTGTGCGGCGCGCTCGAAGCGTTCCTCGGTGGCGGCCGTCATCATCTCGTCGCGCAGCGTGTCGATGAGCTCGTCCTGACGTCCTTCCATCAGCAGCCGCGCCTGCTCGACCGCGTGTCCGTATTCCTCGAGCGAACAGATGGACGAGACACACGGCGCCAGGCAGCGCTTGATGTCGTATTCGAGACACGGCCGTCCGCGCTGACCGTCGATGATCTCGTTGCAGGACCTGATGCCGAACAGCCGGTGCGAGAGCGACATCGTCCGCCTGGCGACGGCCGCCGGCATGAACGGCCCGGCATAGACGTTCCCGTCGCGTTCGACCCGCCGCGCCACGAGCATGCGCGGTGCGGCTTCGGTGGTCGTCAACTGCAGGTAGGGGTACGTCTTGTCGTCGCGCAGCAGGATGTTGAAGCGCGGGTTACGCTGCTTGATCAGCCGGTTCTCGAGTGCGAGCGCCTCGACGACCGAGTCGGTGACGATGACCTCGAGCGACGTGGCGGCGCGCAGCAGCGCGTCGATGCGCGGGCTCGTCCCCCAGGCCGCCAGATAACTCCTGACGCGGTCGCGCAGCACACGCGCCTTGCCCACGTACAGGGTCTCGCCGG
>CAZVHY010000486.1:0-1751 GCA_964627115.1 uncultured Solibacteraceae bacterium | reverse complement strand
TCATCATCGCGGGGGGAACGGGCCTGCTGGGACGCGCGCTCGTGGCGCGGCTGACTGGCGACGGCCATGACGTTGTCGTGCTGACACGGGGGGCCGGACGAGCGTCGGGCCCTGTGCACGAGGTGCCATGGACGCCCGACGGATCGGCCGGTCCCTGGGCGCCGGAACTCGATGGTGCCGAGGCCATCATCAACCTGGCGGGCGCCGGGATCGCCGACAAGCGATGGACGCCCGCCCGCAAGGCACTCCTGCGAGCGAGCCGCGTCGACAGCACGCGCAGCCTCGTGGCCGCGGTTGCGATGACCTCGTCGAGGCCACGCGTCTTCGTGCAGGGATCGGCCGTCGGCATCTACGGCGCGGGACTCGACGACACCGTCCGCAATGAATCGTCGCCGCCAGGGTCAGACTTTCTGTCGCACCTCGCCGTCGAATGGGAGTCTGCGGCCGAGCCGGTCGCAGAGATGGGATGCCGGCTCGTGATCGTGCGGACCGGCATCGTGCTGAGCCGGGACGGCGGCGCGCTCCCGCCCATGGCACGGCCGTTCCGGATGTTCGTTGGCGGCAGGATCGGTACGGGCCGCCAGGTCATGTCGTGGATCACCATCGACGACTGGGTCTCGATGGTGATGTGGGCCATGAGCGCGCCGGAGGTATCCGGTCCGATCAATGCGTCAGCACCCGAACCAGTCACCAACGCGGCGTTCTCGGCCGCGCTCGCGAGGGCCCTTCGACGTCCCCATCTCTTTCCCGTCCCATCGTTCGTGCTGCAGGGGTTGTTCGGCGAAATGGCCGACGCGATCCTGCTGGGTGGCCAACGGGTCGTGCCCACGAAAGCGCTGTCGCTCGGCTTCGAGTTCCAGCACGCTCATCTCGCCGGCGCGCTCGCGCACGTGCTGCGGTGATCGCCTCACCGCGCCTGCGCGCGCCACGCGGCCTTTCACAGGAGTGTCCAGTATGTTCGTTCGTGTGTGTGTCGGTGTCGTGTTCTGCCTCTTTCTTCCTGCGGCCGCGGCCCTCGCACAATCGCCGCAGACACCGGCACCCAGGCCCTGGCGCCTCAACTTCGGCGCCGGCCTCGCACTGACGAGCGGCAACAAGGACACGTCCACGTACAACGCGTCGTACAACATCACCTACACGCCGCACCCGAGACGGACGTTCAAATCAGACGCGCTGTTGCTGCGCGGCACGACGGACGGCGTGCTCTCGAACGAACGCTTCGGGCTGAACCTTCGCGAGGAATACCGCGTTGGCGAGCGCATCTTCCTGTTTGGACAGAACCAGTACCTGCGCGATCGCTTCAAGCGCGTGCAGTCTCTGGTCGCGCCAACCGGCGGCGTTGGCGTGACGGCGGTAAAGACCGACCGCTCCACCGTCACGATCGACGTGGGCGCCGGTGGGGTGTGGGAAAAGAATCCCTACCGGGACGTCCGAGGGTCCGGCGCCCTGACGTTTGGCCAGAAGTGGACGCAGGCGATCTCGAGCACTACGACACTGACGCAGTCGGCTTCGGGCCTCTGGAAGACGGAAGACATGGCCGACTCGTCCTATCAGTTCAGCGTCGCACTCGCGGTCGGCGTCAACGCGAGAATTCAGCTGAAAATCGAAGCGCTCGACACCTACAGCAACAAACCGACCGGTACACGCATCGAGAAGAACGATATCTCGACGGTGTTTGCGGTGGTGTTCAAGAGCTGATGCGTCGCGTGGCTGACGCCAGCCAGTCCTCTTTCACGCGGATGCCCCATCCC
>CAZVHY010000485.1:0-1784 GCA_964627115.1 uncultured Solibacteraceae bacterium | reverse complement strand
TCCGAATCCCCCATCTCGACGTGGCCCGACGGAAAGTACTCGCGCCAGCGGTCGGTCACCTTCTTCGCCACGTCGTCGCGGCAGGTGACTTCCTTCGGATACCACGGCTTCATCCTCGCGTCGATGACGATGGGGCCGCTGCGTGCGAGATGGTTGCGGACGATGCGCGTGGATGCGGCGTGGATGTCGGCAGCCGGCTCGAAGCGCGTGAACGTCGTCCACAGGAAGTTCATGTCGCTGCGCGCGGCACGGTGCGGCTCATCGGTCACGACCACGAGCGGCCAGCCGGCGAACGCCGGATGGGACGCGAAGCGCGCGGCCGCATCGGGCTCGGTCTCGTACGACGGCGCCCCGACAACGAGGCAGCCGCCGCAGAAGACGATGACGTCTCCGCATCCCGCGGGAAGCTCACCTGCTGAGAACGCGCGCGGCAGATCGCGCACCGGATCGCCCAGGCCGAGCCACACACCCTTCGATCCCTTGTTCACCTCGGGCCCGCTGTAATCGAGCGTGTCCATCGAGAGGTTCGCGAACACGTAGAGATCGGTCTCCGGGTTCGTCCGTGCGAGCACGTGCTCGAGCGTGGCGCGGAAGTTCTTCAGGTCAACGTGGCGATCGGTGACGAGCAGGAACTTCGTGAGCGACAGCTGCCCTTCGCCGAGAATCCTGAACGCGCTGGCCATGGCTTCGCGCCCGTATCGCTGCTTGACGACGGCCGCGGCGAGTGAGTGATAACCGGTTTCGCCGTACGACCAGAGCTGCTCGACGGCCGGCATGACCACGGGAAACAGCGGCGACAGCAGTTCCTGCAACAGGTCGCCGATGAAGAAGTCCTCCTGCCGGGGCTTGCCGACGACGGTGGCCGGGAACATCGCATCTTTTCGCCGCGCGATCTGCGTCACGTGAAAGACCGGATAGTCGTGCTGCAGCGAGTAGTACCCGTAGTGATCGCCGAACGGGCCCTCGGCGCGCCGTTCGCGCGGCGGGACGTGGCCGATGAGCGCGAACTCCGCGTCGGCCACGAGTGGATGCGGCCAGGCACCTTCGGCCAGCTTCAGACGCGAGCCGGCAATCAGCGAGGCGAGCATCAGCTCGGGCACGTTCTCCGGCAACGGTGCGATGGCCGAGAGAATGAGCGCGGGCGGTCCGCCGAGGAACACGGTCACCGGCAGCGCCTGGTCGCGTGATTCCGCAATCTGATAGTGGAAGCCGCCGCCCTTCCCGATCTGCCAGTGCATGCCCGTCGTCGTGGCGTCGTGCACGTGCAGGCGGTACATGCCGAGGTTGTGGCCCGGCTTGTCGGGATGTTGCGTGTAGACGAGCGGCAGCGTGACGAACGGTCCCCCATCTTCCGGCCACGTCGTCATCGCGGGCAGACGGTCGAGCCGGACGTCGTTCGTGACGACCTCGGTGACCGCGCCGCCGCGACCGCGCTTGAGGCCGACCTTCAACAGATCGAACCCGACGTCGCGCGCGCCCCAGATCTTCGCGGGTGTGGGCGGCAGGATCGTTTCCACGAGGTGCACGAGGCGTTTGATCAACCGCTGCGGCCGTTCCCCGAACGCCAGTTCCGCACGCCGCGCGGTGCCGAACAGGTTGGTGACGAGCGGAAAATCCGATCCCGCAATGTTGCGGAACACGAGCGCGGGCCCGCCGGCCGCAATCACACGCCGATGGATCTCGGCCGCTTCCTGCGCGGCATCGACCGGTACATCAATCTCGACGACATCATTGGCACGGCGGAGCGCGGCGAGGAAGGTGCGGAGATCGGGGAAGGACATGGA
>CAZVHY010000484.1:0-1787 GCA_964627115.1 uncultured Solibacteraceae bacterium | reverse complement strand
CGGCGAAGGCTCGAGATCACACGTCCGGCCGGAACGCCGTCCGACGCGCCGGCCGAGCTCGTGTCGCGGCTGCGGCTGCCCCCGGGCCGCTACGAACTGCGCGTCGCGGTCGAGAGCGACGGCCGGGCTGGCAGCGTGTTTCTCGATCTCGAGGTGCCGGACTTCGAACGCGATGCGCTGTCGGTTGCTGGGCCCATGCTGATTGCGGGTCGACACGGCGATGACGGCGACGCCGCGTCGCCGCCGGCGACAGTGCGGCGGACCTTCAATCGCTCAGAGTCGGTCACCATGCAGATGCACGTATGGCAGGGCGGCCGCAGCCGGCCTGAGCCGATCTCCGTCGTCGAACGCATTGTCGATGTGGCTGGTCAGCAGGTCTGGCAGCGCGACGTTTCACTTCCTGCTGCGATGTTTGCCACCGATCGAATGGCCTCACATGCCCTGCCACTGCCGCTGGCAACACTGACACCTGGCGAACATGTGCTCGCGATCGACGTGACGCGCCGCAACAGAACCACCTCGCGCCACATCCGATTCAGCGTTCAGTAACCTCTCGCAGCCTTGCCGCCTCCCCGCCTTCCGGCCTCCTCCCAGCCTGTCGCCTCCCCGCCTGCCTACAAGCGCCAGTACAGGTACCCGAACGCCACGACCAGCCCGGCCACCGCGCGGTACTCTCGGTTCGCCATCACGCGCGTCCAGCTGAAGCGGCGTGCGACGGGCTCGGCGCGGCCCTCGCGATAGGCGGAATAGGCACCCGCAAACCGCGCGTCGAGCGTGGCTTCTTCCGTGCGAACGGCGGCGGCGAGCGTCACGCCGAGATACACGACGCACAGGATCGCGACGGGAATACTCCACGCGGCAAGGCTGAATCCCACGCCGATGAGCGTCGAGCCGGCGTAGAGCGGATGGCGCACGTAGCGGTACGGACCCGATCGCGTGATCTCGCGTCCCTTCTCGATGTGTCCGGCAGCCCACAGCCTGAGCAGTTCGCCCGCTGCGGCAATCGCGAGCCCGGCGAGCCACGCGCGCGGATTCGGCCGCGCCAGCACCAGCGCCGCCATTGCGGCGGCAAAACCGAGCGGTACGCGATACCGCGCGAGCCGCGTCCAGATCGTCCCGCGCGCGGGACGGTTCGTCACGTCATGTGCCATCGAGGGATTAGTCCCCGGGTCTGAAGACCCGGGGCTCCATAGGAGAAGAGGCAGGCGCGGGCTCCACGAGGGAAGAAACAGCCCCAGGTTCCGCGGGAATGGCGGTGCGGGGTTCGCGCGCGGCGAGGCGACGTGCGACGGCGTCGCGCACGTCGTCTTCGCTGATGGTGCCGAGACACCAGCCGTCGCCGTGTCCATGCCTGCACTCGCGCTGGTAGTGGCACTCACACTTGTCGTATCGCGAGACCGACACGTCGGCCTCGACCCAGGGACCGTTGCGATCCGGACTCGTGGGTCCGAAGAGCGCGACGACGGGCGTGCCGAGCGCTGCGGCAATGTGCGTAGGTCCGGTGTCGCCAGACACCATCAACTCGGCCTCAGCAGCGATTGCGACGAGGTCGGTGAGGTTCGTCGGTGGAGCCGCCATTGCCGCGCCGTCCGCGTGTCGCACCACCTCGTCGGCCAGCTCGCGTTCACCCGGCCCCCAGAGGGCCACCGACATCAGTCCGTACCGTTCGCGTAGCCACAGCGCGAGCCGGCCGAACCTGTCCGCAGGCCATCGTTTGTTGGGCCACGCCGCGCCGCAGTTGAGCAGCGCGAACCGCTGGAGTCCGCCGGCGACGAGCTCATCGAGCG
>CAZVHY010000483.1:0-1788 GCA_964627115.1 uncultured Solibacteraceae bacterium | reverse complement strand
TGGTGGCGCGTCTGCACGCCGAGGTCCCCATGGCCGTCTGCTGCCTCGACGAGGACGGCGCGTGGGCTGGACAGGCGCGCGCGCTTGGCGTCGCGGTCACGAGTCTCCGGCGCCTGCCTGGATTCCATCCGAAGCTCGGCTCGGAGATTCACGCCGTTGCGCGGCAGCACGGCGCGACGACGATCCACGCGCACCACTACTCCCCCTTCGTCTACAGCTGCGTGGCGAAGATGTGGGCGCCTCGCACGCGGGTGATCTTCACGGAGCACGGACGCGTATCCGACGCGCCACCATCCAGTAAGCGGCGCCTCGCGAACCAGTTGCTGGCCACACTGCCTGCAGGGGTCTTCGCCGTCTCGGACGACCTGCGCCAGCACATCGTGGCCGAAGGGTTTGGCCGTGACCAGGTGGGCGTCATCTACAACGGCATCGCGCTGCGTCCGCCCGTCGATGCGGCGGCACGTGCCGCGATTCGCCAGCGACTTGGCGTTGGCGACGACACACTCGTCGTCGGTACGATCGCTCGGCTCGATCCGGTCAAGAGTCTGGGCGTGCTCGTCGACGCCGTGGCTCGCCTCAACGACGTGCGTCCCGTGCGGCTCGTCGTGGTGGGCGACGGACCGGAACGCGCGCAGCTCGAAACACAGGCGGCAACGCGCGGTGCGACGGCCATCGTGACGTGGCTGGGCCATCGGGATGATGCGCGGGACTGGCTGGCCGGGTGTGACGCGTACGTGAACTGCTCGGTCAGCGAAGGGGTGTCGCTCACGATTCTCGAGGCCATGGCTGCGGCCTTGCCCGTGGTGGCCACGCGCGTCGGCGGAACGCCAGAAGTCGTCACGAAGGACACGGGCATCCTGGTGCCCGCCCGCGACACGCGCGCCATCGTCGAGGCCCTCGAAGTGCTTGCCGTCGATCCCGGGCGCCGTGGCGCACTCGGCGCCGCGGCGCGCGCGCGCGTCGAGGCCCACTTCTCCCTCGATCGCATGGTGGCGCAATACCGGGACGTCTACATGGGAGGCGCCTGATGTGCGGCATCTCAGGCGCGTTTGCGCTCGATGGTGTGTTGCGTGATGACGTCCGCACGGGCGTGCGGCGGATGAACGCCGCGCTGGCGCATCGCGGGCCGGACGGAGACGGATTCTTCGACGCCGGGCCGGTCACGTTCGGCCATCGCCGCCTGGCCATCATCGATCGCGCGGGTGGCCACCAACCGATGGCCAACGAAGACGAGTCGTGCTGGATCGTCTTCAACGGGGAGGTCTACAACCACAGGGATCTCCGGCCGGCTCTGGAAGCGCGTGGCCACCGTTTCCGGACGACGTGCGACACCGAGGTCATCCTGCACGCGTACGAGGAGTACGGCGCAGCGGCGGTGGAAAAGTTCGACGGCATGTTCGCGTTCGTCATCTGGGACGGACGCAAACGCGAGCTGTTCGCCGCGCGGGATCGTCTGGGCAAGAAGCCGTTCTTCTACAGCGTCATCGACGGCGTGCTGCACTTCTCCAGTGAGTTGCCCTCGCTGACACAGGCCGCAGGGTGGCGCGGCGACATCGATCTGACGGCTCTCGAGGGATATCTCTCGCTCGGCTACTTCGTTGCGCCGGCCACGCCGTACCGGAATGCCTTCAAGCTGATGCCGGGGCACTGGATGCGTGTCACTGGCGGCCGCATCGAGACGCGGCAGTACTGGGACGTTACCGAGTTCGACACAGACACGCGGTCCGACGATGAGATTCTGGCGGACATCGACGAGCACCTGCGCGCGGCCGTGCACAGCCGGCTCGA
>CAZVHY010000482.1:0-1789 GCA_964627115.1 uncultured Solibacteraceae bacterium | reverse complement strand
CATCTGGCTACGGGGGATCGATGAAACGTCGCAACTTCCTCGGCACCGTGACGTCCGGGCTGCTCGCCGGCACGGTCGTATCCGCGCGTGATGCGAGTGCGGCGCAGGCGCCGGCGGGATCGCCAGTCCGCACGCCGCTGACGTTGATGGCGCCTCGCGCCGATGGCGTCGACGCCATCTGGGGCGTGAATCGCCTGTGTACCGGCCGCGTCGAGTGGGAAACCGGTGACGGGCGGACGGGAACCGTCGCGACCGATCCGTTCGGCTTCGTGCCGCAGGGTGAGAACGTCCTGCGTGCGCGGATCACCGATCTGACACCGGGCGCGACGTATCGCATTCGATCCGTGACGCGGGCCGCCGGAGAGAACGCCGACGTCGTCAGCGACTGGAAAGCGTTCCGCACGTTGAATCCCGACGCCTCGACGACGGAGTTCGTCGTCTGGAACGACACGCACATCCGCGACGAAACCATCAAGCGCCTGCACGAGGTGACGCCGCCGGCCGACTTCCTGGTGTGGAACGGCGACACGTGCAACGACTGGAAGGCGTCGGAGCTGCTGGTGCCGACGCTGCTGCACCCGGGCGAGTGCGACATCACCGAGCGTCGTCCGCTGTTGCTCACGTTCGGCAACCACGACGTTCGCGGTCCGCGCGCGTTCGAGATGCCCGATGTCGTCACGACACCGTCCGACCGGCCCTTCTACGCGTTCCGATCGGGCCCGGTTGCCGTCATCTGCCTGCACACCGGCGAGGACAAGCCGGACTCGCATCCGAGCTTCGGCGGGCGCGTGGCCTTTGACGCGCTTCGTCGCGAACAGGCCGCGTGGCTGGCCGACACGATCCGCCGGCCCGAGCTTCGCGACGCACCCTATCGCGTCGTGTTCTGTCACATTCCGTTGCGATGGCTCGACGAGAGCGTGCAGGACTACGACCAGACGGGATTCGATCGCCACAGCGGACGAAGCCGTGATGCCTGGCACGACTCACTCGTTGCGTGGAACACACAGGTGATCGTGTCGGGCCACACACACCGGCACGCCTGGCTGCCCGCCACCGCCGACTTCCCGTACGGCCAGCTCGTCGGCGGAGGTCCCGCGCCGGCGGCCGCGACGTGGATTGGCGCGAAAGCCGACGCGCGGCAGATGACGTTCGAGGTGCACAACCTCGACGGTCAGATCCTCGAGACAGTGTCGTTCCCGCCCTTGCGCGCGTAGCGCGTTTCGTCGTTGACTTCGGCGAGCGATCGGCCTATTACTACTTCACTGAAGTTCAAATTGGACGCGCGTATTCGGTCCACGTGGGATGACGCGATGACACAGGAGAGTCTTGGCGAGTTCGAGCACTGCCTGCTGGCCGCCATCGTCCATCTCGACGACGAGGCGTACGGCGTGACGATTAGGCGCGAGATTGGTGAGCGCACCGGAAGGGACATCGCGATTGGCGCGCTCTATACATCGCTCGACCGGCTCGAGCGCAAGGGCTACCTGCGATCGAAGATGTCGGACCCGACGGCGCAACGCGGCGGGCGATCGAAACGCTACTTCACGGTGACGGCGGCCGGCGCACGGGCGATGCAGCGATCGCGCGAGCGGCTGCTGCGCATGTGGGACGGCCTCGCCCCCGATTTGCGAAAGGCGCGGCCGTGAGCGCGCCGTTACCGCGCATCGCGAAACGTCTGCTCGCCTGGTCGCTGGCGCCCGGTGAACGCGACGCCGTGATTGGCGACTTCGCCGAGGAGTTCGACGCGCGTGTTTCGCGCGACGGCCTGCGCGCCGCGCGGCGCTGGTAT
>CAZVHY010000481.1:0-1794 GCA_964627115.1 uncultured Solibacteraceae bacterium | reverse complement strand
TCGCCTCCCGACGGCTCCACGATCACGTCGAACGTTTCGGCCACCGCGATGCGGAATTCATCGACCGTTACCGGACGGACAGGCAGCCCGTCGGCGGCCACGACCGTCATCTTCAATCCCGGAATCCGGATGTCGAAGTACGTCATCGCCGATCCGTTGATGACGCGCAGTCTCACGCGCTCGCCCGGTGTGAACAACCCCGCCCACCCGGCTGCGGGTGGCTGGCCGTTCATGAGGTACGTGTAGGTCGCGCCGCTGACGTCCGAGATGTCCGTCGGGTTCATCCGCATCCGGCCCCACATCAGCCGATCGCCGATCGTGGCTGCGAGGCCGTTGGTGCGGACGTCTCGGACGAAGTCGCCGGCCGTGCGGCGATGGAAGTTGTAGTAATGCGGCTGCTTCTTCAGCTTCGCGAACACCCGTCGCGGATCCTCGTCGGTCCAGTCGGTGAGCATCACGACGTGCTCACGATCCGCGCGAATCGGATCGGGATCGCGTGGCTCGATGACGAGCGGGCCGTACACCCCCTGCTGCTCCTGGAAGCCGGAGTGGCTGTGATACCAGTAGGTGCCGCTCTGCTTCACGGCAAAGCGGTAGTCGTAGTGGCCACCCGGCGGAATGCCGCGGAAGCTGAGGCCGGGCACGCCGTCCATGTTGGCCGGCAGGATGACGCCGTGCCAGTGAATCGACGTGTCCTCGTCGAGCACATTGGCGACACGCAGCGCCACGGTCTCCCCCTCGCGCCACCTGAGCAGCGGGCCGGGCAGCGAACCGTTGATCGTCAGCGCCGTCCGCGGACGACCCGTGATGTTCACCGCTGTCTCGCCGATCCGCAGATCGAACGTCGTACCCGACAACACACCCTGGTCGACACGCGCAGCCTGCGCATGCGCGCGCCCGGGCACCCATCCCACGCTGGCTGCGACGGTACCCGCCGCCAGTCCTTTCACGAACGTCCGTCGTGATGGAGACACGACGGCCGACGCCGCATCGCGGCGTCCCGATTCCACTGCTGACATGACACTCCTCCGCGCCACGCGGGCGCTTCAGACTGATGGAGGGGCGGTGGACGGGCACGGGGGCCCGTCCCTACGTGGCCGCGTAGGGTCGGCCCTTGGGCCGCCCGGGCGGGGCAAGCCCCGCCCCTACGGCACGTTTCGGCGTTCAACGCACACCGCCCACGTATGAAACTCCGCGAGGCGGAGGTATCAGATCCGCAGTACGAGGGGAGCAGCGACAGGCTGGGGCGGCGGCGTCAATCGCCGGGGCGGCGACCCGCCGCTGAGGAGAACGGATACGCGATCGAGATACGGAACGGCCGGGACGATCGCCGCGTTGGACGCGTGACGGATGCTCGAGTCGAGGCGCGACGATGAGGTGACCGCAGCGGCGATCGCACGCGCGCCAACCGCCGTGCAGCAGTCGGGCGACGGAATCGAGTCGAACGCAGACGAGGCCGCAGGCGCCGGCGCGTGATGGATCTGGTGCTCGTCCTGTGCGCCGTGATGTACGTGGCGGTCGTGGTGCGACGGCGACGACGCCATCGCGACCTGCGACGCGTGTGAACCGTGCCCGGCCTCGGGCGCGCACAGCAGCGCCGCGCACGCACCGATCACCGCCGGCGGGCACGCCAGGATGACGATCACGGCAAAGGCGGTGAGACGAGCTCGAGCGAGAGGCATCCCCATGATCATAGCGCCTGCCGGCGCAGCCGGAGCGCATTGCCGATGACCGACACTGAACTGAACGTCATGGCCGCGCTCGCGATGATGGGACTGAGCAGCAGACCGAAGA
>CAZVHY010000480.1:0-1794 GCA_964627115.1 uncultured Solibacteraceae bacterium | reverse complement strand
GAGCTGGTGGGCGCCGGCGATTCCTACGTGAAGACGGCCGCCGAGCGGTCGCTCGCCCAGGTGCAGGCGCTCGACGCGATCGATGAGTTGACCGCCCTCGTGACGCGATACCGGGAGAGGACGGGAACGTTGCCGCAAGGCTGGCACGATCTCGTCCGCGCGCGCCTGCTTGCCGGCGTGCCGCTGGATCCCACAGGCACCCCGTTCGCGTACGACCCGTCCACGGGCACGATCACGATTGGCCAGGCCTCGACGCTGCTGCCACTGCCGCGCGGGTTGCAGACGCGGTGACCATGATCCTCATTGCCGCCGTGTTCGTCTTCGGGCTGATGATCGGCAGCTTCCTCAACGTGTGTATCGCGAGGCTGCCGGAAGGGGAGTCGGTCGTCTCGCCGGGATCGCGGTGTCCGTCGTGTCGCACGCCGATCCGGTGGTTCGACAACGTTCCCGTGCTGAGTTACCTGCTGCTCGGCGGGAAGTGCCGGAGCTGCCGCACGCGCATCAGCGTGCGTTATCCGCTCGTCGAGCTCGCCACGGCTGCGCTGTTCGCAGTGCAGGCCTGGTGGCTGCCGCACGATCCGTTGCTGCTCGGGCACCATCTGCTGTTCACGGCACTGCTGGTCGTGCTGTTCGGCACCGACTACGACGTGCAGCGGCTGCCCGACGTCATCACGTTGCCCGGCATTGGGGCTGGCATCGTGCTCAGCCTCATGACCGGCCCGGACCTCGTCTCTGCCGTCGTCGGGGCGCTGGTTGGGGCGGCCGTGCTGCTCTTCGTCCGGTGGGGATGGAAGCGGATGACGGGCGTCGACGGCATGGGACTCGGGGACGTGAAGATGCTCGCGATGATCGGCGCGTTCCTCGGCTGGCGTCAGGTGGGGGTCGTGCTGTTCCTGGCCAGCCTGGCCGGCGCGATCGTGGGCGTCGCACTTGCCGCTGGCGGTCGCCGCTCGCTGCAGACACGCCTGCCGTTCGGCACGTTCCTCGCCCTTGCCGCGTACGTGGCGTCGCTCTGGGGCGAGGCGCTGCTGGAGTGGTATCTGGGGATGTACTGACGTGGTGCCAGGGTGCGAGGGTGCCAGGGTGCCAGGGTGCGAGGGTGCCAAGGTGCCAAGGTGCGAGGGTGCCAAGGTGCGAGGGGGCGAGGGGGCGTAGGGTCGGGCCCCTGTGCCCGCCCACTCGCGTCTGTTTCAATTTCTGCAACCCCCCGATTCCGCCCCCGGATCGCAGAAACTGCCACGCCCACGTTTTTTCCAGACATTTCGTGATCTGATCCGGCTGTTTTCCTGGATCGCCGGTTGCAATAGTCGCCGGCATGCACCGGAATCACGACGATCCCGCCGGCGGGTTCACGCTGGTTGACGTGCTCGTGGCCGTGTCATTGCTGGCGCTGCTCGTGGCCGGCGTGGCATCGCTCACGAGTCTGGCCGCGCGAGCGCTCATACGCTCGCGTCTCGACACCATGGCCGTACTCCTCGCGCAGGAACGGCTCGAGCAGTTGCGGTCGCTGGCGTGGGGATACGGTTCCGCCCACGCGCCGCTGCCGGGCGAGGATCGCGATACCGACCTGAGTGCGGCCGAGCCGCGCCCAGGTGGCCATGGACTGGCATCATCGCCGGCCAGTGCGCTCGATGCGGATACGGCAGGCTACGTCGACTATCTCGACCAGACAGGGCGGTGGCTGGCGGCCGGAGTGTCGCCGCCGGCCGGCGCACGGTTCGTCCGGCGCTGGAGCGTGGAGCGCCCGGCTGCCCGTCCCGGTGTGGTGGTGCTGCGCGTGCGCGTCATCGATCG
>CAZVHY010000479.1:0-1803 GCA_964627115.1 uncultured Solibacteraceae bacterium | reverse complement strand
CGTCGAGCAGCACGAGCGTGCGGCTGACGCCCGACGGGCCCACGCCGCGCAACGACACGCCCTGCGCTGTCGGGTGCGACGACAGGCTGCTCGTGCGCCGGAACAGGCTGAACGCCGGCAACCGCCGCAGCACGTCATCGGCCACGACGGCCGGCGAACGCTGGATCTCGGCGCGGTCCATCACACTGACGCTGGCGGGCACGGCGCCGAGGCGCTGCTCGCTGCGCGTAGCGGTGACGGTGAGCGCTTCGGCGACGCCCGCAGGCCGCAGCGTGATCTGTACGTCGTCGCGATCCTCATCGGAGGCGAGCGACTGTCGTGTTTCGACGAAGCCGGTGGCACGGACGATGAGATCGATGGCAATGCCCGCCAGCGCGTCGACACTGAAGCGGCCGTCGAACCCGGTGAGGCCGCGCCGATCGGGCGCGCCCATCTGGCGCACGATGACCGCAGCGCCGGACACGACGCCGCCGCTGGGATCGACGACCACACCGGTGACGGGCGCCTGCGCCGCAGCGGCGGCCGGCAGGGCGAGCAGAAGGGCAACAACGACGAGAGCTATGCGCATGGCGGCGATGGAATCGTCCTGATCGGGCGTGCCGGAAGAGTGGAAAGGCGCAGCGGGGATGCTGCGATACACTCTCACGCGTCAATCCGGCCAGCGGAGATTCCCATGCATCTTAGCAGCCCTGCGTGTGTTGCCACGGCCCTGCTCGTTGCGGTGACGGTGTCAGGTCCATTCGCCCAAACGCCTCAAACGCCCGCGGCGCAAACGGCCCCGACTGCAGGTCGAGGCACGGGCCCGGCGCCTGTCGATCCCGTCCCCATGCGTCTGTGGGAAGGAGACGCGCCCGGCGCGCTCGGCACGGACGCCGCCGACGTGCCGACCATCACCTACTACGCGCCGCGCGGCAATTCCGGCACGGCCGTCGTGCTCGCGCCCGGCGGCGGGTACGGCAACCTCGCGCTCAACCACGAGGGACGGCAGGTCGCCAACTGGTTCAACGCGCAGGGCGTCCACACGTTCGTGCTGCGGTACCGTCTCGGTCCGCGGTATCGCCACCCGGTTCCGCTTGGCGACGCGCTGCGAGCCGTGCGCATGGTGCGCGCGCGCGCCGCGGAGTTCGGCATTCAGCCGGATCGCATCGGCATCATGGGCTTCTCGGCCGGCGGTCATCTGGCGTCGACCGTGGCGACACGATTCGATCGCGGCAACACGTCGGCGGCCGATCCGATCGATCGGGTCAACAGCCGGCCCGACTTCGTGATCCTCGGCTATCCCGTCATCGCGTCGGCCGCGCCCTACGCGCACCAGGGCTCGTTCCGCAATCTCATCGGCGACGATGCCCCGGCGGAGCTGCGGGCGAGCCTGTCGAACGACACGCAGGTGACGGCCGATACGCCGCCAACGTTCCTCTTCCACACCAACGCCGACACGGGGGTGCCGCCCGAGAACAGCGTGCTGTTCTACATGGCGCTGCGGAAAGCCGGCGTGCCGGCCGAAATGCACATCTTCGAGCCCGGCCCACACGGCGTCGGCCTGGCGATGAACGATCCCGTGCTCAACGCGTGGCCACCGCTCCTGTCGACCTGGCTGCGCGCGCGGGGGTTGTTGACGAGATAGGCTGCGCGGCGGCACGGCGGCGCGGCGGCACGGCGGCGGGCGGCACGGCGGCGGGCGACGCGGCAGCGGGCATCGTCTCCGCGCCGTAGGGGCGGGCCTCGTGCCCGCCCACGCCACCGGTCGTCGGTAGTCGGTAGCCGGTCCTCGACGCTACACTCATTGTTTGATGTCCGCCCTCG
>CAZVHY010000478.1:0-1805 GCA_964627115.1 uncultured Solibacteraceae bacterium | reverse complement strand
CGCCCGCCTTGCGCAGTCTGACGGGCATGGACGACATTCCCATCGACGTGAGCGTGGCCACGGGAAGGCACGACGCTCGTCGAGTCCCGATCATGTTCACGATGGCCAGCTACTTCGACGCCCTTGGTGTGGCGATCGAAGGCCGCGCTTTCACGGACGATGAGCAACGCCTTCCCGGCGCACCGCCCGTGGCAGTCGTCAGTGAGCGTCTCGCGCGGAGCCTCGGCGGCGAATCGGTCGTCGGGCAGACGGTGCTCGTCAACGGCGAGCACACGCAGGTCGTCGGTATCGCACGCCGCGGGTTTCGCGGCCATCGGCGCCTGAGTCCGATCGACATCTGGATGCCGCTGGCGCAACGGTTCGTGGCGCTGCCGCCCGGCCTCGACCGACCAGAGACGTTTGGCCCGCGACTGCCGACCATGACGACGCTCGTCGGCCGTCGCGATCCGGCGTACGCGCTCGAGGTGCTGCAGGCACAGCTCACGTCTGGCGAGCACGACATCGTTGCGTTTCTGCCGCCCACGAACACGCGGTTCCGCGAGCACAACATCCGCCTGGCCGAATCGAACGAGCGCTTCCAGACCGACGCCCTCACACTCGATCGGGCACTGCGCCTGCTGCTGATGGCGACCGGCCTGCTCCTCCTGCTCGCCTGCGCGAACGTGAGCAACGCGCTGCTCGCGCGATCCAGCGCACGCTCGGGCGAGTTGGCCACACGCCTCGCGCTCGGCGCCACACGCTGGAGTCTGGCGCGAGCGCTGTTCATCGAGGCGCTGGTGCTGTCGTCGGTCGCCGGCGTGCTCGGCATCGGTGCGGCGGCCATCGTGGCGGCGGGGCTCGATGGTACCGCCATGCTCGCGTCGCTGCCGCCGCTCGAACGTCCCGGCATGGACTGGTCGGTCGTCGCCGTTGCGGTCGTCGTGAGTATCGCCGTCGCGGTGGCCGCCGGCGTCGCGCCGATGCTCTCGATGCGCCACACGCGCGTGGCGACGGCGCTGCGTGACAGCAGCCGTTCGGTGTTCGCGGGTCGACGACGGCTGACACAGATGCTGACGGTGGTGCAGGTGGCCGTGTCGGTCGTGCTGCTCGTCGGCGCGGTACTCTTTGTCAGATCGGTCGGTAGCCAACTCCGCATCGACGTCGGCGTCGATCGCCATCACGTCGAGACCTTCCGGCTCGATCCGAGGCGTCCGCGCGGCGAGGCATCGTACGCGTTCAGGCGCGACCTGATCGACCGTCTCGGCGCGATTCCCGGCGTACGGACAGCGACCGTGGCCTTTCTTCCGCCCTTCTATTCGGGCAACGAGGCTCGGTTGGTGCTCAGCGCCGACGACGCGCCGGAAGGAGCCGAGCCACTTCAGGTGATGGTGAACGCGGCGCACGCGGGGTTCTTCGACGCGCTCGGCCTCGCGCTCGTTGCCGGTCGCGACTTCGTCGACGCGGACTTCGCGCTGCCGGTCGAACAATCGCCGCTGATCCTCGGCGAATCGGTGGCGCGGCGGCTCTTTGGCCTCACCGACGTCGTCGGCCGGTCCGTGGTGACGTCCAACAAGGCGCGCCGGCCGGTGATTGGCGTCGTGCGCGATTCACGTCAGCGACAGTTGCTCGCCGACGACACGATGGATCTGACGTTTCAGCCGTTTCGCGTCGACAACGCGACGCCGTTCATCACGAGCATCATCCGCGTCGAGACGCCGGGAACGAACGTCTGGCCCGACATCCGGCGCGTACTCGCCGACATCGACCCGTCGCTCGTCATGTTCGAGACAAAGAGTGTCGACGAGGGGATCCGCACCGAGATTGGC
>CAZVHY010000477.1:0-1816 GCA_964627115.1 uncultured Solibacteraceae bacterium | reverse complement strand
TGATTCGCGACGCCACGACCGGGCAACCCTTCCAGGATGGCGGCGTGATTGGCCGCATTCCGCAGGATCGCCTGTATCAGGTGGGCGTCAACCTGCTGCACCGCTACCCGATGCCGACGCTCGAGCAGGCGCAGGGGACCAACTACAACCTGGAGATTCCGCGGCCGGTCGACAAGAACCTGCTGCAGCAGCCGGCCGTGCGCGTCGACTATCAGCTGTCGCCCGCGCTCCGGTTCACCGGCAAGTACTCCGGTCAGCGCGAGAAGCGCCGCGTGATCCAGGGCACGATGCCGGGCTTCAATGACGTACTGACACCGTATCCGTACATCACCAACTACGGCGTCACGGTGAACTACACGTTCAACCCGACGACGTTCATCGAGGGCACGTTCGGATCGATCAAGAACGAGCTGGCCGGCGGCGGATCCGGCGGCCTGCTGGTCAACGAGGCGGCCTCGCTCACGACCGATCCCCTGCTGGCCGGTCTGCCGATCCTGTATCCGGACGCCACGGTGCTGAGCAACACGGGCTACTACGCGCACAAGGTCATGCAGGCGGAAAACCCGGTGTGGTACAGCAACAACCGGATGACCATTCCGCCGACGTTCGCCTGGGGCAACCGTATCGGCGCCTCGCCGCCCAACCAGCAGTACCCGGGCTGGCTGAACATCAACCAGACGCACGACGTGGCCATCTCGCTGACGAAGGTGGCCGGCAGCCACACGATCAAGGCGGGCTTCTACAACAACCACAGCTACAAGGCGCAGAACACCGGCGCCGGTGGCGTGGCCAACCTGAGCCCGTTCGGCTACATCAACTTCGGCAACGACACGAACAACCCGCTCGACGCGGGCTTCGGCTACGCCAACGCGGCACTCGGCATCTTCTCGCAGTATCTCCAGCAGGAGAAGTTCGTCGAAGGGTCGATGATCTACAACAACACGGAGTTCTACCTGCAGGACAACTGGAAGGTGACCAACCGCCTGACGCTCGACTACGGCGTACGGTTCACGCGGCAGCAGCCGCAACACGACCAGTTCGGCCAGATGTCGAACTTCTTCCCCGAGCAGTGGTCGGCCAGCGCCGCGCCAACGCTCTACGTGCCGGGCTGCATCAACGGTGCGGCCACCTGCTCGGGCAACAACGTCAACGCCATGGATCCGCGCAACGGGCAGTTCCTGGTCGTGGACGGGCTGGCCAGTTCGTCGGCCGCCATCGGCACCATCGTCCCGGGATCGGGCAACCTGCTCAACGGCATCCGCGCCGCGGGTGACGGGATCTCGAAGTACTCGTACGCGTGGCCCACGATCGTGGCGGCGCCGCGCTTCGGCATGGCGTACGACATCACCGGCACGCAGACCGTGGTCGTGCGCGGTGGCGCCGGTCTGTTCTACGACCGGCCGGACGGCAACACCATCTTCTCGATCCCGACCAGCCCACCCATCACCTCGTCGCAGGACCTGCGCTACGGCAACCTGCGGAACCTGGGTGGCGGGCTGAGCCCGGTCGGTGTGCCGGCCATGCGCACGTTCCAGTACGACGCCGACGTGCCGCAGTCGTGGCAGTGGAACGCGGGCGTGCAGATGGCGCTGCCGTGGGCCTCGTCGCTCGACGTGTCGTACGTCGGGCAGAAGTCCTCGGAACGCCTGCAGGTCGTGAACCTGAACCAGGTGAACCTGGGCGCGGCCTATGAGGCGCGCTATCAGGATCCGACGCGCGCCGCCAGCGCCATTCCCGGTGCCACGGCGCTCACGACGAACCTGCTGCGTCCGCTGCAGGGGCTGAGCGCGATCGAGCAGAACACCACCGACTTCGG
>CAZVHY010000476.1:0-1818 GCA_964627115.1 uncultured Solibacteraceae bacterium | reverse complement strand
GCCCCAGCTTCCGGCGTCGAGCGCCGGCAGCACGTCCGACTTCAGCGAGTTGCCGACCATCACGCTGCGCCCCGGGCCATCACCGTGACGCGCGAAGATGCGCTCGTAGGTGTGGGTGGTCTTGTCGCTCACGATCTCGATCGCGTCGAAGTAGTCGCCGAGCCCCGATGCCGCCACCTTGCGTTCCTGATGGAAGAGGTCGCCCTTCGTGATGACGACCAGGCGGTAGCGGCCGCGAAGCTGCTCGAGGGTCTCGCGCACGTGCGGCAGCGGCTCGATCGGATGCTCGAGCATCTCGCGACCGGCCTCGATGAGCTCACGAATCGCCAGCGTGGGCACGCGACCGTCGCTCACGCTGATGGCGGTTTCGATCATCGACAGCGTGAAACTCTTCACACCGAAACCGTACAGGCGCACGTTGCGCTTCTCCGCCTCGAGCAGGTGTCCCTGCAGCGCGTCGGCGTCGACGTAGTCCCTGAGAAGGTCCGCGAAGCGGCGGTGCGTCAGGTGATAAAACTGCTCGTTCTGCCAGAGCGTGTCGTCGGCATCGAAGCCGATGGTGGAGATCGCGTCCATCTATCGGAACAGCCGCGGCGTGAACTCGGCCAGGTAGTCGCGCCAGTTCAGCCACGTGTGACCGCCGTCGGTTTCGGTGTAGTCGACGTCGAACCCGTGACGCTTCAGCAATTCCACCGTCGAGCGGCTCGTGTCGAGCAGGAAGTCGTCCTTCCCGGTGGCGAACCAGACCAGCCGCAGGCCCTTCTTCGCGGCGGCGTTCGTGAGCATCGACGCGTGCTGCTTCTCCCACGCCTCGCCGAACGGCGGCGGTGGCGTGGCCGCCGGCGCCGCCCCGGCGCCTCGCCCGCGTCCGCCCCCGCCACCGAGGAGGCCCGAGCTGAAGACGCCGATGTACGCGAAGTCGTTCAGGTGCGGCATCGCGATGTTGAGCGTCTGGCTGCCGCCCATCGACAGGCCGGCAATCGCGCGGTGCTGGCGTTCGGTACGCACGCGATAGTGGCGCTCGACGTAGGGACGAATCGCGCCGGTGAAGTCCTGCGTGAACTCGTCGGGCGATCCCGGCGCGACGGTGAGTGCGGGCGCGGGTCCTCCGACACCCGGTGTCGGACCGTTCGTGTGCCCGGCGGGCATCACGACAATCATCGGTGCCACGCGCTTGTCGGCGATCAGGTTGTCGAGAATCGCCGCCGCGCGCCCGACCGACGTCCACGAGTCGTCCGAATCGCTGGCGCCGTGCAGCAGATAGAGCACGGGATATCGCGTATTCCCCGCTTCGTAGCCGGGCGGCGTGTACACGTGCATCTGGCGATGACGCGACAGCGGCGCCGAATAGTACGTGACGGCCGCCACCGCGCCGTGCGGGACGTTTCGCGTGTCGAAGAGGTCCGATCCGGACACGAGCGCCAGGCTCCAGATGTTGTTGTTGGAGAGGCTCGTCGCCGGGCTCCGCGGATCGACCACCGACACACCATCCACGTTGAAGGTGTAGCGGTACGCCCCGGGCGGCAGCTCCGTCGTGGTGAACGACCAGACGCCGAGGTCGTCCTTCGTCATGACGCCGGTCTGCCCGAGGCCGGGGATGTCCCCGGCATTCACGCGCGCGGCCTTCGCGTCCGGCGCGTAGAGCCGGAACGTGATCCGCCGCCCGTTCACCTCGGGCGACACGACCTGCGGCGTCTGTGGCCCGCCGCGGCCCTGACCAGCCGCAGGCGCAGCCGGGCCTGGCGCGGCCGGCGGCGCCTGGCGGGCGGCCAGCGGAACGAGCGACGCGACCGACAGGCAGAGCGTGCCGGCCAGCAG
>CAZVHY010000475.1:0-1818 GCA_964627115.1 uncultured Solibacteraceae bacterium | reverse complement strand
CTGGTCACGATCGTGCCTCGTCCGTCGCTGAGGTTCCACTCGTAGCGATCGATGAGCGCGCCGGTCGATGGCGTGGCCGTGAAGGTGACCATCGTGCCGGTCTGCACGGTGGAGGGCGACACCGAGAGCGACAACTGGAGCGGAGCCACGGGCACCTGGGCCGATGCGGTGCCCGTGCCGCCAAGGCTGTCGGTGGCCGTGGCGGTGATGGTGGCCACGCCTGGCGTGCGGAACACGTGCGCCACCTGTGTCGAGCCCGTGATCTCGCCGAGCGATTGCGATCGCCCGTCGCTGAAGGAGATGACCACGTCGGTGAGCACGGCATTGGCGCCGGGCGTCACGACAAATGATGCCGGCACCGCGACCGTTGCCGACGCCGGTGCCGTGATGGAGATGGCCGTGCGAGGCCTGACCGTGACCGTGACCGAGCCCGTGGCGGTGCCCGCGTTGGCCGTCACCGTTGCTTCCTGCGAGGTCGTCAGCGTGGTCGTGACGATGCCGGCGGCGTTCGAGACGCCGGTCGTCTGGCTGAGCGAACCTCGGCTCGTGGAGAAGGTGACCGGCACGCCGGCGAGCCCGTTGCCGTGGGTGTCCTCGACGCGGGCGGCGATGGTCGTGCTGCCGCCGGTGCCGGGAAGCGATTGTGGTTCGGCCGTGACCGCGATGAACTCGGCCCCGGCCGCGCCGATGGCGACGTCGATGGAGTGTCCGGCACCGCCCGAGAAGGCGGTGACCGTGGCCACGCCCGAGCGGCCGTCCGCAATCAGGCGAACCGTGGCGCGTCCTGCCGTGGTCTTGGCCTCAGCCGGCTCGATGCGCCCGAGCGTCGTCGTAAACGTGACGACCGTGCCGTTGTGCACGGGCGTGCCGTTGCCGGCGATGGTCGAGGCGCCGTTGCCGTCTCCGCCCGACAGTGCGCCCTCGACCAGAACGGCGATGATGTCCGTGGAGCCGTTGACCGGCAGCGTGTTGGTAGTCGCCATGAGCGTGATGGCCGAACCGGTTGGCGCCACCAGCGGCATCTTCTGGCACGAGGCCGCGGCCACGCCGCACGCGAGGAGCACTGCGAGCAGGGCCGTTGACGACCGCGGAGAACGAGCGAACCGGTGTGCTAGCATGCGACTCGATACGGATAGTACGTTCATGAAAGTGACCGGTCAAGGTGTGGACGCGGCGTCCGGGAAGGTCAGAGCCACCCCATTTGACGACGCGGGCTACGTGATGGTCGCCCTGCTCGTGGCCATGGCGGTCACCGCGGTCTGGATGGGCGCGGCGCTTCCGGCCTGGCGCCAGCAGGTCCAGCGCGAGAAGGAAGCCGAGCTCGTCTTCCGCGGCGAGGCCATTGCGCGCGCCATTTATCTGTATCGGCAGAAGAACGGCCAGAACCTCCCGCCGAACCTCGACACGCTGGTGAACCAGCGCTTCCTCCGCAAGAAGTATATCGATCCCATCACCGGCGCGGACTTTCTGCCGGTCGCCGGCGCCACGGCCGCGCCGGGCGGCCGGGCCGGCGGGCCCGGGCAGTTGCAGGGCGGCATCATCGGCGTGCGCAGCACCAGCAACGAAACGTCGATCCGCATCTACAACAACCAGCAGACCTACTCGCAGTGGGCGTTCGACTTCACGGTCGAACAGCTCAGGGCTGGCGGGGGACCGGCCTTCGTGCCGCAGCCGGATCAAGGCCCAGGCGGCCGCCAGGGCGGCATTGGCGGGAGGGGAGGCGGCGGCATTGGCGGACGCGGAGGCGGCGGGTTCGGCACCGGCCGCGGTGGCGCCGACGGTCCGATCACCCCGATTGCGCCCGGCGGTGGGCGCGGC
>CAZVHY010000474.1:0-1831 GCA_964627115.1 uncultured Solibacteraceae bacterium | reverse complement strand
GCGACGGCCTGCTCGATCGAGAGGCCGCCGACAGCCTGCACGGGCACGCGCACGGCCGCCACGACGTCGCGAAGCTGATCGAGCGGACTCGGCATCCGTTCGCCGCGCGCCGCGATCCCGCGTCGTTCGTCGTACCCGATGTGGTGCACGACATAGTCGCAGCCCAGATCTTCGAGGAACTTCGCGCCGGCCACCATGTCGGGGCACCCGAGGTTGTCGCCCATCACCTTGATCCCGAAGTCGCGACCGGCCTGCACCACGACGCGGATCGTCTCCTCGTGCGCGCGCGCCATCACCACCACGTGCGTCGCGCCGGCTTCGGCCATCAGCTGCGCCTCGAGCCAGCCGCCGTCCATCGTCTTCAGGTCCGCGACGATGGGCGTGGTGGGGAAGCGTTCGCGCAACGCGCGCACGCCGTGCATGCCCTCGGCGATGATGAGCGGCGTGCCGGCCTCGAGCCAGTCGACGCCCGCGCGCAGCGCCATTTCGGCCGTGCGCACGGCCTCGTCGACCGTCGTGACATCGAGTGAGATCTGGACGATGGGACGCAAGAGGACTCCTGAAGTGGCGAGTCTATACCGCTGGCCGCTATACTGCGGCCCATGACGGTCACGCCGACGATTGAGCGCCTGCGGAGCGTGCTTGCGGAGGCCCCGGCGCAGGTGGCTGCGGCCTACGTGTTCGGGAGCGTGGCGCGCGGCACGGCCTCGCCGGTGAGCGACGTCGATCTCGGTGTGCTCCTCACGCAGGCGCCGGCGTCCACACTCGAGGGGCGGTTGCTCGACTACGAAGCCGAGCTCGAGCGACAACTTGGCGTTCCCGTGCAGGTGGTGATCGTGAACGATGCGCCTCCCGATCTGGCGCACCGCGTGCTCCGCGATGGCGTCATCATCCTCGAGCGCGACCGCAGCGCCAGACTGCGGTTCGAGGTGCGCACGCGAAACCTGTTCTTCGACCTCGAGCCGTTCCTGACGCGCTATCGGAAGCGCGCCGTCGAACGCGCCGCTGCTGCGTCATGACGGATCGGGCGCTGGTCGAAAAGAAGCTGGCCGCCATCGTCTCGGCCGTGTCGGACCTCCGGCGTCTGGCCAACGTCGATCAACTGCGGCACGACGTGCGGGAGGAACGCTTCATCGAACACACCCTGCAACTGGCGATGCAGGCCGCGCTCGACGTGGCCTCGCACATCGTGTCGGACGAGTCGCTCGGCGAGCCGCAGACGAACCGGCATCTTTTCGATCTGCTTGTTCGCGCAGGCTGGCTCGATGACAGCCTGGCCGCGCCGCTGTCGCGCATGGCCGGTTTCCGCAACGTTCTGGTCCACGGCTACGATGATGTCGACCTCGCTGTTGTCGAAGACATCGTCCGTCACCGACTGGACGATCTGCTGCAGTTCGTCACGGTAGTCAGCCGGCGTCTCTGACGAATCTGCCCACACCTCACCGAGGCGTGACGTCGAAGGCCGCCGTTGTCGTGGCTTGTCGCCCCTGCGCGTCGATCGCCCACACCGTGACCGTCTGCTGACCAGGCGCCATGCCGGCAGGAACGCGCAAGTCCACGTCGAACACCCACGGTGGCGCCCCGCAGGCCGGGCACTGCACGAGTCCGGCTTCGTTGCTGCCGCCGAGCGGCCGCAGATCCGCAAATGCGCGCACGGGCGGCACGGCTGCGCCACCGACTTCGAGAAGGCATCCGCCCGCAACGGTGTCGCCAGGATGGAACGATCCGCGACATCTGGCAGACACGGTCATCGATGACACGGTTGGCGTCGTCGGCGTCGGGCCGGTGGGGTTGGCGGGCGTTGGGCTTGCGGAAGGTCCGGCGGCGCCAC
>CAZVHY010000473.1:0-1838 GCA_964627115.1 uncultured Solibacteraceae bacterium | reverse complement strand
CGACGGGCGGGGACCCCACGTCCCTCTGCCCCACTTGCCTTTCTTCGAATCCACCTTCGCGCCTTCGGAGCGACGGTGGATAAACCCTTCGCAACCTTCGCTCGGCCGACCTGGCTTGCCAACCGAAGCTCAGCGCAGCCGAGCGAAGGTTGGAGCCGATGACCGGGATCGAACCGGTGACCTCGTCCTTACCAAGGACGTGCTCTGCCAACTGAGCTACATCGGCCTGCGCTGAACGCTCGCTTCGCTCGCAGCTACGGCCGACGAGTCGGCCTGGCCTACCAACCTTCGCCCCACACTCGCATGACGCGGCCTGCCAACCGGAGCCGCGAACGTAGTGAGCGTTCGGCGAAGGCTGGAGCGGGAGACGGGGATCGAACCCGCGACCAACAGCTTGGAAGGCTGTGACTCTACCACTGAGTTACTCCCGCCTTCGCGCCTCGCCCGCTGCGCCTCACGCGGCGCTGCGGCGGGCAGGCCCGCCTTGCCTCTTCTTCCGATCCGCCGCAGCACCAGGGACCAACCTGGCCCCGTGGCTTGCCAACCGAAGCTCGACGAAGCCGAGCGAAGGTTGGTGGCGAGGGAAGGATTCGAACCTTCGAAGCCCTAGGGCGACAGATTTACAGTCTGCTGCGTTTGACCGCTTCGCTACCTCGCCGTATCCCGATCCCGTTCGTGCTGTCGCGCCTCGCCCTCTCGAACTCGTCCCCACCGCTCACTCCGCACCGTCGTCCAGACACCTCGCGGTTCACGCAAGGGCGATCCGACGGCGGATTCGAGGGGTGGAGGCCCTGAACTTGGAGCTGGCGAAGGGATTCGAACCCCCGACCAGCTGATTACAAATCAGCTGCTCTACCAGACTGAGCTACGCCAGCCGAACAAACCGGGAATGCTAGCACGGAATGTGCCAAAGTGGCAACACCCTGCCAGGATCCCCCGGCGCTCGACAACTGGCCCCCCGTCCGGCCCGCCGCTCTTCGAGCTGGCGTGCCGATCGTGAGACACGACCTGTCAGTGTCTCACGGATGGGCACTCGAAGGCTACCGGCCGCCGTCCTCCCCGCCTTCCGGCCGCCTTCCCGCCTGCCGCCTTCCCGCCTCCTTCCGCTGCCGCACCGCCTCGAACAGCGCAATGCCGGTGGCCACCGACACGTTGAGACTCGAGACCATGCCGGCCATCGGAATCGACACGAGGCGATCGCAGCTCTCGCGCACGAGCCGACGCAACCCGGTGCCCTCCGCGCCAACGACGAACGCCGTCGGCTGCGTGTAGTCGACGGTGTCGTACGATTCGGCCGCTTCGTCCGCGAGGCCGATCGTCCAGACGTTCAACTCCTTGAGCTCATCGATCGTGCGCGCGACGTTGACCACCGTCGCGACCTTCACGTGATTGACCGCGCCGGCCGACGCGCGCGCCGTCGCCCCATCGAGCGGCGCCGCATGCCGCGCCTGCCGGATGATGCCGTCGGCGCCCGCGGCATCGGCCGACCGGAAGATTGCGCCGACGTTCTGCGGATCCTCGACGCTGTCGAGCACCACGATCAGCGGCGGTCCCGCCGCCTCCGCCACGAGCTCGTCGACCGTGTACGCCGGCAGCGGCTGCAGTTCAGCCGCCACGCCCTGGTGCACGCCGCCGCGCGTCAGACGCTCGAGCGCGCGGCGATCGACCGTCTCGATCGCGAGCCGCAGCTCGTACGCCCGCGCCACGAGCGCGTCGACGCGAGGCCCCGCCCCGCGCTCGTGGACGAGCTTCGACACGCGACGAGCCTTCAACGCTTCGGAAACCGGATTGATGCCGTAGACGAGAGCAGACATAGACAAGACTGAGAACGGTCAACT
>CAZVHY010000472.1:0-1859 GCA_964627115.1 uncultured Solibacteraceae bacterium | reverse complement strand
TCGTCGAGATCGGGCTCGTGCTCTTCATCATCACGCTCGTCGTCAACGTCCTGTCTCGGCTGCTGATCTGGCGGATGACGTCGACACGCACACGCCGCACCCCACGCGCCGAGCCTGCCGCGGAGGCCGCATGATCGCGCGCGACACCCGCCGACGCATCGTGTCGGCCACGATGACGGGCCTGTCGGTCGCGTCGGTGCTGATTGCGCTCGTGCCGCTGGCGTTCGTGCTGTTCTTCGTCGTGTCGCAGGGCGTGCAGGCGCTCAACGTGGAGTTCTTCACCGAGACACCGCGTCCGGTCGGCGAACCGGGCGGCGGCATGGGCAACGCCATCGTCGGCACGATGATCCTGTGCGGCATCGGCGCGCTCATCGCCATTCCGATTGGCATCATGAGCGGCGTGTTCGTGGCCGAGTACCCGCGGGCGCGCATGGCGCCCATCGTGCGGTTCGCCGCCGACACACTCAACGGTGTTCCGTCGATCGTCATCGGTGTGTTCGTCTACGCGATTGCCGTGCTCCCCTTCGGCCGCTTCTCGGCGCTGGCCGGCGGCCTGGCGCTCGGCGTGATGATGATTCCGATCATCACGCGGACCACCGAAGAGCTGCTGCGCCTGGTGCCCGGGTCGCTGCGTGAGGGCGCGCTCGCGCTCGGCGCCACGCGCGGCCGCGCGGTGATGACCGTGGTGCTGCCGGCCGCACTGCCGGGCATCATCACCGGCATCATGCTGGCGCTGGCGCGCATCGCCGGCGAAACCGCGCCCCTGCTCTTCACGGCCTTCGGCAACCGGTTCTGGTCCACCGACCTCACGCAACCGATCGGCGCGCTCACCGTGCAGGTCTACACCTACGCGATCTCGCCCTATGCCGACTGGCACCGGCAGGCGTGGGCCGGCGCCCTGGTGCTCGTCACCATCATCCTCGTCTGCTCGGTGCTGGCGCGCCTGGCCACCCGGCGGCTCGAGCGCATGCACGGGCGGTAGGAACGGCTGCGCGGCTGCGGGCTGCACGGCCGGCCGGATGGTTTATTCTGGAGGGCGCGCCACCCCAGCGCCGACCGATCCAGGAGACTGTTGTTCCATGTCCGAACGCACGGCCGCCTCGCTGGCCATCCTCGACAGACTGCTGCCCGCCCTCGACCAACTGCCGCAGGGCATCCATCGCGAACGCATCCTCGAAGAAGCCCAGGCCCTGCGCCGCGCCGTGGCCGCGTTTCACATGGAAGCCATCCGCTTCCGCATGTTCTCGGTCGACCGCCTGCTCCGCATCGAAGGCGACGAGGGGCCGATCCGCCACATGTTCGACGAACTGCGCGACGCACTCGAGCAGGCGGGGTTCCACACCCGGTCGCACACGGCGCCGTAGGGAGGCTGAAGGCCTTCCGGCCTGTCGCCTCCCCGCCTTCCCCGTATACTGGTCTCTGGAGGTCTTATCCGCTCATGCCTTATCCCGAATACCTGATTGCCCCCATGCGCCAGGAACTGACTGCCCTCGGCGCGCGCGAGTGCCGCACGGTGGCCGACGTCGACGCGGTCGTGAAGGAACCCGGCGTCACCATGATGGTGGTCAACTCGGTCTGCGGCTGCGCCGCCGGCAAGGCGCGGCCGGGCATCGCGATGGCGCTGCAACACGAACATCGTCCCGACACGCTGGCGACGGTCTTTGCCGGTGCCGACATCGACGCCACGACCCGCGCGCGCGAGTACTTCGCAGGCTTCGCGCCGTCGTCGCCGTCGATCGCGCTCCTGCAGGACGGCAAGGTGGTCTACATGGTGGAGCGGCGCGACATCGAGTCGCGTTCGGCCGAGTCGATTGCGGATCTGTTGACGCTGGCGTTCGACAAGTACTGCGCGCCGGCAG
>CAZVHY010000471.1:0-1859 GCA_964627115.1 uncultured Solibacteraceae bacterium | reverse complement strand
CCGCACACTTCCGGCAGGCGGATGCGGCCGATGAGGCGCCCGTCGGGCGACCAGACCGTGACGCCGCTGTAGCCGACCGCACGGCCCGCGTTGCTCGACGCCCACACGTTGCCGTGTACGTCGCAGCGCACGCCGTCGGGCGCGCAGCGGATGGCGTCGACCATGCAGTCCGAGAACAGCCGATGGTTCGCGAGCGTGTTCTTCTCGGTGACGTCGAACACGTGGAGATCGCCACGACCGCCCTCGTGCGCATCGCCCGGCCCGCGGCCGGTGCTCGCCACGTACAGCCGCCGATGGTCGGGCGAGAAACAGAGGCCGTTCGGGTTCGGCACCAGTTCCTCGGTGGCCACACGCGTCACATTGCCCGTCGTATCCACGCGGTAGATCGCGTTCGGCAGTTCACGCCGCATCGTCCCGGCCTCCGGCGGCTGTCCGATGCGCGGGCGCAGCAGGCCGGCAGGGTTCGTCGACCCGCCGGCTTCGTCCGGCTGGCCTTCGAAAAGACTCGCACCATAGGGCGGATCGGTGAACCAGTAGCTGCCGTCGGGATGCGCGACCACGTCGTTGGGTGAGCTGAGGCGCTTGCCGTCCCAGCGATCGGCAATCACGGTGATCGATCCGTCGTGTTCGTACCGCACGACGCGGCGCGTGAGGTGTTCGCACGACAACTGTCGTCCCTGCAGATCGAACGTGTTGCCGTTGCTGTTGTTCGCCGGATACCGGAACAGCGACACGCGCCCGTCGTCGTCGATCCAGCGGTACTGGCGGTTGTTCGGGATGTCGCTGAACACCAGGAAGCGGCCCACGCTGTTCCAGGCCGGCCCTTCGAGCCATGCACCGCCACGCCAGAGACGTTCGATCGACGCGTTGGGCTGCACCAGGCCGTCGAACGCGGGATCGACGGTGAGCACGTCGGGATCGGTGAAGTACACGGATGGCGGACCGTCGGGGCTGAAGTCGCGCGGCGGCGTCGAAATGACCGTCGGCGGATCGGCTGGCCGCTGCTGCGCGTAGCCGAGCGCCGGCGTGAGTGCGGCGGCTACGACGCCCGCGCCCTGGATGACTTCACGCCGCGACACGCGGCGGCCCTGCGTACCTCTGCTCTTCCCTGCTGCCATGGGCACCTCGTCGAGGGGGACCGTAAATGACCTGAGGGGCAAGAGCGTATCCCAATCCGAGGTGAATTCATGATTGCAAGACGCCCGGTGCTCTTCTCCCTGCTGGCCGGGGCCGCCCTTATCGCTGGCACGATCGGCACGCCCGTCACCGCTCAACGCATCACACCGGCCGACCTGGCCACTGCGCTCACGGGAACGTGGCGCATGAACGCGGAGCTCAGTCCGCAGTTCCGGGCGGCGCCGGCAGGCGGCCGTGGTTCCGCAGGTCTCATGGACCTCGCGCCGGAACGGCGCGCGCAGCGCCCCGTGGCCACGTCTCTCGCCCTGCAGCGTGGCGGCGGACGCGGCGGCGGCGGTGGAGGCGGCGCAGCGCCCGCTCCGCCGAGTCCGCGCGAGATGGCCGGTCAGGCCGCCATCCGCGGGTACCAGCAGGTCGCCGAAACCTTCACGCTCGCGGCCACGGCCGATTCAGTGACCTTCACCGACGCCCGCGGTGAACGGACGTTCGTCGTCGACAACAAGAACCACCGCCTGGATGTCGGCCAGGAGGCCGAGGTCACGACCAAGTCGCGCTGGGACGGCCGCGCGCTGAAGCAGGAGTTCATCTACGGCGAAACCAAGGTGTCGCACACCTACGAGCTCGCACGCGACGGCAACCGCCTCGAGTTCACGCTGCGCATCGACAACTTCAGCGGCACGCCGGGCCGACAGGCCAAGGGGGTGTACGACAAGGCGGAGTGA
>CAZVHY010000470.1:0-1860 GCA_964627115.1 uncultured Solibacteraceae bacterium | reverse complement strand
ATCTCGAAGCTGGCCAGGCCGTACATCGCGACAACCGTGAGCAGCAGCGCGATGCCCGCGAGCGTGCCGAAGATCAGCGCGAGCAGTCGCGGCGTTTCGAGCGCGACATCGAGCTCGGCGTCAACCGAATCGGCGGTCACTCGTCCCAACCAGTTCGAGATCATCCACGGCTGTTCCCGTACCCGATCCGACAGCAGCACGGTGTCCGGGACGCGGCCGGGCGCCATCCGCATCAACACCTGGTATTCGTTCCACGGGAAGGCGGAACCGGGTGAGTAATACGCCTCACTCGCACTCAGCGGCAGGAAGAGGGTCGGCTCGACGGACGTATCGATGCCCACGCGGAAGTCGGCGGCCACGCCCACGATGACCCGCGAGCCGTCCTCGGTCGTCACCACGCGGCCGACGGCATCAGCCGCCAGCAGTCCTGGCCACTGTGCGCGCGCGCCCGTCTCGTTGATCACCGCGACGAGCGCCTGCTCCTCGACGTCGGCGTGCGACACGGCCCGGCCGGCCCTCAACGGCACGTGGAGGAGTCTGAAGAAGTCGGCGTCGACCGGGCGGATGAAGCCCTCGAAGCCATGGCGGTTCCGAAGCTCTCCTCTCAGCACCTGCCATTCGATTGCCGAGGGCCGGAAGGGATCCCGTCGTGAAAGCGCGGCGTCCACCACGCCCGGCAACTGCCGCGCGATGGCGAGCGCGGCCAGGCCACGTCGCGTCTGTTCCCGCGCGTCTGACGCCGTCGCGTCGTTGGCGGTCGGGACACTGGCCGTGAACAGATCGGTGGCGTCGAATCCCGGCGGCGCAGCGAGCGCCCGCAGCACACCCGGCAGAATCGTCAGCGCGCCAACCAGGAGCATTACGCCGAGCGCTGCCTGCGCCGACAGCAGGACCGGTCCGCCGACAAGGCGATCGATGTGCGTCGCGTCCTGCTGCCCGCGCATGACCTGGAGCGGCGACGTGCGCGCGGCGCGAAGGGCCGGCAGCGTGCCCGCGACAAGTGCGCTCACGAGCGCGATCGCGCCGGTCACCGCGATCACACGGCCATCGGCGGTCTCGACCGCAAACGGCCGAAGTCCCGCCGGCATCAAGGCCACGAACGCGGACCTGGTCCACACGTACACCAGCCATCCGATGACTGCGCCGGCCGAGCAGATCACGACAGACTCTGCCAGTGTGCTGACGACGAGCCGGCGAGGCGATGCGCCGAGCGCGAGCCGCACGCCCGCATCCTGCCGGCGCGACTGGCTCCACGTGAGGAGCAGAATCGCGAGCGTCAGGCTCGCGGCGACGACGACCGCCCACACGCCGATCACTGCCAGCCACACGTAGGGACGCGTCACGGTCGAGAGGCCCGATTGGAGCGGCACGACGCTGACGCGCTGTACGCTCGGGTCCCGGGGAAACCATGTCGCGACGACGGCGTTGATGCGCGCGCGGGCTGCGGCCATCGACACGCCGGGCGAGAGCCGCGCGAACGGCGCGACCGTAACGAAGTCGGTTCGCAGAATCGGGCCGTCGAGTTCGTCGTCGACGCCGTAGATCGCGTCGTACATGCCTGGGACCGGCTTCGGTGACGGCAGAAGGAACCCTTCGGGCAGCACGCCGACCACGCGCCAGTGGATGTCGCGCTGTCGTGCGTCGCGGATCATCCACTCGAGCGAGAGCACATCTTCGGAGCCGCCGTACTTGCGCTGCCATGTCTCGTAGGTCAGCAGCACCGGACGCGCCAACTCCGTTGCCTGCATGGCCGAGAAGCCGGGACCAATCACCGGCCGGACGCCGAGCACGTCCAAGGTTCCTGTGGTCACGCCGGTCAACAAGAGCAGCGGATTCTCGCCGGCCACCGGTGTCAGGGGC
>CAZVHY010000469.1:0-1869 GCA_964627115.1 uncultured Solibacteraceae bacterium | reverse complement strand
GGTTCGGACGCCCCTCCGCATCGACCGTGCTGATCCAGCCGATCGGCCGCGGCGCGACAATCGCCTTGAAGGGATCGTGCGGCAGCCGGTGCCCAGCTGCCGGTTCATAGAAGTGCCAGTCGGTCATCGCCCCTCGACGCCGCTACTGTAGCGCACGCAACCACACGCGCCGGCGTCCGGGTTACGCTATGCGTCCACGTCAACACCGGACAAATCGAGGGACCGCCATGAAAGCGACCGTGCTCGCCATCGTCGTGCTGACCGCGCTCATCGCGCCCACCAGGGCGCAGGACGTCTTCAGCCCGGACGAGGAAGGCTTCATCCGGAACTGGCTGGTGCTGGCGCCCATCCGCATGCTCGGCCAGTCGGGCGCGGAAGAAATGCACTTCGATGCGCTCAACGGCGAGGCCACCGCCAGGCCGAGGCCGGACACGCGCATCCTGGTCGCCGGTCAGCCCATCACGTGGACGCCACACCAGACACGGAATTTCTACATCGACTTCCGCCAGTCGTTCGATCCCGATGCCGGTGAGTACGTCATCGGCTACGCCGCGGCCTACATCCACGCCGACGCCCCGATGAACGTCACGCTCGCCCTGGGCACGAACGACCAGGGCAAGGCGTGGTTCAACGGCAAGGAAGTCCTGAGTCACGAAGAGGCGCGCACGTTGAACAGGGACGAAGACCGGATTCCCGTGTCGCTCGTGCAGGGCCAGAACGTGCTGCTGCTCAAGGTGGTCAACGAAGTCAACAACTGGCAGGCCTGCGCGCGTTTCCTGAACGAGACGACGCCAGTCACCAACCTGAGGATCTCGCTGACGCCGCAGTAACGGCGTCGTCTACGCATCGCGCACGGGCATAGCCACTGGCCGTGTCTGTCCGCAAATGCGCTACAGTGTCGCGCGACGATGGAGACCCGACACGTGTACCGCGTCAGTCCGTGGCGCCGCGGGCTCCTCTACGGCATCTGGGCCGTGTTCGCCGTGCCGATGACAGTGACGGGCCTGGTGGCCGGCGAGGAGGCCCTGCTCGTCGGCTCGGCCGTCGTCACGATCATCGCCCTGCCCTTCTTCGTGTGGGCCCTGCGCGTGGCGAGGCTCACGCTCACGCCCGACGGCATCGAACTGCGTCAGGCTGGTGCCACACTCGAGACGCCGTGGGCCAACGTCGAGGCAATGCACATGGTCCGTCGCGCGGAAGGGCTCATCCTGCGCGAGCCGATGCACGGCCGCGGTGCGAAACGCTACGCCACCACGTCGCAGTTCGTCGTCAACGGCGCCCCGCTGTATGAACCACTTCGGCGCCAGTTGCTGGCCGAGCAGCGATTCATCCCGATCGAACCGTTCAGCTACTGGTTCGTCCACGGCGATCTGCGCCAGGTGATCGAGCGATACGCGCCGGGCCTGGTGCAGCGCGGCGAAGAAGCGGCTGTCGAGTTGCAGCGCCGGGAGCGCGGCCTGTCGACCAGGGCGATTGCCGCCATCAGCGCCATCATCCTCCTCGCCATCGCCGCGGGTGTGCTCGCAGCCACACGACCCGACGTCGCGCCCATCGTGACGCGCGTCGTCCTGTGGCTGGTCGGCCCCGCGATGGCGCTCATGGCCGCGGTCAACGCCCGATCGGCGGTGATCTTCCTGCGCAACCGCCAGTTCGGCAGCGGCCTGCTGTGGACGGCTATGGCGATCGTGCAGGCGCTCATCGCACTGGCGTGTTTAGGGGAACTCGTCGCGTAACGCGGACGCGACTCGAAGTTCAGTTTAGAAGCCAGAAGACTTCTGTCTTCTCACTTCTGGCTTGCTCTACCGATTGAGTCTCCTCACCCACACGTTTCGGTACCGCACGGGGTTGGAGTGATCCTGCAGCGTCAGC
>CAZVHY010000468.1:0-1869 GCA_964627115.1 uncultured Solibacteraceae bacterium | reverse complement strand
GCAGAGACACGCGACGTTGCGCAGCGCCGGCGGGATGCGTGCGATCACCTCATCGGAGATCTGGACCGAGACACACCAGCACGTGGAGGCGCCGCTGAGGGCGCCGCACGCGTTGTCGTCACCGCACAGCGCGCAGCGCGACGGATCGACCGGTTCCACGACTGGTGCGGCGTCAGCGTCAGGCATCCTTCGTCTCTGACGCATCGTAGTTCAGGTTCGGTCCGAGCCAGCGCTCGACGTCATCGACAGACATGCCCTTGCGGTGGCCGTAATCGATCACCTGGTCGCGATCGATCCGCCCCAACGTGAAGTAACGCGACTCCGGGTGCGCAAAGTAGAGACCGCTCACGCTCGAGCCCGGCCACATCGCGAACGACTCGGTCAACTGAATGCCCGTGCGCGACTCGATGTCGAGCAGCGGCCACAACGTGCCCTTCTCGGTGTGATCCGGACACGCCGGATACCCGGCGGCTGGCCGAATGCCACGGTACTGTTCCTGGACCAGCTCGGCCGGCGTGAGATGCTCCTCACGACCGTACCCCCACTCGTCGCGCACACGCTTGTGCAGGTACTCGGCAAACGCTTCGGCCAGGCGGTCGGCAACGGCCTCGGCCATGATGGCGTTGTAGTCGTCGTGCTGCGCGCGGAAGCGATCGCAGAGCTCGTTCAGGCCAATCCCCGACGTAACCGCGAAGGCCCCGAGATGATCGGCCAGACCGGTCTCCTTCGGCGCGATGAAGTCACTGAGCGATCGGCACGGCTGCTCGCTGCCACGATCCATCTGCTGCCGCAGGAACCGGAACGTCGTCAGCACCTTCGTGCGCGACTCGTCCGTATAGAGCTCGACATCGTCACCGACAGCGTTCGCCGGAAACAGGCCGTAGACGGCGCGCGCCTGCAGCGACCGATCCGCGATGATGCGATCGAGCAGTGCATTGGCCTCGGCGAAGATCTGCGTCGCCTGCGCGCCGTACTTCTCGTCCTCGAAGATGCGCGGGTAGACGCCCTTCAGTTCCCAGGTGTGGAAGAACGGCGTCCAGTCGATGAACTCGCGCAGTGTGGCGAGCGAAACGTCGTCGAGCACGCGCGACCCGGTGAATTCGGGCTGCGGCACGTCCTCGGCGCGCCAGGCAATCGGCGTTCGTCGCGCACGGGCCGTCTCGATGTCGACCAGCGGCTGGCGCGTCGAGCCGTGATTGCGCCGGATCGACGCATAGTCGGCCTCGTGCTGCGCCACGAACGCGTCGCGGCCCTCGTCGCTGAGCAGGCTGGTGGTCACCGGCACGGCACGGCTGGCATCGAGCACGTGCACCACCGGTTGTTTGTAGTGCGGCGCGATCTTGATGGCCGTGTGCGCGCGGCTCGTCGTGGCGCCGCCGATGAGCAACGGCAGCGTGAAGCCCTGCCGCTCCATCTCGCGCGCCACGTGCACCATCTCGTCGAGCGACGGTGTGATCAACCCGCTGAGGCCGATGACGTCGGCGTTCTCCGCACGTGCGCGTTCGAGAATCTTCTCGCACGGCACCATCACACCCATGTCGACGACCTCGTAGTTGTTGCACGCGAGCACGACACCGACGATGTTCTTGCCGATGTCGTGGACGTCGCCCTTTACGGTCGCGAGCACGATCTTGCCCTGCGTCCTGACGGTCTGCCCCGCCGCGGCCATGGCCGCCTTCTCCGCTTCCATGAACGGAAACAGATAGGCGACGGCCTTCTTCATCACGCGCGCGGACTTCACGACCTGCGGCAGGAACATCTTGCCCGCGCCGAACAGGTCACCGACGACGCCCATGCCGTCCATCAACGGGCCTTCGATCACGGCCAGCGGCCGGCCGAGTTTGACGCGTGCTTCCTCGGTGTCCTCGT
>CAZVHY010000467.1:0-1870 GCA_964627115.1 uncultured Solibacteraceae bacterium | reverse complement strand
CGCCATCGCGCCTTCGTCGAGCACGATGGCCATGAACGCCTCGTCCGGCATGCCGGGCCACTGGCTCGTCAGTCCGTGTCGTGACGCGGGTTCGAATCCGAAGCGCGGGTAGTACGTCGGGTGGCCGACGACGACAACGAAGGCGCAGTGGCGGTCGCGCAGTAACTCCAGGCCGCGATGCACGAGAGCGGAACCGACTCCCTGTCCCTGATGTGACGGCAGCACGGCCATCGGCGCGAGCCCCATGCCGGTAACGCGATTGTTGCCGTGTTCAACGACGACGGGCGTGAACAGGATGTGGCCGACCAGGACTTCACCATCCACGGCGACCAGCGACAGGGCGTCGTGGCAGCGCGAGCGCAGCACGTCGACCAGGTCGGCTTCGTCCGCGCGGCTGAAGGCGAGCTCGTTGACGAAGCGGACGGCGGTGCGATCGTCCCGCTGCTCGGCGCGAATGTTCATGGTCGTCGACATCGTGGACGTGGCGGGCTTGCGGCGGGTCATCATCGCACGGGTCGCGTCAGCGTGGTGCCGGCGCGTGTCTCGTCAGGCGACGAGCGTCGGCTGGCTGTTCGCGCGTCGCGCTTCGAATGCCGCCTGGACGGCCGAGAACGCCGGGGGCAGGTCGGCGGCCGCGCGGTTGGGCGTCTGTTCCCAGGGCTGCTCGATCAACGCGAGCGCCATCGGCACGAGTTGCGACGGGTGATCGGGCAGCTGCACGGCGCCGATTGACGTCCAGCGGCCGATGCCTCTGACCGTGTCGAACGGCCACGCCTCGTACAACCACCGTGGTCCGAAGATCTGATACGCCGGATGGTGGATGGGCAGGTCGATGTCGTGCAGCACGACCCACGAGCCCGGTTTCGCGAACCGCGTCGCGTGCAGCAGATCGAGCAACGGCCAGGGATGCGCGTGGTTGGCGTCGATGAATGTCAGGTCCACGCTCGCTGCGGGCAGGATCGTGCCGAGGCGCCGTGCGTCAGCCTGGAACTCGCGCTGCCATCGTGCCGTTGGTGCCGGGTACATCTCGACGCACGCCTGGCCGGTCGCGTACGCGTTGTCAAAATAACAGGTGGACCGGACGTCGCACGAGTAGAGCACGCGGCGTTCGGGATCGGGCAGCGTGTCGAGCGCGTGCAGGATGGCCGCCGACGACGCACCCGACGCCACGCCGAGCTCGACCACGTGCACCGGCTGCAGGGCGGCAATCACTTCGGCCAGGAAGAGCGCATCCTCGGCGCTGACGTGCCCCTGCGCCCAGGCCGGCGGCCGGTACATCGCACGCAGCGCGCCGACATCGATGCCCGCATGGCCAAAGCGCCGGCGCAGGCGCATCGATGTGGACTCGGGCGCCTGGTCGGGGCGTGGTGCGGGCGAAGAAGAAGCTGTCATCCTTCGCTGGTCGAGGGCAAGGCCCATGCCTGTCGGGCGCGGGACCTTCCCAAGCCGGTTTGCCTGCGCGCGTGTTTGGAGCTCAGCGTTTGGTGTCGGCGGTCCGACGCTGTTGGACGGCCGACCGGCCGGGCCGCGCGAGTTTCTGCTTCATCTGATCCCAGTAGTCGCGGCGCCAGCGCTCCTCGGTGCGCGGGATGAGTGCCTTCGGTACACCACGGTGCGTGAGCGTCAGTTCAGTGCCCGTCGCGACCGGGCGCAACGTGAAGGCCGCCATGGAGAACACGCCTTCCGGATAGTCCCCCTCGCGCCACGCGCGCACCACGCGCGTGGCCGGCGCCAGGTCCACGACCACACCAGAGCCCTCGCCCATGCGGAAGCGCTGGCCGATGTCATCGGTCGCGGTCACGAGCAGTTCGTAGACAGCCGCGGGCTCGGCCCGGAATGTCACCTTCTGCTTGATGGTCTTGCACATGGG
>CAZVHY010000466.1:0-1870 GCA_964627115.1 uncultured Solibacteraceae bacterium | reverse complement strand
TGCCCTTGTGCGTGCGGCAGTACTTCAGCAGCGCCTGGAGCTGGCTGCGGTCCGTCGTCTTGGCGCTCTCACCTTCTTCGTGGAAGCGCTCGCGGATCTCGTAGCCGTTGCGCCGGCAGTACTCCTCACACGCACGAAGCTGCGTCGGCAGACTGAGGTTCTCGGTCTGCTCCTTCGTGCTGACGCGAACGTAGATCACCGCGCCGATCATCTCGGTCAGCTTAGCCCCGTCTCCCGCCGGCGGCAAGGTACGTGATCGCGGCATTGCCGTCAGTGAATGCGGCCGTCCTGTACTGCCAGGGCGATGAGGATGTCCGCCATCGCTTCCGCGTGGCGCGCGATGTCTATCACCTCGTCATCGGTCAACGCGTCGGACTCGTCGCCAAGCAGTTCTCGGCAGCGCGCGATCGAGATCGGTTCCGAAACGACTTCCGCACGTTCGGGCACGTCCATGGCGGTCCCCCTTGCACGCGAGTTCGTGTGGAGTGGGTGGCGCGCTCGGACGCGTCGATCTGGCAGTCGACGCGCCGTGTGGAGGTGAGCGCGGATGCAGGCGGCGTTGCCGGCATCGTCCGCAGGAGCGGTGTGCCCCGAGCGGCGACGGGCGCGTGGGTCACGCGGCCGTCTTCGAGCGTTCAGAGAAACGGGGTGCGATCACGCAGCCCGTTGAACGCTGCCTCGTTGCGGCGCGAGGTCCTGAGAACGCAACGCCGCAAGAGGGTCGTGAGGGTCACAACCGACGGTGTGCAGGTAGGTCACCGCTCTCGGCGGTCCTGCAACGGGTTGCGATGTCGTGAAGGGTGCGCTCCAAACCGTGCCGCTGGGGCGCCGGCGGAATGCGCGCTCCGGATGCCAGTGTGGCGAACCGGAGGAGTGCCGCTGAGGCACTGGCGTGATGAGGCCAAGATACGCCTGCGCGATGTTCGCGTCAACAGCGTTGTGGGCCGTCCAGATCGACCACCATCGCGCAATTGCCAAGACGTGCTGCGCGGAGGCGTCGTCAATGCCCGAAGGCCCGGCCACGGGCCGGGTCGGAGCGAAGTGGAGAGCATTGACGACGCCGAGCACGGCGCCAGCATCATCGGCGCGATGGTGGTGCAGTTCGATCCCAGCACCGAGCACGACCGTGTTCTCCGGAAGAACTGCGCTCATGCACGAGTCCGTTTCTGCGGAACGCCTCGGCCCCTTTCTGCGCTCGTGTTGAGCCGCGCAGGTGTGCGTGTTGGCGGTGCGATTGCTCTGCACGAACTGGACACATAGACAGCGACACGCGGCACGACCAACGATGGCGTGAACGACCCCGTCTGGGCGCTCTGAGGTCAGGCACCTGGCACGGCAGCGGGGTCGTTCACGCCATCGTTGGTGCTGTGACCTCGGCACAGGCACCTTCGGACGAGTCGGCACAGAGCGCCGCCTCGTCGTCGAGTGCGCGGTAATCTTCGCCGCGTCAAGCAGTTGCCTGCGGTTCGCGCTCATGAGCAACCAGGGGTGAGAGACTGGCAAGAGGGGGCACCGATACCGGGGGGCTAACCTGACGCGATTTTCGCTTGGCCCCCCGTTTGGCCCAAACGTCCCGGTCCATCGTGCCGGTCAGTTGAAGGTATTGGCGGTTCAACAGTTCGATCTCGACGGTCGAACAGCCGTGTGATCGCGCGTCCCGCAACGTCGTCGAGTGCGCCTGCCAGAGCACCCGATCACCCTCGCGCCGCCACGCGCGATACAGGGCCTGGATCTTCGGCATCCCCTGCTTCCGGAACTCGTCACGGATGTAGCGATCATCCGGATCGCCAAGGTGTCCGCCCTGCGCGTGGCACTCGGGAAAGTACGTCTCCAACTGCTTCGTGACGCTCGGATGCATCGGCGTCCAGAG
>CAZVHY010000465.1:0-1874 GCA_964627115.1 uncultured Solibacteraceae bacterium | reverse complement strand
CGGGCATGGGCGTCAACTTCGTTGTCTTTCTATCTGATATTTAAGGTTTTCCAAATTATCTGAGTCTGTGATTTTAGGGGGATGAAACCGCAAAGAGCCGTTCCCGCCAAAATATTCGATGACTTTCTGGCAAGCCTCCAACTCGATGAGCAGGGGCTTGATGAACTGGGGCGCAGCATCGGGTGGAGCCGGGCAGAGCCTCGCAAGATTACGCTCGCTCAGTTGCTTACGGCGCTTTCCCTGGAATCCATCCTGGGCAAGGCCAGCTTCAACGATCTGAGTTCGCGCATTCATACGCTCAGCCGGGGCAAGGGACCCAGTCGTCAGGCGGTTTCCAAGCGGGTTAATGAGCCTTTCCTCAAAGTGCTCGAAACGCTTCTGGCCAAGGCCATCGCCGCCAGGACGGATTGCAAAAGCCTGGTTTGTCAACATTCCACCCTTGCCCGATACGACCGGATTCTCGTGCAGGACAGCACGCTCATCAGGCTGCCGTCGTGGCTTTTTGAACAATTCTCCGGAGTTTCCAATGCGCATCAGAGCGTTTGCAACGCGCGGATTCAGGCAACCTATGACCTTAAAAACATGGCGTTTCTCTCCTTTGAAATCCGCCCCTACAGCGATAACGACCTCAGTGCCGCGCCGAGGCTGAAGCTTGAGAAAAACGACCTCGTCCTGCGCGACCGCGGCTATCTCAGCGCGGCGGAAATCGCCCGGCACACGGAAGCCGGAGCGCATTGCATCTACCGCCACAAAACCGGCACAACCTATCTCGATGCGGAAACCAGCGAGCCCATTGACCTGCTGGGCGAACTGCGTCGCAACGGATCGATCAACCGCATCGTCCTGCTCAACAACCCGCAGCAAACCCGCGTGCGCCTGATCAGCGCGCCGGTGGGTGAGGAAGTCGCCAACCACCGCAGAATGAGGGCGAAAAAGGAAATGCCCGGCCACAATCCCTCCGCACAAGTGCTGGCCCTGATGGACTGGACGATCTTTCTCACCAGCAACACCGAAGAGGTGGACTTCAACGATATGTTAAACACCTACAGCCTGCGCTGGAGGATAGAGATCATTTTCAAGACGTGGAAAAGCCATCTGAATTTTGATGCCATCCACCGGGTCTCCAACATCGAACTGCGCAGCATCCTGACGATGCGCCTGATGCTGATCACCGAAGGAACCAACCTTCTCTACCGCACCTGCTACAACCATGTGAAACAACATTACAATCGGGATTTGAGCCTGCAAAAATTCCTCAGACGCCTCTCGCGAAGCCACGAACTCAAAGCCATGATCCTGCACGCCTTGAGTGAATTGAGAAAGCCACCGGGAGAACCCCAATCAGAAGAAACCCGGAGAGCCTGGGAACACCTGGTTCGCTACTGCTGCTACGACAAGAGAAAGCGCAAAAACTTCTTCCAAAAAGCCAATCCATAAACGAAGTTGACGCCCATGCCCGATGGGACGGTTGATTCAGGCGTCCCGATGGGACGCAGGGCTTTTTTCCCATTTGCAACCCGGCGATAAATCGCCGGGCTACGTTCAGGCTCTCCCTACGGGAGAATGGCGTATTATTTCTACAATTGATGTCGTTAAATGGTATTATTTCAGTTTCGAGAGCCATTGGCTGAGCACCTTGAAATCGTGACGGGCAATCTGCCGCTTGTCTGTCTGCATGGTGTTTTCGATGCAGACCGGCCCCGTATATCCTGTTTCTTCAACGTGTTGCAGCAGGGAGGGAAGATCGATGTCGCCCTCATCCAGGCGGGTTTTGATAAATTCGCCCTCTTTCATTCCGGCTTCCGTCTTTGAATTTTTGAGGTGCAGATAGCCGGTTTTTCCACTTAAAAGCCGAACCGCCTCTCCCGGACTTT
>CAZVHY010000464.1:0-1877 GCA_964627115.1 uncultured Solibacteraceae bacterium | reverse complement strand
ACCGTGGCACCTCCGCACCCTGGCACCATGGCACCCCCGCACCGTGGCACCCTCGCACCGTGGCACCCTCGCACCCTCGCACCGTCGCACCCTCCTACCCCACCACCCCTCTCGCCTCGCGATCCGGATCGTTCTTCACCGACACGCGCTCGTTCTCGAACACCATCGTGGCGCGTGAGGCGGGTGTGTAGACGGGCCAGTCGGGCAGACCGGCGTGATTCGGGTTGCCGGACTTGGCGAACGCGACCAGCGCCGCGCTCATCTTCGATGCGAGACTGCGCGCATCATCGGTGCCGCCGGTGGCCTGTGCCGCGAGATCGATGTTGTCGAACCAGAACGCCAGATCCTGGCAGTGATAGGCGAGCGGCCGGCCGTCGAGCACCGGCGTGTTCCAGCCGAACCAGTACATGTAAACCGGCGCACTCTGCGCCGACTTGAGATCCGCCATCGTCACGGCCGGCAGGCGATACGCGCGCGTGCCGATGACGAGCCCCGCGATCTCGAACGGCCGTGCCGACGGAAACGTCTTGCGGTACGCCGCGATGGCGTCCGCGGTACGCGCACCGAGCGTTGGCTGCAGCTGATCGCGCAGGCCGTCGAACGTCAACTCGTGCGCGGTGGGATTGCCGATCCCTCCGCCGAACTCGACATACGTGTTGCCCACGAGCAGCGGAATGCTCGAGGCCGATCCCGGCGCGGCCGGATCGAACGCATGCGCCGGCAGCACCTGCCCGTCGACCACGGGCCCCCAGCCTACGGTCGGACTCAAACGTGCCTGCGCCGCGGCCGAGGCGGCCACCAGATCGGCAGCCGGCACCTCGTGCAGGCGCCGGAGATCCGCACCGGTCACGTTGAGTTCCGCCAGCACCGCACGCGCCTGGCGTTCGGTCTGCTCCGGCGTGTTCTGGCGCAGGTGCGCGCCGCTCAGGACCGCCGCGCGGTGGAACAACCCGACCGCCGAGGGCATCGCCATCAGCGTGCTGACCTTCCTCGCGCCGCCCGACTGTCCGAAGATCGTCACGTTGTCCGGATCGCCGCCGAAGCGCGCGATGTTGTCGCGCACCCACTCGAGCGCCAGCACCAGGTCGAGTTGCCCGACGTTGCCCGACGTTTCGTACGCCGTCCCACCAACCGACGCGAGGTCGAGGAAGCCGAGCACGTTGAGCCGATGGTTCATCGACACGAGCACGACGTCGTGGTGCTTCGCGAGGTTCTCACCGTCGTACGGCCGCAGTTCCTGGCTCGATCCCGACTGGAACCCGCCGCCGTGAATCCACACGAGCACGGGCCGGCCGCCGTTGTCGTTCACCGCCGGCGTCCACACGTTCACGCGCAGCATGTCCTCGCCCGGAAACCCGTCGTCCCACTGGTAGAGGAACTGCTCTTCGTCGTTCACCCACCCGGTGCGCGGCCGCTGCGGACAACAGGGCCCCCACGAGGTCGACGACCGTACGCCGGTCCAGGGCTCAGGCCTCTTCGCGGGCATGAACCGGTTCGCACCAGCGGTCGTGTCGCCGTACGGAATCCCGCGGAAGATGTGAACGCCGTTGCGCGTGAACCCGCGCACGCGTCCCGCGGTGGTCTCGACGATGTCGTTCGGCGTGGTGACGCGAGTGCCCGACGAAGCGGCCTGTGTTGCCGCGGGTGACGCCATCACCTCGTCGGGCGCCGCCACGAACGCGGCACCAAGCGCGGCTCCACCAACAGCGCCCGTGGTGCGTTTGAGCCAGTCGCGGCGGTTGACGGTCGGCGTCGGCTGGTGGGACGTGGCGTGCTGGTCGGACATGATCGATCGCTCCTCGGGACGTGATGGACGTGAAGACCGGATTGTATGCCAATCAAGCGGTAGGGTCGGAAGGGGTCAGCGGCTCGATCAA
>CAZVHY010000463.1:0-1883 GCA_964627115.1 uncultured Solibacteraceae bacterium | reverse complement strand
GACCCGAGCGGCGTCCGTTCAGGAACTCGGCACGCCGCGCGACCGCCTCGGCCGCTACCGGCCGCACGCAAGGTGCCGCCATGAACGGGACGACCTCGGTCTTGAGGACGTACTGATAGACACGGCAACGGTCATCGAGCAGGCGGAGCGCGGCTTCCATCTGGTGGACGAACAGACGGCGCTGGTCGTGGGTGAGTCCCTCGGCGTCCTGACCGCGAAGACGGTACACGAGTCCGACGTGTCCCGCCTTGGTCAGGAACGTGTGGTCGTCGACGAAGCCCCAGAGTGCGATCTGGGCGTTGACCGCGCCGGCCTCGCTGTAGTCGCGCAGAATTCGATCGACGCGCATCATGCCGTCACCTCGACGTCTTGGCGCTCGTGCTTTGCGGGATCGAGACGCCGACGGAAACGCGATGAAGACAACAGGATCTGCAGCATGTCCGGGTCACGAGTCGTGGCCCACGCCGCGAAGCCGTAAAGGCCGGCGAACATCAGCAGACCGGCGAGGAACGAGTAGAAGAGGTTGAACGTCGCGGCGCCCATGAGCAAGGCGAGGAAGAACAGGCGACGCTCGACACCCCACACCGTCAGTCGGCGGTGGAGTGCCTTGTAGACCGGGCGATACGTCGGGGCTGGGTCGGCAGGCATGACGACACTCAGAACAGCCAAGTAAGGAACTGCGCCGCGAAGAGCGCAAGGCCGCCGCCAAAGACAATGCCGCTGATTTGCCGCTTGGCACCGCCTTCACCGAACATGAACATCAGGCCGCCGATGACGATGGCGACCAGCGCCAGCGAGCGGGCGAGCGGCCCGGTGAATGTCTGTTCAAGGTTGCTGGCCGCCCGCTCCCAGGGGGATTGCGCGAGCGCGGCCACGGGCAGCAGGAGCAGGCCGATAACCACGCCGGTGATACGGCTGACCTGCATTCCCTGCGGTGAACACCAAACAGATCGTGGCCCCCGCGTTGTGCTACGCTGCGGTCTCAGAACGCTGTATTGCTCGGGCCCACACCGACGCCGAAGACTCTCGCGCATCGTTCACCTCGGATCCGGGGACGCCTTCCAGCAAAGCCGTCCCGTAACGGATTGAACGCAGCGAGCCACTGAAACCTTACAGGGCCTCGAAACCTCAACGACCGGGGTCTATACTGTCGCCACTGGCCTCGAAGTAGCGGCGCCGCCTCCCTCAGGCGCCGGACGGGACGTGTCATGGATCACATGCGCGCGCTCGGGCTGCTCGACAGCAATGGGAAACCGCTCGATGACCACATCGAGCGCGTGTTGGCTGGACTGCTGCCAAAGCTGCGGCGACGGTTCCCCGACCTGCAGGACGAACTCGCCCTCACCGAGGTCATGGAGGAAGCAGGACGACGCATCGCGAGTCGTGAGGCACGCGGTGGCCCGATCGAACGCCTGCATGGTTACGCGTGGGTCACCGTGAAGAGCGTCGCGACCTCGCACCTGCGGACGCCGGCTGCGCGGCTCATTCAGCGCACGCTCAAGCCGGACGCGAGCCAGGAGCACATCGCCCTTGCTCCGGCTGACTATGGCTCTCCAGAACAGATCGAACGCGACATCCTGATGCGCGAAGTGTTCGACACGTTGTCGCACGAAGAGCGGATGGTCTTCGCCTGGAAGAAGGCGGGCTTCTCGGCACAGGAAATCGCCACGAGACTCCATCGCTCCGTGCCATCTGTCGATACACTGTTCTCGCGCGCCAAGCAGAAGGTCAGGCAGGCTCTAGGGATCACGCCCGTCGCAGGGACACCACGCCCACACACGAAGTCGGTCAACGGACACGTGTACGCGCCCAGTGCTCGTACCGATGTTGAGACTGAGACACCTGATGACACACCGACCTCAGGCTCCAGACGACGATGACGT
>CAZVHY010000462.1:0-1892 GCA_964627115.1 uncultured Solibacteraceae bacterium | reverse complement strand
GCAGCGCGAACACCGGCAGGATCCTGCCGGCTTCGGGGGCGTAGGCCATCTCGGTACCGGTGACGCGCATTCCGAGCGCGTTGTCCTCATCGTCTTCCCTGAACTGTCGATCGAGCGTCGACAGCTCGGCTTCAGCCTGCGCCCGGCTCGAACCCGGCCGGAGGCGGCCCACCAGATCGACGCAGCAGTGCCCGGCGTTGGTCATGAACTCGCGCGCGAACGCGTCGTCGGGAAAGAGCGCCGGCATCGACGAGAGCGGCAGCCAGACGTCCTGTGTTCCAGCGAACGGCGACTCCTTCATCCCCGGCCCCGCCACGCCGATCACGGTGACCGGCACGTTGTTGAAGCTGATCGCGCGGCCGACGACATCCGGATCGGACGAGAAGAACGATGTCCACAGCGCGTGACCGAGAACGATGACGGACGCCTGCCCAGGCTGATCGTCGCCGGGCTGAATGCCACGCCCGAGCACGACCGGCACGCGGAGGACGTCGAAGTAGTTGCCGCTGACCAGACGTCCGCTGGCCGCGCGCGACGCGTCCCCAGCGGCCAACGGACCACCGACAGACCGCGTGCCGGCCATCTCCACAGAGGTCGCGCTCTGCTGAAGGAACGCGCGCTCCGGCGCCGACACACCGACCAGCATCTCGCCCGACGACCGGGGCATGCGGTGATAAGCGAGCACCACTTCATGCGCATTCGGCACCGGCCACGGTTGCAGCAACAGCGCATTGGTCAGCGAGAACAGCGTCGTGTTCACGCCGATGCCGAGCGTCAGCGTCACGAGCGCGGTCGCCGTGAATCCCGGACTGTGCCTGAGGCTCCGCGCGCCATATCGCACGTCCTGCCACACACTCTCGAGCCACGGCGCAAGCCAGACACCACGCGCCGACTCGCGCGCAAGCGTCACGTTGCCGATCTGACGCGCGGCCTCGCGGCGCGCTTCATCGGACGCAACACCCGATGCGCGCAGATCGTCTTCCGCCATCGCGCGATGGACGTCGAACTCATCCTTCAACTCCGCGTTGAAGTGGCGATAGCGGAGCCGGGCCCGAAGGCGGCGGAAGAAGCCGCTCATCGCTACGCCGTCTCCAGCACGCGCTGAATCGCGGCGACGAGTTCGTTGAACTCGTCGCGTTCAGCCGCCAGGTGCTTCCGTCCGGCCTTCGTCAGCGTGTAGTACCGCGCGCGACGATTGTTCTCGGACGGCCCCCACTCGGCATCGACATAGCCGTTGAGCAGCAGGCGCTGCAGCGCCGGGTAGAGCGAGCTCTCCCCCACCTGCAGGACGTCCTGCGACAGCAGTTTCAATCGTTGCGCGATGCCGTAGCCGTGCATCGGCTCGCGCATGAGCATGCGGAGTATCAACAGATCCAGCGTGCCGGGCAGCAGATCCGGCGGGACCGAACGGGCCATCATCACTCTCCCATCGTCTTACGATGGGAGAGTGTGCGCGCGTCGACGGACAAAGTCAACTCCTATCGTCTATCGATGGGGGACGGCACGAGTACGACAGGTGCAAACAGGTGCGAGGGTGCGAGGGTGCGAGGGCGACAGGAACCTGCATTTTGCACCAACCGATCGCTTGGACTCGTCGCAGGCGCGTCGCCGTGCAAGTGGGCCGACACCCGCCTCCGCCGAATGGCTTCGGCGGGCAAGCAGGGGTAGGCCCTTACGCAATCGCTCGTAGGGGCGGGGCTTGCCCCGCCCGATGCCGGGCGGCCCTTGGGCCGCCCGACGGTCTGTGGCCCGGCAACCCGCGCAGCCTCGCAGCCTTGTCTCCTCGTAGCCCCCTTCCCGTCACACGCTCGTGCCCCGACGCGCGTATGCTTTGCAGCCATGACTCCAACCCGCCGCCAGTTCCTCGGTGCCCTGGCCGCCACGCCGGTGTT
>CAZVHY010000461.1:0-1905 GCA_964627115.1 uncultured Solibacteraceae bacterium | reverse complement strand
GCCGTCCCTGCTACCATTGCCTCCCGTCGTGTCCAGCTATACCGCCAAAGACATCACTGTTCTCGAAGGCCTCGAACCCGTCCGTCGTCGTCCCGGCATGTACATCGGCGGCGTCGGCGCCGCCGGCCTGCACCATCTCGTCTGGGAAGTCCTCGACAACGCTGTCGACGAGGCCATGAATGGCCACGCGTCGAACATCGCCGTGGTCCTGCACAAGGATGGGTCGTCAATCACGGTTCAGGACGACGGGCGAGGGATTCCGGTCGACAAACATCCGCAGACGAAGACCAGCGCGCTCGAGGTCATCTTCACGACGCTCCATGCGGGCGGCAAGTTCGAGGGACAGAACTACAAGACCGCCGGCGGCCTGCACGGGGTCGGCGCGTCGGTGGTCAACGCGCTCTCGCGCGAACTCGTGGCCACCGTGCGCCGCGATGGTGCGACGTGGGAGCAGCGCTTCAAGCAGGGCGTGCCGCAGGGACCACTGAAGAAGCTGGGGCCGGCGCGTGGCACCGGCACGACCGTCTATTTCCATCCGGACGCGACGATCTTTCCGAAGATCGAGTTCGACGCGTCGACCATCCGCGATCGGCTCGAAGTGGCCAGCTACCTCCACAAGGGGGTGAAGATCGTCTTCGAGAACGAGGCCGGCGAGGGCGGCAGGCCCGAACGCTCCGTGTTCCAGCACGACGAGGGCATCGTCGATTACCTCAAGAAGATCCTCGAGGAACGCAAGGCGTCGCCGGTGCACGACGCGCCGTTCGTGCTGACGCGCGAGCACGAGGAGAGCGGGCTGAAGCTCGACGTCGTCTTCCGGTGGACCGAGTCGACCGACGAGCACATCCGCAGCTACGTCAACGGCATTCCGACGGGATCGGGCGGCACGCACGAGAACGGGCTGCGCAGCGGCATCGGCAAGGCGATCCGCAATTACATCGACACGCACAGCCTGTCGCCGAAAGGCGTGACGCTGACGGCCGACGACATCCGCGAGGGCGTCGTCGGTGTGCTCAGCATCTTCATCACCGAGCCGCAGTTCCAGGGCCAGACGAAGGATCGCCTCAATAACCCCGAAGTGACGGCCGTCGTCGATTCAATGGTGCGGCCGTCGCTCGAGCACTGGCTGAATCACAACACGACGATGGCCAATGCCATCGTGGCGCGCATCATCCTGGCGGCGCGTGCGCGAGAGGCGAGTCGCGCGGCGCAGGCCGAAGTCACGCGCAAGAGCGCCACGTCGCAGCGCGTGACGCTGCCGGGCAAGCTGAGCGACTGCAGCATGCCTGGCCGCGAGGAGAGCGAGCTGTTCATCGTCGAGGGCGACTCGGCCGGCGGGTCGGCGAAGCAGGGGCGCGATCGCGCGCGTCAGGCGATTCTGCCGCTGCGCGGCAAGGTGCTCAATGCCGAGAGCGCGTCGCTTGCGAAGGTGCTCGAGAACAAGGAGCTGGCCGATCTCGTGACCGCGCTCGGCTGCGGCATTGGCAAGAACTTCGACATCTCGCGCCTGCGCTACGGCCGTGTCATCATCCTCGCCGACGCCGACTCGGACGGTCACCACATCGCGACGCTGCTGATGACGTTCATCTACCGGCACATGCCGGGGCTCATCACGGCGGGCCGCGTGTACCTCGCGCAGCCGCCCCTCTACCGGATCGACGCGGGCAAGGAAACGTTCTGGGCGACAGACGATGCGCATCGCGACGGCATCCTGAAGCGAATCGGCGGCCGCGCGAAAGTCGACATCACGCGTTTCAAGGGCCTCGGCGAGATGATGCCGAAGGTGCTGTGGGAGACCACGCTCAACCCGCGCACGCGTCGCCTGCTGAAGGTGCAGATCAGCGATCAGATCGTGACCGACCGCGTCATCAACGAGCTGATGGGCAAAGACCCATCTGCGCGGTTCCG
>CAZVHY010000460.1:0-1905 GCA_964627115.1 uncultured Solibacteraceae bacterium | reverse complement strand
GCGCTCGTCGCGCTGAGTCCTACGTGTCCTTCATGCCTACACGGTCCCTCTCCGCGTCCTCCGTGCCTCCGCGTTCTATCGTCCGCCCACCCGCACCCGAACGCCCGCCGTCACCATCCGCGGCGTGCCGATCGTCGTCGGCAGCGTGCCCACGTAGTACTGCTGGTCGAGCAGGTTCTGCGCGCCCACGAAGACGTCGAGCGACGGACTGACGCGGCGTGAGGCCAGCAGCGACACGAGCGCGTACCTGGGCAGGCCGGGCGTCGAGTACCCGGGCACCACGCGCGAGTTCTGGTCGTCGTCGAACTGCGAACCCACCGCCTGCACGTCGAGCGTGAGGTCGACGAACCGCGGGTTCACGTATCCCACCTCGAACGACGCGCGGTGGCGCGGCACCTGCGGCAGGAAGTTGCCGACAATCGACGGATTCGCGTCGAACGCTTTCACGGTCGCGTGGCTGTAGAGATACCCGGCCGACACGCGCCAGTGGGCTGACGGCCGGTACTCGGCGTCGGCCTGAATGCCGTGGATGCGCGTGCGCCCGAGGTTCTGACGCTGCTGCGTCACCTGCGCGCCAGCCGTCGCCATCGTCACGTTCGACACGGGATCGGTGACGCGGTTGTCGAACCACGTGACGCGCACGCTCGAATCCGACGACGGCGCCAGGCGGAGGCCGGCCTCGCCGCCGCGCAGACGCTCGGGGCCGAGTTCGTCGTTGGCGAGCGTGAGCACCGTCCCGACGCGGAACTGGCGATAGAGCTCGTTGAGCGTCGGCGCGCGGAATCCCGTGCCGATGCTGCCCCACACGCTGACGCGATCGTTAACCGCGTAGAGCGCGGCCACGCGCGGGCTGGCGACCGTATCCGATCGTTCCGGCAACGAGGGATTGTGACCGGTGGTCGGCGTGCCGGAGGGCACGTTGAACTCGATGTTGTGACCGCGATCGTTGCGCCACCGATCGAGCCGCGCGCTGAGCGTCACCGTCAACGCGTCGCTGACCGCAACGATGTCCTGCACGAACACGCCGAGGCTCTGCTGACGTCCGCCCGACTCGCGGCGGAGCGTGACCGTGGTACCGACGACCGCGTCGAGGCCGTCCTCCTGGCTCTCGCCGGTGACGGTGCGCCAGTCGAGGCCGGCCGATACCGCGTGCCTGGCGCCAAACGCGCGCGACCACTGCGTGGACGCGCCGAACGCCGTGGTCGGCACGCGCTGCAGCAGCGTCATGCGCCCGATGCTGCGCGCCGGCGTGGCGGCCGGCACGGCCATGAAGTTGCTGCGGAACGTCTCGGAGTCGCCGAATACGCGCGCCTGCACGTCGTGCCCGCCGCCGAAACGCGCGCGCAGACCCGCGCCCATCGATCGCCACCGCGTGGAATTCGCCTCGGCATCGCCGGTGGTCGTGGTCACCTTCGCGTTGTCGCGGTCCTCGTGGAAGTAGCCGCCCTGCACGAAGGCCTGCACGTTGTCGGTGACGTCGTACTGCAGCCGCGCACTGACGTTGGTGTACTTCACCGCGGCCTTCGTGTCGACGAGCCCGCGCTCGTCGGGCGCCACCACCGCGTAGCCGTCGGTGTCGAACGCGCTCACGTCGACCGTGGCCGACCAGCGGCCCCACACGTCGGAGGCGCGCAGATCGATTTTCGGGCTGTTCCAGCTGCCGTACTGCGTGCGGAACTCGAGGCTGCGCGGCATCGCGGGACGCGTGACGATGTTGATGACGCCGCCCATGGCGTAGTTGCCGTAGAGGTTCGATGACGCGCCATCGACGACCTCGATGCGATCCGCGCTGTCGAGCGGCACGCGCGTCCAGTGCACCCAGCCGCCGAACGGATCGTTGAACGGCACGCCGTCGAGCAGCACGAGCGTGCGGCTGACGCCCGACGGGCCCACGCCGCGCAACGA
>CAZVHY010000459.1:0-1910 GCA_964627115.1 uncultured Solibacteraceae bacterium | reverse complement strand
CGTATGGGCTCGATCGCCGTCCACTCGCCGTGCCCGAGCGTCCCCGCCCGGCGCCCACCATCGGCTACCACCGATCCTCGGCCGGCGGCTTCGGCTCGACGGTGCCGCAGCCGTCGTCGGGGAGTAGCGGATAGGCTGCACGGCTGCGGGCGGCGGGGCGGCGGGCGGCACCGTGATGCCTAGGGGCGGACCCCCGTGTCCGCCCACGCGACCCTCGTGTCGGCCCACCGAAACTCCAATGGAGCCCCGGGTCTTTAGACCCGGGGACACTGATCACTCGCTTCTCAACTCCCGCGCGAGATCGGTCTTCAGCGCTCCAGCGATCGGGACCGCGGCTGCCGCGGCGGTCGCGATCGTCATCGCCACCATCGTCATCGCAATCACCACTGGATCTGCGGGATCGACGCCGTGCAGCAGGCCGGCCAGCACGCGTCCTGCCGCAAGGCCCGCCGCCGTGCCGATCAGCAGGCCGATCACCATGACGACGACGCTGTCGCGCGCGAGCAGGGCGGCCACACTCGTGCGTTGCGCGCCGATGGCCATGCGGATGGCCACCTCGCGTCGGCGCCTGGCAGCCGCATAGGCGAGCGACGCGAACAGGCCGATGACGACGATGACCAGTGCGAGCGCCGCGCACGTGACGAGCATCGTCGCGTAGAGCCGCGGCCGCGCGACGGCGGCCGACAGTTGGCGATCGAGCGTGGTGACGTCGGCCAGGGCGAGGCGGTCGTCCGTGGAGCGCACGAGATCGCGAAGCGAGCCTGTGAGCGCCAGCGGATCACCTGTCGAGCGCACAACCAGATTGACGCGGTTGAAGAATGTGGCCTGATCGCGCTGCAGGATCGAGAAGTAGACCGCGGGTTGTGCCTCGTGCGCCGGTCCCTCGAGCCGCACGTCGTCGACGACACCGATGACCGACAGGGGATTGTCGGGGCCCGCCCCGGGAATCCTGAATCCGATCGCATCACGATCCGGGAAGTACCGGCGCATGAACGCGCGGTTCACGAGAGCGACTGGAGGACTGGACCCGGTATCCTCCCACGCGAAGCCGCGACCTTCGACGACCCGCGCGCCAAGTGCTTCGAGATAGCCCGGGCTGACGACGTCGAAATCACTCGAGACGGACTCGGGGCCTGCGTCCTCACCGTCGAAACGAAAGGCGAGTTTCACTTCTTCGAGCGGCAACGCGTTGCTGGTGCCGGCCGCGACGACGCCGGGCAGCGCCGATAGGCTCGTGAGCAGCCGCTCGACGATCTGCCGGCGCTCGAACTGCGCCGTCGCAGGCGGGAAGCTGACCTGCGCGGAGAGCGCGCCTTCGGGCGCATATCCCGAATCGGTCGTGGCGAGTTCGATGAAGCTGCGCGCGAGCAGGCCGGCGACGATCAACAGCGCCGCCGAGAACGCAACTTCGCCGACGAGGAGGGCGAGCGTCGAGCGCGCGCGTACCGGCGCCGATGCCCGCGTGCCACCGGCGCCGAGGGCTGCGGCGGGATCGACGACCGACCGGCGCGCCAGGTGACGTGTGACGATCGTGCCACCAGCGGTCGTGGTCAGGACGATCGCACCGGCAACGACGAGCAGAGAGCGAAGGCTGAAGGCGATGTCGTCGACGCGTGGGAAATCCGTCGGCAGCAACGTCGGCAGCGCCGCGTGTGTCGCTGCCGCCAACAGGACTGCGAGCGCACCGGCCGCGACGCTCACGCCGGCCACCGTCGTGACCGCCATGACGACGAGCCGCCACGGCGCGGCACCGAGTGCGGCCCGCACCGCAAACTCGCGCCGCCGGCGCTGCGCGTAGACGACGAACAGATGGCCGACGTGCAGCGTTGCTGCAGCGAGCACCGTCAGCGCGGCGGCGGCAAACAGCAGCAGGCCACGCCGCACAGGCGCGGCGTAGTCATCGGCCAGCG
>CAZVHY010000458.1:0-1912 GCA_964627115.1 uncultured Solibacteraceae bacterium | reverse complement strand
AGCTCGACCGTCGAGACTTCCGCGAGCAGCAGGCGCCACGAGTTGCGCCCGCGCAGATCGATCTGCTGCAGGTCCTGATCGAGGCGCCCTTCCGGGAACAGGTCCTTCTGCGCGGCGCGTTCTTCAGGCAACAGCGCTACCTGTGACAGCTCGGCCGCGTGCGTGAGGCCAGCGACGTCCGACAGCGTTGCCCCTGCGGCCAGCGCCGATGAAGCCGCGCCAGACTCGGGCAGCAGGTGGTAGCCGCGCAGGCCCTCGTACGCCCCCATCAGCGCGCGCTCGTGCGCGGGCATCGCCTCGAGCGCAGCCGTCTCGCCCGCCATCATGTGCGCGTAGAAATCAGGTGGCCGGCGCACGGTCTGGCACGCGTTGTTGACAATGAAGTCGAGCCGATCGCGCGTGGCGATCAGGTGCGCGCAGAATGCCTCCACGCTCGGCGTATGACGCAGATCGAGCCCGAAGATCTCGAGCCGATGGCCCCACTCGGCGAAGTCGGGCTCGGCCGCATAGCGCTTCGCCGAGTCGCGCGGGAACCGCGTCGTGACGATGAGATGCGCGCCGCAACGCAGGAGTTTCAGCCCGGCCTGATATCCGATCTTGACGCGCCCACCCGTCAGGAGTGCCACGCGTCCGCGCAGATCGGCGAGCTCGGTCCGCTTGCGATAGTTGAGCGCGGCACACGCGGGACACAGCTGATCGTAGAAGTGGTGGACCTGCTCGTACTTCTGCTTGCAGGTGTAGCATCCGCGTGGTTCTGCTGCCGTACGACCCGGCTCCGCGAGACGACGCGGCGCCGTCTCGCGGTCTTCGTCCGCCGGGATGTCGTCGGGGGTGAACTCCGGCGGTGCGAAGACGTTCGGCGTCGTGAACACGGGCTTACGCCGCAGTTCGCGGATGCCCGTCTCGTGCAGCAGCTCATCATCGCGGCGGATGACGTCGGCGCGACGCTGCTTCGCCAGCTGCTTGACGAGACGGCGGCGGGCATGGACGTCCGGCGTGTGCACGGCGCCAGCGGCCTGAATCAAACGGCTGCGTTCGTCGGACGACAGTTCGCCCATCAGGCCGCGATCCGCCACCACAGCCTCGAGCGTTTCGATGGCGGCGCGCAGTCGCTCGGCTGACGTTTCGGCGGTGGCCGTGCGCTCGTCTGGTGACGCGGTCTTCGACATGGCCCTACTACTCTGGCAGATTCGCGCGGCGTCACGAAACGGAGGCGTCCGGCGCGCCCCCGGGCCGTCCAGGGGAGGAACGCGTCAGCGGACCATCGTCACCGTCAGCCGCGCGCGGCCGAGCACGATCTCGTCGCCCGACTGCAGCACGATGCCTCGCCCGCCGCGCGACACGACGCGTCCGCGTCCGTTCCTGACAACACTCGTGCCCTGCGCGCTGCCGTCGTCGAAGAGACGATAGGCGCCCGTGGCCGCGTCGTGGGTGATGTGCGCGTGCAGGCGCGACACCGTCTGGCTGATCTCGTCGGCCTCGTCAGCGAACGCCACGCGGTTGACGCGGACCAGCCGGCCGCGGCTGTCCGAAATCTCTGTGCCGCGCCCCATCGTGACGTCCGTTGCACCAAAGACGAGCGAGCCACTCGACGTGGAACCGGTCACGACCACGAGCTTCAGGCGTGAGCCGTGCGCGCCCGTTGCCCCGTTGCGCTCGTCGACGCGCAGGCATTCGACGTGGAAGTCCGGCTCGGTCCAGTCCGCACGGGCCTTCGATGCGTAATTCACCGCAACGGCCAGACCGTCGACCACGCAACCGGCCGCGCCGAGACGGGCCTCGATCCGCTGCGTCAACGGGTCCGGACCGTCGACCACGCCCTGAAGCTGGGCCTTCATGCGGGCCGTGGGCGCGAAGAGCGTCACGCGAATCAGGTTGAACGGAAAACCGTGGCGGCCGCGCCCCGTCGGCT
>CAZVHY010000457.1:0-1918 GCA_964627115.1 uncultured Solibacteraceae bacterium | reverse complement strand
ATGTGCGTGGCGATGCGATCGAGGAACCAGCGATCGTGCGAGATCACGACCGCGCAGCCGGCGAAGTCGAGCAGCGCCTCTTCGAGCGCGCGCAGCGTGTCGACGTCGAGATCGTTGGTCGGCTCGTCGAGCAGGAGCAGGTTGCAGCCGCGCTGCAGCAGTTTGGCGAGATGCAGACGGTTGCGTTCACCACCCGAGAGCGTCCCGACCTTACGCTGCTGGTCGCGGCCCTTGAAGTTGAACCACGACACGTACGCGCGCGCGTTGACGGCCTTCTTGCCGAGCTGGATTTCGTCGTTGCCGCCCGAGATCTCGTCGTACACGGTCCGGTCCGGTGACAAGGCCTCGCGCGACTGATCGACGTAGCCAATCTGTACCGTCTCACCAACGCGCAGGCTGCCGTCGTCCGGCTTCTCCTGTCCGACCAGCATCCGGAACAACGTCGTCTTGCCCGCGCCGTTGGGCCCGATCACACCGACGATGCCTCCGGGTGGCAGCATGAAGTTCAGGTCGTCGATGAGCAGCACGTCGCCGTAGCCCTTCTTGAGGTTCGACGCTTCGACGACGACGTTGCCGAGGCGGGGCCCTGGTGGAATGTAGATCTCGACGCGTTCAATCTTCTCGGCCGTGTCCTCGGCGAGCAGCTGTTCGTACGCGTTGAGACGCGCCTTGCCCTTGGCCTGACGCGCACGCGGCGACATGCGGATCCAATCGAGCTCGCGCTGCAGCGTGCGCTGGCGACGGCTCTCAGACTTCTCCTCCTGCGCGAGCCGCTGCTGCTTCTGTTCGAGCCACGAGGAGTAGTTCCCTTCCCACGGATACGCACGCGTGCGATCGAGCTCGAGAATCCACCCGGCCACGTTGTCGAGAAAGTAGCGATCGTGCGTGATCGCGACGACGCTGCCCTTGTATTCGTGCAGGAAGTGCTCGAGCCAGGCCACCGACTCGGCGTCGAGGTGGTTGGTGGGCTCGTCGAGCAGCAGCAGATCGGGCGACTGCAGCAGCAGCCGGCAGAGCGCCACGCGCCGGCGTTCGCCGCCCGACAGCTTCGTCACGTCGGCGTCTGGCGGCGGCAGGCGCAGCGCATCCATCGCGTGCTCGAGCTTGGAGTCGAGGTCCCAGGCGCCGGCCGCGTCGATCGCGTCCTGCACCTTCGCCTGTTCCTCGAGGACCTTGTCCATCTCCTCGGGCGACATCTCCTCGGCGAACTTCGCGTTGATCTCGTCGAAGCGCGTGAGCAGCGCCTTGGTCGCGGCCACGCCTTCCTCGACGTTGCCGAGCACGGTCTTCGTCGGATCGAGCGTCGGCTCCTGCGGCAGGTAGCCGACCGTGTACCCCTGAGAGAGCACGGCTTCGCCGAGATAGTCGGGATCGAGCCCGGCCATGATCTTCAGCAGCGTCGACTTGCCCGATCCGTTCGACCCGATGACGCCGATTTTCGCGCCGTAGTAGAACGAGAGGTAGATGTCTTTGAAGACGACCGAGTCCGGCGGGTAGACCTTGCCGAGTCCCTTCATCGTGTAGATGAACTGTGCCATGCGGGTGCTTATTCTCCTCCGAAACCGCGGGTACGCCCGGACGCTGCCGGAACAGCCGCCGCTTCGGGCTCGGGCGTGAAGTCTTCACCGGGATTGATGAAACGATCCAGCTCGAAGTTGTACTGCTTGTCGTAGAGCTGACGATACCGCCCGCCGAGGGCCATCAGTTCGGCGTGCGTGCCGCGCTCGATGATCTCGCCACCTTCGAGCACGAGAATCTGGTCGGCGCTGCGAATCGTCGACAGCCGGTGCGCGATGACGAACGTCGTGCGCCCGTGCCGCAGCCGGCGGAGCCCGTCCTGGATCTGCGACTCGCTCTCGCTGTCGAGACTCGACGTGGCCTCGTCGAGCAGCAGGATGCGCGGATCGGCGAGAATCGC
>CAZVHY010000456.1:0-1930 GCA_964627115.1 uncultured Solibacteraceae bacterium | reverse complement strand
GCGCTCCGCCGCAAACGCCGGTCAGCATAAGCCGGCCAGCGCGATGACAGCCCGCGGTTCCAAGTCTTTGAGAGGCCGGATGATAACACGCGCTCCTGGCTCTGGCTGCCAGCGCGTTATGCAGCGACGGTCGTCAGCATAAGGCCGCGAAGGCTGACCGTCAGCCTGACGCCGACAGGGAGCGGCATCGGCCACGCGTCTGTCGGACTTCGCTCACCGAGAGCCGGACCACGACGTGCGCGTCAGTCGTTCACCTGAGATCCCCGCACGTTTGCGCGAGATCCCGGCACGTCCATGAGAGATCCCCACGCCCGCGCCGAAAATCCCCACGTTGTCGCGAGAGATCCCCGTGCCGACGGGAAAGTCCCCGGACATTCGCGTGAGTTCCCCGAGCGCTCATCATGCCCAGGCGCGTGTCGTACGTCGGGTTGCTCGCCGCAGCCAGATCGTTCCTGGCCGAAGCCGGCGAGTGCCGGGTCGAGCTCGACGCGCTCGACCTGCCGGCAGCGTGCCTTCCGGACCTCGGCCAGGCGGTGGCCGATCTGGAGGCGGCGCTGGCGGCGCGTCGCGAGGGGCGTGGCCAGACGGCGGCGGCGAGCGCGGGCATCCGCGAGGCGTTCACCAACGGCTCCCGCGCCATCCGTACACTCGACATCGTCGTGCCCAACACGCTGGGCAGCGACGGCGTGACCGCGGCGCGATGGGCGCGCGATCGGCGCGTCATCACCGGCGATCCGAAGGGTGCGCCGGCCGAGGCGCCTCCCGAGACGGAGCAGTCGCAGGAGGTGCTGCCGAAGGCTTCGTAGCCGTGCGCGTGTGTGACGTGCGTGCCGGTCCCGGGACAGGCTCATCTCCTCGGTGGACATCGTCTACCGGAGCCTCGTCTCGGGCCGGCCGCAGCCTGACGCCCCCGCATCCTGCCCGGCGTCGAGCGCCGACTGCTGTCGGCGGGGGCCTACGCCTGATCCATCGCTCGCGCCAGCAGGTCGTGCACGCCGAGCTCGGCGGCCCAGCGCTCGACGTACGCGCGATCCAGATCGCTTGTCGACGCCCGCAGCAGGCCGAGCACGTCACGCCACTGCCGATCCGACACCTCACCTCCGTCGCGGAACCACACTAGCTTGCGCAGCAGGCTGTCTTCCAGGCTGGCCGCATACAGGGTTCCGCGCTCGCCGAGCGGCACGCGAACGCGACGGGCGAACTCGCTTCGATCGAACGGCGACGCGCCGCGAATGAACAGGTCGATTTTCAAGGCGAGTGGCAGGAAATAGATCTGACACGACCGCCCGCTGCGAACGGCGTTCCGAAGCGCATGTTCGTCGACGAAGAACTGCGGACCGAGACGCGCGGCGAGCGGCGCGATCTGGTGCTCCCGCAGCTTCACGGCGAAGTCGACGTCGTTCGTGGACCGCGGCTCGCCGTGGATGGAACTGGCGAGACTGCCGCCGAGCGCGTATTCGATGGCCAGCTCGTCGAGCACGTTCGCGACGTGCAGGGCGACGCCGTACTCGTCAAGATCCACCATGGTGCTCGGCCAGATGCGGCGTCAGCAGTCTCGCGGCGTCGGCGCCATAGAGCCGCGACACCAGGTCGATCTCGACCTCGAGAGGAGTGGCATCCGGCCGGGAGCGCCGGATGCCGGCGCGTGCGAGCTCGCGCGCCGCGCGGCTGAGGGACACGACCTTCTTCGCGCGTTCCTCGGGCGTGAGCCGCGAGATCATCTCGTAGTACCGGGCGCGCGCCTCAGGTGGCGTGTCGAGCATTTCGCCGAACTCTGCGTCCATCGCCTCAATCCTACCCCCGCGCGCCGCGTCCCGCGATATAGTCTGAAAAGCCGCCAGGGGCATCCGCCTTCGCGGGCCGTTCGGCCCGTGTCGGCGCGATTGAGATCGCACCCTTGGAACCTGATCCGGTTTACACCGGCGGAGGG
>CAZVHY010000455.1:0-1939 GCA_964627115.1 uncultured Solibacteraceae bacterium | reverse complement strand
GACGAATCTGAAGCGCGGCGTTGCCGCTCGTGACCGCGTCCGGAAACGCGGCGCGGATCGCGGGGATGACGGTAGTGGGCGGTGCCGAGATACGGACAATGAAGTTGGACCGAGCCATGAACCCCGGGCCGGAGCTGCTCCGCGACAACGAGAGTGGCCCGTACGCCTGCGGCGCCGCGGTCTGTTCCGGACCGCCCAGGCGCACGTGGCCAACGACGCCCACCACGGTGCGCCGTGTATCGGTCCCGACAATGGCGATCTCGGCACCCACAGCGTCTCGCTGGCCGAACAGTGCCGAGGCGACACGTTCGTCGATGATGATTGCCGCCTCCGCCGGCACGCGGCTGTCATCGAACCAGCTGCCGTGGAGCAGAGAAATGCCAGCCGTGGCGAAGTAGTTGGACGAGACCCCTCGCCATTCGGCGATCAGCGGCTCGGTGCCTGTCGGGGCGTCAGCAGGGGTGAGAGCAAAGGCCGTGGCCCCGCCTCCGCGGAAGCCTGCGGCGGCGAGCGGTGGTGAGCCGTTCGCGACAAACCCCACACTCGTCACGCCGGGAAGCGTCTGGAGGCGCTCGACGATCGCGTCGGCGGTCTCGACGCCCGGATCGCCGTTGACGAACAACAGGTTCGATCGATCGAAACCGAGGTCCGCAGTCGTGACCCGGATGAAGCTGGAGATGATCAACGTCGCCCCGACGAGCAGCATGCTGACGAAGGCAATTTCCGCGACGACGAACGCCGCGCGCCACCGGCGGCGGGCAACGCCGAGCGTCATCGTGCCCTGCTTCAGCAGGCTGATCAGGTCCTCGCGCGAGGCCTGCCACGCCGGCACCACGCCGAACAGCAGTCCAGTGACGACGGCGGCCGCGATCGTGGCCGTCAGCACGCGCACGTCGAGCCCGATCTCGGTCACGCGTGCGAGATTCGCCGGAAGCGCGGCTTTCGCAGTCTCGATGCCCCACGTGGCCGCGACAATCGCGAACGTCGCAGCGATGAGCGACAGCAGCAGGCTCTCGGCGAGCAGCGACGCGATGAGCTGACCGCGGGTAGCGCCGAGCGACGCACGGATCGACAGTTCGCGCGTCCGCCGGGTCGCGCGCACGAGCTGCAGATTCGCGACGTTGACGCACGCGATGAGCATGACAACGGTCACCGCGCCGAGCACGAGCAGCATCCACCCGCGCACGTTCTCGACGAGCGTGTCCTTCAGCGGCACGATGTGAAACTGGCGGTTCCGATGGAACTCGGAATCCTCCTCGGTGAGCGACGCCAGAACGGCTCGCGCTTCGGCCTGGGCCGGCCCGATCGACGCGCCCGACCGCAGCCGGCCGACGACGTGGAGATATTGCCCTCGTCGAGGACTCGTGCGCTCGTCGGCCGTCATGACGTACGGCGTCCAGATCTCCGGCGCTGGCTGCGTCATCGGATACGAAAATCCTCGCGGCATGACGCCGACGAACGTCAGCGCCTCTTCGGTGGTCACCCCGCCGACGGTCGCGGTGATCGTCACCGGCATCGTCTGGCCAACAACGGCAGGATCACCGCCGAAGCGTCGCTGCCACAAGTCGTAACCGAGGAGCGCGACGCGTTGATTGCCGTCGATCTCGTGTTCGGCCGTGAACGTCTGGCCGATGATCGGGCGCGTGCCGAGCACGTCGAACAGCCCTGCCGTGACCTGCGCGGCGACGAGGGGCTCGGGCTCGCCACTGGAGGTCAGCGTCAGGCGGAGCGTCTGGGTCGTGGCCGCCATGGACGCGAACGTCGTCACGCGCTCCCGGAGCGCGACGTACTGGTAGGGTCCGAGCGAGCGTGTCCGGAACGGCGAGTCGGAACTGTGCATCTCGACCACCGCCAACTCGTGGTCGTCCTCGAACGGGAGCGATCGCAACACGACCGTGTCGACGACCGAGAACGTCACCGTCGCCGCCGAGATGCCGAG
>CAZVHY010000454.1:0-1940 GCA_964627115.1 uncultured Solibacteraceae bacterium | reverse complement strand
GGCCGAGAACCTCACGAAGGTCGACCCGTACCGCGTCGAGCCGCTCGACAAGACGACGGGGCAGATCCTCATCGAGGGCAACGCCGCGGCCGCCATGGGCTGTCTGTTTGCCGGCGTCACGGTGGTCGCGTGGTATCCCATCACGCCGTCATCGTCGCTGCCCGAATCGCTGATCGGCTACCTGCGCAAGTACCGCATGGACCCGGACACGGGGAAGGCGACGTTTGCCGTCGTGCAGGCCGAGGACGAGATCGCATCGCTCGGCATGGTGATTGGCGCGAGCTGGGCAGGTGCGCGTGCGATGACCTCGACGTCGGGCCCCGGCATCTCGCTGATGTCGGAGTTCGCCGGGCTGTCGTACTACGCCGAAGTGCCCGCGGTGGTCTTCGACATCCAGCGCGTGGGGCCGTCGACCGGCCTGCCGACGCGCACGGCCCAGGGCGACATCCTGTTTGCCGCGCTCAACTCGCACGGCGACACGAAGAACGTCCTGCTGCTGCCCGGCTCGGTCGAAGAGTGCTACCAGATGTCGATGGACGCGTTCGACCTGTCCGAGCGGCTCCAGACCATCATCTTCGTGCTGAGCGATCTCGACCTCGGCATGAACAACTGGATGTCGCAGCCGTTCGCGTACCCGGACACGCCGCTCGATCGCGGCAAGGTGCTCGACGCCGAGGGCGCGAAGGCCCTGGCCGGCACGTGGGGCCGGTACAAGGATGTCGACGGCGACGGCATTCCGTACCGTACGTTACCGGGGACGGGCGCGCCGTCGTTCTTCACGCGCGGATCGGGCCACAACGAGATGGCGCTCTACACGGAGCGTCCGGACGACTACGTGAAGAACGTGGATCGGCTCGCGCGGAAGTTCGAGACGGCGAAGACGATCGTGCCGCAGCCGGTCATCCAGGACGCGCCGGGCGCGACGGTCGGCATCATCGCCTACGGGACGAGCCACTTTGCCGTCGAGGAGTCGCGCGATCAGCTGCGCGAGGAACACGGCATGGAGACCTCGTATCTGCGCCTGCGCGCGTATCCGTTCCCGCCGTCGGTCGACGACTTCATCCGGCGCTACGACCGCGTCTATGTCGTCGAACAGAATCGTGACGGCCAGATGTTGAGCCTCCTGCGCATGGACGGCGAACCCGCGTCGATGGTCCGGCTGCGCAGCGTGCTGCACTACAACGGGCTGCCGATCGACGCGCGCAGCATCACCGACAGCATCGTGGCCCAGGAGAAAGCAGGAAAGGCATGAGCGCCGACGCACCCGCACCAACACCCGCGCCTGGCCCGGTCCGCAAGGTCAACCGGCTCAGCCTCGACGTCACCAGCTATCGCGGCAGCAAGACGACGCTCTGCGCCGGCTGCGGCCACAACGCGATCTCGGAGCGCATCATCGACGCGTTCTTCGAGATGGGCGTGGACCCGTATCGCGTCATCAAGCTCTCGGGCATCGGCTGCTCGAGCAAGAGCCCGGCGTACTTCCTGAACCCGTCGCACGGCTTCAACTCGGTGCACGGACGCATGCCGTCGGTGGCCACCGGCGCGATGCTCGCCAATCGTGAGCTGCTCGCCATCGGCGTGAGCGGCGACGGCGACACCGGCGCCATCGGCGTCGGCCAGTACGTGCACGCCATGCGGCGCAACCTGCCGCTCATCTATCTCGTCGAGGACAACGGCTGCTACGGCTTGACGAAGGGGCAGTTCTCGCCGACGGCCGACTACGGCACGAAGGCGAAGAACGGCGTGGTCAACGAGATGCCGCCCCTCGACCTGTGCGCCATGGCCGTCGAGCTCGGCGCGACGTTCGTGGCGCGGTCGTTCTCGGGCGACAAGAAGCAGCTGCTCGCGATCCTGAAGGCCGCGATCGCGCACAAGGGCACGTCGTTCATCGACGTCATCTCGCCGTGCGTCACGTTCAACGACCACGAGGGATCGACCAA
>CAZVHY010000453.1:0-1942 GCA_964627115.1 uncultured Solibacteraceae bacterium | reverse complement strand
GGCCGAACGCGAAACCGCCACCAGACGGCATCGCGCGGATTCTACTCCCGGAAGGACTCGAGCGGGGTAGGACCGATAGGACCTGGCGCGGCTCTACAGGTCCTTTGGGTCCTGGGGGTCCTATTGGTCCTTCAGGTCACAGGAACGAACTGGCGTTCGCCAACTTTCGAGAAGTGGGCGGTCATCAGTCCTCAGCGGACCAAAAGGACCTGAAGCACCTCCAGCACCTCAGGACGCACCTGAAGGACCTAAAGCACCCAAAGGACCCGCAGGACCGCGTTCGTGGTGGGTGAATTAATTCAACCAGCCCTGGCTGTGGAGTACGCCATAAGCGACGCGCAGCTGCCGTGGCGTGAACTGGGATTTTCGCTCGTTCCACGCGTAGACCGCGTGCTCGACGTCGGCGGCGGCGACACCCTCGTGCTTGACCACCCAGTGGACGGTCGCCAGAAGCTCGAGCCCGAAAGGCGTCTCAAAACCGCTGACCAGTCGTGCGACTCTCCCGAACCGTTCCCGAACATCCGGGTGAGCGGCCAGGAAAGAGTCGCTCTCAGAGACGGCGCCCGGTACGAGCGACAGCTCTTTCCCTGGTGTCTCTCCACCATCGCCATAGCCAGACACGAAGTAGCCGTCGATGGCCAGAAGGACGTGACGAAGGTTCTCCGCGTACGGCCCGTAGTGTGCCTTCTCGTAGCGCAGCCGAAGAGATTGCCCGGCCTCCTGAAGGAAGTACATCAGCTTGTGTACCTCCAGCAGCGTGATCGATGGATCCATCAGGCCGTCGAGGTATTGCCTGACCAAGCCGACGAGGGCCGCGCGGCCGGGAGTCATTGACGGCGCCTTCGCCGCCGTCGTTGGCCCCACATGGGCGCTGTCGCTGCGCGGTTCGAACACGGTGAAGCGAACGTCCGGCAGCTCTCTCGCCGCACGCTCGATTCGCGACTTCACGTCCGGCCAGTGCAACCCGCCAAGTCCGCTCCCGAGGGGCGGCAACGCAATCGATCGGATGCCGCGCTGCTTGACCACCTCGATCAGGGCTCGAAGCCCTGCGTCGATGTCTTCCATGCGGCTCTTGCCCTTCCAGTGACGCTTGGTCGGGAAGTTGATGATGAACTTCGGGGAGTCGACGAATCCCGTCTCGTGAACGAACATCCGGCCCGGCTGTACGTCGCCGCGGTCGCAGGCCAGCTTGTAGGCCGAGAAATTCTCGGGGAAGGCCTTCTTGAACTGCAATGCGACACCACGCCCCATGATGCCGACGCAGTTCACCGTATTGACGAGGGCATCGGCGTCGGCCCTGAGGATGTCGCCCGTCTGGAACTCGATCATCGCGTCTGTCTCAGGCGCCATAGTACCAGTCCCTCTTGACTTCGACCGGCGGCCGATGGACGTGGCCGCCCAACAACGACACGACCCGCCGGCCAATCTCCTCGGAGCGCACGCCTATCCGTCGAACACGGGACCACGGGACGTGCCCCTCAACCAGGAACTCTGCCTGCTTCTTCTCCTTCACCTGCCTGGACACCCCGGGCCCAGCCCAACTGCGTGCGCCGACGGCCGTCCAGTCGATCTCCCTGAGGCCGGCCAGATCTGAACGGTCCTCGAAGTAGGAGCTGCCGGCGTTCGACAGGGTAAGGGCCCATCGCTGGCCGGTGTTTCGAGCCCACTCGACCGCGTCGTGAAGGTCGACCTCGAGATGAACAATCGGTCCTTCACCGTCTCTGTAGTCGAGATTGGGATGGTTCCCCTTGTGAATCATGAACAGCATCACGGACCTCGGACAGAAGTAGAACGGCACGCATTGACCCACGAAGAGGCCCGGATGCGACGCCAGGGTCAGTTCCTCGAGCCGACGGCGCTTGATGCCGCTCATGCCAATCTGCGTTCCGCTTCCCTCCCTGGAACTGATGACCGCGTCACACCAGAGACATCCGTCCTCCAG
>CAZVHY010000452.1:0-1956 GCA_964627115.1 uncultured Solibacteraceae bacterium | reverse complement strand
CGCCTCACGCTGCCGCCGCTCGCCGGCCTGATGCTGAAGGTGTCGAGAGCGTAGGGAGCTTGGGAGCTGGGGAGCGTGGGAGTGCGGAAGGGAGCCTGGACGCGGACGTGGCCTTCCGCTCATGTCCCGGTTGCCGGTAGCCGGCAGTCGTCCCCTACAACAACGTCCCGCGAAGGATGAGCGCGGCGACCGAGAAGTAGATGACCAGCCCGGTCACGTCGACGAGCGTCGCGACGAACGGGGCAGAGGAGGTCGCAGGATCGGCGCCGACGCGTTTCATGATGAACGGCAGCATCGATCCGCTGACCGTGCCCCACAACACGACGCCGACGAGCGACAGGCCGACGGTCACCGCCACCAGCAGCCAGTGATCGCCGTACGTGTTGAAGACGTGTCCCCACACCGCGACACGTCCGAAGCCGATGATGCCGAGGATGCCGCCGAGCGCGAGGCCCGACAGCACTTCGCGGCGCATCACCTGCCACCAGTCGCGGAGCGTGAGTTCGCCCACGGCCAGTGCACGAATCATCAGCGACGCCGCCTGTGAGCCGCTGTTGCCGCCCGACGAGATGATCAGCGGCACGAACAGCGCCAGCACGACGGCGCTGGCGATTTCTTCCTCGTAGTGGGCCATGGCGGTGGCCGTCAGCATTTCGCCGATGAACAGCACGATGAGCCAGCGGGCCCGCTTCTTGACGAGCGTGCCGAACGGCGTCTGCGTGTACGGCTCGTCGAGCGCCTCGAGACCGCCGATCTTCTGGATATCCTGCGTCGTCTTGTCGTCGATGACGTCGATCACGTCGTCGACCGTGATCGTACCGACCAGCTTGTTCTGACTGTCGACGACCGGAATCGCGAGCAGGTTGTAGGAGGCGACCAGCCGGGCGGCTTCCTGCTCGTCGTCGTCCTGGGCGATGCGCAGCACGTCGGTGACCATGATCTGGCGGATCGGCGTCGACGCGGGGACGAGCAGGAGACGCCGGAGCGAGGTGACGCCGATCAGGTGACCGTCGCGGTCGACCACGTAGAGATAGAAGACCACTTCGGTGTCCTGGCCGGCCGATCGCTGGAGCGCCGCTACGGCCTCCCCCGCGGTCGTGGTTTCCGGCAGGGCGAAGACGTGGGGATTCATCATGCGGCCGGCGGTGCGGTCGGCATGTTCCAGGAGCCGATCGGCGCCGCCCTTGTGCCCCATCAGGTCGCGCACGCGGGTCGAGAGCTCTTCCGGCAGCCGTTCGAGGATGGGGGCCGCGTCGTCGGGCGCGAGCATCTCGAGCAGACGCGAGACGTCGTCGGCCGCTCGATCTTCGAGGAGCACGGCGCCGATGGCCGGATCGAGCTCGGCCAGTCCCTTCATGGCCAGCGGCCGATCGCGCGCAACGAGCAGATCGAACGTCGGCCGGCGATGACGCTCCGGCAGACGCCGCAGGATGCGGGCGAGTTCGACCGGATGCTGCTTCTGCAGCACATTCGCCAGGTGATCGACGGCGCCGGCTGCCAGGAGCCGCACCACCGTCTGCTGGATCAGGCCGTCGTTGCGAGTGGATGTCGTCGTCATGACACGAGCGGTGACGACTCTATCTGTTCAGGCCGGTCGGGGGAAGCTTGGGAGCAGGGGCGCCTCGAAGTCAATGACGCCCCGGACCGTCCGCCTTCGGGCACGGTTTCGGCGCACCACCGCAGCCTCGGCGGAGGTGGTCAGGTCCGGGGAGCCCCCCGCTCCCAGGCTTTCTTACCTGAGCATCTTCCCGATCATCGATGCGATGTCGACGCCCGCCGAGCTCGACTTGCCACCGCCGCCGAGCAGCGATCCGAGCATATCGACGACGCCACCGGTCGGATCGGCGGTCGCGTTGTTGCTCAGCCGCTGCTTCGCGAGCGCGCCCATGACGAGCGTGGCAGCAATCGGCAGCAGGCGCTTGAGCACGTCGGCACTGATGCCGGTCGAGGCCGATG
>CAZVHY010000451.1:0-1958 GCA_964627115.1 uncultured Solibacteraceae bacterium | reverse complement strand
GCCCATCGCGGCAACATCACGCTGCTCGACAGGACCGGGGGCGGAACGGTGGTGAGCGTGTCGTTGCCGCTCGATTTCGATGATGTAGGGGCGACGCATGCGTCGCCCCTACGCTGACCGGCGATCACGCACGAGGTTGCGGGACCACGGTCAGCGCGTCGGGCGCGACGAAATCGCGCTCGTGCGCGCGCACCGTCAACACGGGGCACGGCGCCGACCGCACGATCTTCTGGGCCACGCTGCCGAGGAAGAATTCCGCCAGACCGCCGCGGCCGTGCGTGCCGACGATGATGATGTCGGCGTGGACGTCGGCCGCATGGTCGAGGATGGCCCGCGCCGGCGTCGACGACGACAGCAGCGTCTTGGTCACCTTCAACGTGCGGATGTCGTCATCGGTGATGAGTCCGTCGATCGACGCTTTCGCCTCGGCGTCGAGCTGCGCCTGGACCTTCGTGAGATCCATCGGGATTTCGCTGACAGGCGCGGCCGTGGCCAGGTCGTTGACCACATGGACCACATGCAGGTTGGCGGAGAAGGCGCGCGCGAAGTTGCGGCCGTAGGTGAGGGCCACATCGGCGGGTTCGCCGAAGTCCGTCGCAACCACGATGTTCTTGATGGCAATCATACCGGGAGTCTCCTGCGACAACGGCCGCCGCAGCCGGTCCGCGTCTTCCGGGAACCAAGCACGTCCCATGCCAGCCGGCCGGACGCCTCGCGTCCGTGACTGCGGGCGCCCTGGTGCGCGCGCTGCCGTTTTTCCCCGTTCCCCGCGCGGATTTTCACGGGGGTTCGGGCGTACGGTTCCCACCGCTGGCGCCAGCGGGCAGGGCGCGGATAGGATCGGCGCGCATGGATACCGCCGTGCCGGCCCCGCTGGCTCACATTCCGCTGTTCGCGCGACTCGATCCGGACGAACAGCAGGCCCTGTTCGGCACGATGACACGTCAGGCCGTGAAGGCCGGCGAGGCCGTCTTCTGGCTCGGCGACGATGGCGACGCGCTCTATGTGGTCGAGTCGGGGCGCGTGGCGATCACCGCGCCCGACGAGCGCGGCGACCACCTGACGCTCGACGCGCTTGGTCCCGGCGGCGTCTTCGGCGAAATCAGCCTGCTCGACGGCGGCCCCCGCACGGCCACGGTGCGCGCGTCCGCGGATTCGTCGTTGCTGGTCCTCAGGCGCAACGAGTTCCACACGTTTCTCCGCCAGCGGCCCGACGCGGCCATCGACATCCTGCAGATCATGGGCACGCGTCAGCGGGCGAGCACCGCGGCGATTCGCGGCCTGGCCAATCCCAACGCGGTGATTGCCGACGAGGCCACCGTGTGGCACCGCGTCAGCGACACGATTGCGGCCGTGGCCGCCAGTCAGGCGTTCACCCTCACGCACGTCGTCTGGTTCGGCGCGTGGATCCTGATGAACGTGCTGGCGTCGGCCGGATGGCTGCCCGACGCCATGGGGTTCGATCCGTATCCGTTCGGCCTGCTGACGCTCATCGTGAGCCTCGAGGCGATCTTCCTGTCGATCTTCGTGCTCGTGAGCCAGAATCGACAGTCCGAACGTGACAGGATCCGTACGGATCTCGATTACCAGGTCAACGTGAAAACGCACCTGGAAATCGTGGGCATCGTCGACCGCCTCAAACGGATCGAGGCGGCCGTGACACGCGACGAGTGATCGCGATCAGGAGGCAGACGGGTGAAGCGACGACAACTGGGGCGGACAGGGTTCGAGATTTCGACGATCGGGCTGGGCTCGTGGGCCATCGGCGGGGCGATGTGGGGCGGGCAGGACGATGCGGCCAGCCTCGAGGCGATTGAGGCCGCGGTCGATCACGGCGTCAACTGGATCGACACGGCGCCGATCTACGGATCGGGCCACTCCGAGGTCGTCGTCGGCCGGGCACTGAAAGCGATCCCCGCGTCGCGGCGGCCGCTGGTGTTCACGAAGTTCGGTCTCGG
>CAZVHY010000450.1:0-1965 GCA_964627115.1 uncultured Solibacteraceae bacterium | reverse complement strand
TGTTGCCGTGGCGGCCGGCCATCTTGTCGCCGACCGACAGCTTGCGCTTCATCGCCACGTACACCTTGACGAGCTTGATCACGCCCGGCGGCAGTTCGTCGCCGCGGCGGATCTTCTCCTTCTTCTCCTCGAACTCGCGACGGATGACGTCGACACGCTGCGCCGTGCGGTCCTCGATCGTCCGCAGCTCGTCCTCGAAGCCGAGGTCGTCGGTTTCGACGCGCGCGCGGACCAGTGCCGAGAACGGCACGTCGGCCATCGTGTCTTCGCCGAGCACCGTGCCCTTGCGCAGCACGCGCTCGCGGCCGTCGGCGTCGAACAGATCGCTGCGCAGCGTGCGCGTGTTGAGCAGCTGCACCAGGCGCTTCTTCGTCTCCTCGTGGAGGATGCGGATCTCGTCCTGGAGGTTCTTCTCCATCAGGGCGAGCTCGTCCTCCTCGATCGCCTTCGCGCGGTCGTCCTTCTCGATGCCCTTGCGCGAGAAGATCCGCACGCCGACGACGATGCCCTCGATGCCGGGCGGGCAGGTCAGCGACGCGTCCTTCACGTCGCCGGCCTTCTCACCGAAGATCGCGCGCAGCAGCTTCTCTTCCGGCGTCAGCTGCGTCTCGCCCTTCGGCGTGACCTTGCCGACCATGATGTCGCCCGGCTTGACCGCCGCGCCGATCCGGATGATGCCGCTCTCGTCGAGGTCGCGCAGGTACGTTTCCGACACGTTCGGAATGTCGCGCGTGATGTCCTCGGGCCCGAGCTTCGTGTCGCGCGCCTCGATCTCGAACTCCTCGATGTGGATCGACGTGTAGTAGTCGTCCTTCACGAGCCGTTCGGACACGAGAATCGCGTCCTCGAAGTTGTAGCCGCGCCAGGGCATGAACGCCACCAGTACGTTGCGCCCGAGCGCGAGCTCGCCCAGCTCCGTGCACGGCCCGTCGGCCAGCACCTGGCCCTTGGCCACGCGCTGTCCCGCGCGGACGATGGGCCGCTGGTTGATGCACGTGTTCTGGTTCGAGCGCTTGAACTTCGTCATCTTGTAGATGTCGGCGCCCATCTCGCGCGACATCCCTTCCTTCTCGCTGCCCTCCACGCGCACGACGATGCGCTGGCTGTCGACGTAGTCGACGACGCCCGTGCGGCGCGCGACGACGACGGCGCCCGAGTCGCGCGCGGTGATGTACTCCATGCCCGTGCCGACGAACGGCGCGCGCGCCTGGAGCAGCGGCACCGCCTGGCGCTGCATGTTCGATCCCATCAGCGCGCGGTTCGCGTCGTCGTTCTCGAGGAACGGGATGAGCGAGGCCGCCACCGAGACGAGCTGCTTCGGCGAGACGTCGATGAAGTCGATGCGCTCGCGCGGCGCCAGGATGAAGTCGCCTTCCTGACGCGCGTTGACGCGCTCGCTCTTCAGCCGGTTGTTCTCGTCGAGCTCGACGTTGGCCTGCGCCGTGACGTACTGGTCCTCTTCCCAGGCCGAGAGATAGAAGCAGTAGGGCTCGAACTCGACGCCCTTCTTCTTCGACCGGCCGTCGGCGCCGACCAGTTCGTCGACCGCCACCACGTCACCGACCTTGTACTTCGTGTTGCCACCCGCGTTGGTGACCTGCACGAAGTCGAGCACGTGCCCTTCCTTGACCTTGCGGTACGGCGACTCGATGAAGCCGAAGTCGTTGATCCGCGCGTAGGACGACAGGGACGAGATGAGGCCGATGTTCGGACCTTCCGGCGTCTCGATCGGGCAGATGCGGCCGTAGTGCGTCGGGTGCACGTCGCGCACCTCGAAGCCGGCGCGCTCGCGCGACAGACCGCCGGGCCCGAGGGCCGAGAGGCGGCGCTTGTGCGTGACCTCCGACAGCGGGTTGGTCTGGTCCATGAACTGCGACAGCTGCGACGACCCGAAGAACTCGCGAATCGCGGCCATGACCGGCTTCGCGTTGATCAGGTCGTGCGGCATGGCGGTCGCCATTTCCT
>CAZVHY010000449.1:0-1975 GCA_964627115.1 uncultured Solibacteraceae bacterium | reverse complement strand
GAGAAGAACGCGATCGTCTTCCCATCCGGGCTCACGCGTGGTCCCACGTTGTAGCGTCCACCGCCCGACTCACGTCCGATGACATGGCGCGCGAGACTCGCCACCGGCGACCTGTCGTCGGCCACCGCGCGCGTCTTCTCGAGAATGGCCGCGTGCCAGTCGGCCGTCAGCGTGTCGGGATCGGTGCCGAGCTGCCGTGCGAGCCCGACGAGATCGATGCGCGGATTGGCGGCCGAACGAATCAGCGACGCCACGGCGCGGTCGCCGTACTTCGCACCGACGAAGGCCCAGAAGGCGTGTCCCCAGCGGTACGGGAAGTAGTCGGGGTGATCGAGATCGCGCAGGTGCGGCAGCTTCTCCCGCACGGCCGCGTCGCGCAGCCACATCGCCGTCTGCGTGTCGACCGGGCCCAGTGACAGATACTCGGCCATGCCCTCGGCGTACCACAGCGGAAACGCGAGGATGCCCGGCATGGTGCCCATCCGATCGCGCGGATCGTCGCCGGTCAGATCGAACTGGAATGCGTGCACGAGCTCATGGCCGAGCACGTGGTCGGTGTCGGCCAGCGAACCGGACATGGGCAGCACCACGCGGCGCTTGATCGCCTCGGTCACCCCACCGGTGCCCTCACCGATGAGCCCCTCGATCGTGTTCGTCTGCCGGAAGTGCGCCGGCGCCGCATACAGGATGACGGCCTGGCGGCCGCGCAGATCGTGCCCGAAGAACCGCGACAGCCGCGCGTGCCATCGCTCAGCCATGCGGCCGACGATGTGCGCGGCTTCGATTTCTTCCGGGTAGTAGTAGATGTCGAAGCGTTCGGTCTGCAGGATCTTGAAGTCGAACGACCGGTACTGGACCTTGTTGCGGCCGAAGTACTGCGCCGCCGACACCGACGGCAGGCACACCAGCAGACTGACGAGGATGGCGACGAGACGCAGACCGTTCCGTTCGAGCATCAGCGCCTCTCTTCCTTCGCCCGCGCCGCCCCGCCGCCCGCAGCCGCGCGGCCCGCAGCCTCGTAGTAGCCTCGTCGCCTTGTAGCCCCGCAGTCTTTCTGCGAAGATCCCCCGATCCCGCTCGTCGGGACGTGGAGATCGATTATGGCACCAGCGCAACACACCGAAGGCCGGAAGGTCTTCTGCCAGAAACTGCAGCGGGAACTTCCGGGGCTCGACACGCCCCCGTGGCCGGGCGCGCTCGGTCAGCGCATCTATGAGCACATCTCCCAGGAAGCCTGGGAGGCGTGGGAAGAGCGCATGAAAATGATCCTCAACGAGTATCGCCTGCTGCCCTTCCAGAAGGAAGCCCAGGCGCTCGTGGTGAAGCAGATGGAAGAGTACCTGTTCGGCGACACGGCCTCGCTGCCGCCCGGATACGTGCCGGAGACGCCGGCGCAGGGATAAATGCCGCTCGACGAGTACCGGCGCAAACGCGACTTCACGACGTCGCCCGAACCCTCGGGCGACTCGCGCACGCGCCGCCCCGGCAAGGCGGCGAGCCTGCGTTTCTGCGTCCAGAAGCACCTGGCCACGCAGCTCCACTACGACCTCCGGCTCGAGCACAACGGCGTGCTGCTCTCGTGGGCCGTGCCCAAGGGGCCGTCGCTCGATCCCGCCACCAAACGTCTGGCGATGCAGGTCGAGGATCACCCGATCGAGTACGGCGACTTCGAGGGCGTCATCCCGGAAGGGTACGGCGCGGGCGTCGTGATGGTGTGGGACACCGGGACGTGGACGCCGGAAGTCGCCGACATCGACGCGGCACTCGCGAAGGGCGACCTGAAATTCCAGCTCGACGGTTACAAACTCAAGGGATCGTGGGCACTCATCCGCACGCGCGGCTACGGCACCAGCCGCGGCGACGGGCGGAGCTGGCTGCTCATCAAGCACCGTGACGACTGGTCGGGCGATGTCGACATCACCACGTTCGCGCCGCTCAGTGTGAAGAGCGAGCTCGACTTCGCCGACATCCTCGC
>CAZVHY010000448.1:0-1978 GCA_964627115.1 uncultured Solibacteraceae bacterium | reverse complement strand
CCGCGAGCCCGCCGAGTACCAGGTTGACGGGAACGCCCGGCCACTCGCCGCGCACGGCGTGGAACAGCGCCGCGAGGATCATCACGACGACCAGCGCCCAGGCGGCAAGGGGCGTGAGCGACGGCTTGATGCGCGTCAGTGCCGGCAGAATCAGACCGATCGCGCCGGCGATTTCCGAGACGCCGATGAAGCGGACAAGAGCTGGCGCCCCGACGACCCACGGCATCTGCAGCGCCAGTTCGTCGATGGGCGTGAACGTCTTCATCGTCCCTGCCGCGCCGAACGCGAACGCCAGCAGGATTTGAACGATCCAGAGCGAGACGGACCAGATCGCCATGGGCTACTCCTTACCGGCGAGTGCGGCCAGCGTGGCCGGTTCGGCAAGCCACTGTTCGAATGGCTGCGGCTCGACGCCGGTGAGGACGCGGTAGTGATCGGTGACGATCGAGAAGTTGCCGGCCGCCGCGTTCGCGTCGCTCGACGCCAGCGCGCGCGCCAGCGGTTCCGGCACGCCGTGTCCGATCATGCCCTGCGCGAGCGCGTCGACGGTGACGGGCACGACATCGATCGCGCGCCCCGTGGCCGCGCTCACGAGCGCGGCGATCTCGGCGACCGACCAGGCACGCGCGCCGGTCAATTCGTAGGTGGTTCGCGGTTGCGTGGAGCCGACGAGTGCGACGGCGGCTGCGCGTGCGAGATCGTTGCGGGCGATGTGCGCGAATCCGCCATCGCCGGCCGCCGTGAACCATGTGCCCGAGGCGAGCACCGACGGCAACGACATGAGGAGATTCTCGAAGTACCAGTGATTGCGCAGGATCGTCCAGTCCGGGATGCCGCTCGAGGCAATCGCGTCTTCCGTGCCGGCGTGTTCGGGCGCGAACGTGACGAGCGAATTGGACGGATCGGGCATCGAGGTGTAGACGACGTGCTCGATGCCGGCGGCGCGGGCGGCGGTGATGACGGCTTCGTGCTGCGCGAGGCGTTGGCCGATGGCGTCTGTACTGATGAGCAGCAGGCGCGTGGCGCCGGCGAGTGCGGCCGGGATGGCGGCGGTGTCGGCGAAATCGAGGGCGCGGACCGAGACGCCGCGGGCGGCCCAGTCGGCGAGCTGCCCAGGGCGCCGCGTGGTGGCGATGACGCGCGAGGCGGGTACGCCGAGCGTGTCGATGAGATGGTGGAGCACGCGCTGGCCGAGGTGGCCGGAGGCGCCCGTGACGAGTAGTGTCGGCGAAGCCATGAAGTCTGTCCCCGTGCGACCGGGCCTTTCCGAGTGGCCGGCCAGTCGATTACGATAAGTAAGTAACACTCATTATGAGTGTCAATTCCGATATGGTGTCGCCACGCGCGATCCGGCGCAAGAGGGGAGCGCGGCGTCACCGGGTGACGTCGAGGTAACCGGCCATGACGCTGCACAAGTCGAAGGATCCGATGGCGGATCGGTGTTCGATCCGCGACGTGCTCGATCGCATTGGCGATCGCTGGAGCATGCTCGTGCTGTTCACGCTCGAGTCGAACGGGACGTTGCGGTTCTCGGTGCTCAAGGCGCGCATTCCCGACGTTTCGCAGCGCATGCTGGCGCAGACGCTGCGGAGGCTCGAGCAGGACGGGCTCGTGTCGCGCACGGTGTATCCGACGATTCCGCCGCGTGTCGACTATGCGCTGACGCCGCTGGGCACGTCGTTCCTCCAGCCCATGCACGGTCTGCTGGCGTGGGCCGACGCGCATCACGAGGAGGTGCGGGCGGCACGTGCGTCGTATCTGCCCCGGCCGGCGATCGACGCGCGCTGACGCGCGGCCACGGCGTCAGCCGGCTTGCGGGCCACGCCGGATCCCTGCTATTTTTGATGTTCTGCTCGTGGCGACCACGCCGTGCTGGGAGGTCGTTCAACGGTAGGACAGCAGACTCTGACTCTGCTTATCGGGGTTCGAATCCCTGCCTCCCAGCCAGCCTAACTGCTTGCCTCTGAGAGACTTACGG
>CAZVHY010000447.1:0-1979 GCA_964627115.1 uncultured Solibacteraceae bacterium | reverse complement strand
CGTTCCCCTAGTTGCACACGAAGAGTCCCTGTGGTAACCTCGCAAGGTTCTCGTCGGACTTAGGACACCCTATCTAGGTCCGTATCCAGTAGAAGCTGTCTGCTTCCTGGGCTTTCGGTGCAGCCGGCGCGTCGCCCTACGGGCGGTGCCCTCCAGCTGCCACGCTGACTGATTCAGCAATAGGGGATTTGTCTCTGGCGCCGAACCTTCGGGTTCCTAGGCCAGGGACGCCGAACACCCCGCCTTGAGGCGGGTGTGTGCGTGCGCGGAGACGCGCGGGCCGGTGCCCGTCGTCGTCACGTGTGGATTGTGGAACGACGGGTGGCCACGGCCGCCCCAGAGGCTCGAGACAAGCGGTATGCCGACAATCAGCCAGTTGGTCCGGAAGGGACGCGAAAAGGTTCTGTCGAAGACGAAGAGTCCGGCGCTGCAGAGCAGCCCGCAGCGGCGCGGCGTCTGCGTCCGCGTCTTCACCCAGACCCCGAAGAAGCCGAACTCGGCGCTCCGGAAGGTCGCGCGCGTGAAGCTGACGAACCAGATCGAGGTCACCACCTACATTCCCGGCGTCGGGCACAACCTCCAGGAGCACTCGCTCGTGCTCATCCGCGGCGGCCGTGTCAAGGACCTGCCGGGCGTGCGGTACCACGTGGTCCGCGGCACGCTCGATGCGGTGGGCGTGGCCAACCGCATGCAGGGCCGTTCGAAGTACGGCGCCAAGAGGCCGAAGAAGGCGTAAGCCGGACGAGAGATCACCATGCCGCGTAGACGAGAGATTCCCAAGCGTGAAGTTCCGGCGGACCCCATCTACAACAGTCCGCTCGTCACCAAGTTCATCAGCACGATCATGCGGGGCGGCAAGCGCTCCACGGCCGAGCGCATCATGTACAAGGCGCTCGAGATCGTGAAGGAGAAGTCGGCCGACGACCCGCTGAAGGTCTTCAAGAAGGCGATCGACAACGCCAAGCCGAGCCTCGAAGTGAAGTCGCGGCGCGTCGGCGGGTCGAACTACCAGGTGCCGGTCGAGGTCAACCCGAACCGCCGCCTGTCGCTGGCCATCCGCTGGGTGGTGGGCTACGCCGAGGTCCGCGGCGACGGCAAGACCATGCAGGAGAAGCTGGCCAACGAGTTCCTCGACGCGGCCAACCTGCGCGGCGGCGCCGTCAAGAAGCGCGAGGACACGCACCGGATGGCCGAGGCCAACAAGGCCTTTGCCCACTACCGCTGGTAGTGCCGGGATTCACCAGGTTTTCAGGACGCTAAGGATTCGCAATGCCTCGCCAGGTTCCTCTCTCGCGTTGTCGCAACATCGGCATCATGGCCCACATCGATGCCGGCAAGACGACGACCACCGAGCGCATCCTCTTCTATACCGGCATCACCTACAAGATCGGTGAGGTTCATGAAGGCACGGCCGTCATGGACTGGATGGAGCAGGAGCAGGAGCGCGGCATCACGATCACGTCGGCCGCCACCACCTGCACGTGGCGCGACCAGCGCATCAACATCATCGACACGCCGGGGCACGTCGACTTCACGGCCGAGGTCGAGCGCTCGCTGCGCGTGCTCGACGGCGCCGTGGCCGTGTTCGACTCGGTGGCCGGTGTCGAGCCGCAGTCGGAAACCGTCTGGCGCCAGGCCGACAAGTACCGCGTGCCGCGCATCTGCTTCGTCAACAAGATGGACCGGATCGGCGCGAACTTCCTGCGCACGGCCGAGCAGATCAAGTCGAAGCTCCAGGGCAACCCGGTCATCATCCAGCTCCCGATCGGGATCGAGGACAAGTACGAAGGGGTCGTCGACCTCATCCGGATGAAGGCGATCATCTGGGTCGACGACAAGCTCGGTGGCGAATACCGCATCGACGAGATTCCGGCCGACCTGCTCGAGCAGGCCAAACACTACCGCGAGCAGCTCATCGACAAGGTGAGCGAAGTCGACGACCAGATTCTCGAGAAGTACCTCGCCGGCGAGGAGATCTC
>CAZVHY010000446.1:0-1989 GCA_964627115.1 uncultured Solibacteraceae bacterium | reverse complement strand
CTCTGAGTCGTAACCCGTTTTCTGTTTCTGGCTAACAGTCAGCTGACAGGTGGGAGAGTGAGGTGCGTCACATAGCGATCGACGGAGCCTTCCATGGTCCACCGTTCGACCACTGTTGCGGCCACGGTTCGTCCCGATCGGCGGCTTGGAGCACGGGCCAAAGGAAGCCGTTCAGGGCTCGGATGATCGAGGTCAGGTCGCCGAGGTCAGGGCGTCTTGTGCGTCGAACGAATGCCGCCCACTGCACCTGCTTCTGGGTGTTGCCGGCAAACGCGCTGGTGAGTGCGAGAGGGGACGCCTTCGGAATTTCGATGGCCCTGCGCGCGAATGTTGCAGCCATGGCGCGCCGCAAGGTGTCGCCGTCGAACGCTCGGTTTTCGGCCAGTCCGTAGATGTCGAAGAAGTCCTTCATCCGGCTGTTGGCCAGGGCCAGACGGACCATGGCTTCTGTCTTTTCGGCAATCGACGTCTCGGGCCGGTACGTTCTGAGCGTGGCACGCGGGAGATCGAGCAATCCCGGATAGTCCACGACCTCTGGCGGCGGCACAACAGCGTCTCCTGCACCGACATCGACTTGCAGCGGAATCCTCACGTTCCCGAGCATGGCCATGAGCGTAATGCGCATGCCGCCGTATTCCTGGCCTTCGCGAATGGCTCCGGCTTCGACGCTCTCTGCGAGAAAGGTCAAGCCGTCTTCCGGAGCCTCCACGCCACAGAGCGACATGAACACGCGCTGGAGGGCTTCCGCAGACGTGTCGCCAGCGCCCAGCAGGTCAATATCCTTCGTCGGCCGAATCGGCTCGCCCAGCCACAGGAGGAGCAGGGCAGCGCCTTTGAGGATGAACCGATCGGCGAACTCGGACGTCGACAGGCGATACAACAGGCGCTCGCCGCCGAAGCGCGCAAGCGTGAGCTGATGCTCGACTCCGAGGTCTCGGCTTCGTTGAACAAGCCGAGCCTGAACCGACGCCACGATGTTCTTCGGACCATCGCGCTTCACAGGACGATGGCCTCGAGGTAGGGCTGCATTACTCGCTGCACACGGAGCGTCGTCGCAATTCGATTCAGCTCGTCCAGATTGAGGCGCTTGCTGCGCCAGGCTTCCGTGAGCGCTTCGAGCGCCACGTCCAGGCCGATCTTGTTCCTGAATCTGAAGCAGTCTGCCACCGTACGCGCCACGTTGTAGACGCGGACAGTCTGTCCCTCGATACGATGCTCCTCGAGGCCGAGATTGAATACGTCTGGCGAAATACGGACAACCCGGAGCGGTGGCGTTGACAGCCGCGGAACACGCGTACCTCGTGGCACCGCGAGCCACACCTCAGCCGGAAGCTGTGTGCCGGTGTCGTGAAAGCGGAGGGCCGAAAGGAGACACACGACAGAGCGCGGGACGGCGGCGGTGGCAACCGCGAGGTCGTGGTATTCCGTGACGAGCTCGCTCTTGGCCAGCCGATACCGTCCTGGGCCGACTCTCTCCAGCACCCCCGACCTGGTCATCCGGGTGAGCGTGCCGGTATGGACCCCCTGAGCCGCGACATCGCGTGCCCGCAGAATGGGCCGCGCCCGAGCCAGACGCAGGAGTCTGGTCGTGGCGGCTTTCGACTGTGGCATTTCGACTCCAGTCATTGGTAATTGTAGTCATATTACCGCAACTCGAAGACGAAATCAGCGGCAAGGAAGCACCGCGCGACTTGTTCCGGCCCACGACGAATGCTTCTTTCGGCCGAACATGGCTGCCGATGCCAGCCATAGCCCAACCAACGCGCTACCCCCGGCGCCGGCGGCGGCAATCCGCTGCGTCTCGACGGGACTGCTGCCGTGGGCGGTCAACGGTCCTGCACTCAACACGAGAACGTTGGGGGCGAGTGTGGCCATGAACGGACGCACCGTAGAGCCGCCCGATCGCCCGCGGTCACGACAGGCCGAACAGCGACGGCACACTGGCAATCGCCGAGAAACGAACCAGGCGTCCCACGTAGGCAACAACGA
>CAZVHY010000445.1:0-1992 GCA_964627115.1 uncultured Solibacteraceae bacterium | reverse complement strand
CCGAAGGGTGTCATCAACACGCAGCGGATGCTCTGCGCGAACCAGGAACAGTTGCGCACCGTGCTGCAGTTCCTGGCAGACGCACCACCGGTCCTCTGCGACTGGCTGCCGTGGAACCACACCTTCGGCGGCAATCACAACTTCGGGATCGCGCTCTACAACGGCGGCACGCTCTACATCGACAGCGGCCGGCCCGTGCCCGGCCAGATGGATCGAACCATCACCAACCTGCGAGACGTGGCGACGACGGCGTATTTCAACGTGCCACGCGGCTTCGAGATGCTCTTGCCGGTGCTGCGCGACGACGAAGCGTTCCGGCGCCACTTCTTCAGTCGCGTGCAGGCGCTGTTCTTTGCCGCTGCGGGTCTTCGCCCCGAAATCGCGGACGGCATGCAGGAGCTGGCCATCGCAACCACCGGCCGTCCCGTGCCGTGGGTCACCGGGCTTGGCGCCACCGAGAGCGCGCCGTTCGCGCTGTGCACGGGTGCCCTCCTCTCTACCACCACGCACATCGGTGTGCCCGTGCCCGGTCTCGAGCTCAAGGCCGCGCCCGTCGAGGGCCGCCTCGAAGCCCGGCTGCGCGGCCCGAACATCACGCCCGGCTACTGGCGCGACGACGAACTGACGAAGGCGGCGTTCGACGAGGACGGGTTCTACCGGATGGGTGACGCAATCGCACCGGCCGATCCGGACGACGCGGACGTCCGGCGCGGTTTCATGTTCCAGGGACGCATCAACGAAGACTTCAAGCTCTCCACGGGCACGTGGGTGCACGTTGGTTGGGTGCGCGCGCGACTGCTTGCCGCGCTCGGTGACGTCGCCCAGGACGTCGTCATCACGGGCCACGGGCGCGACGAGGTGGGCGCGCTGATCTTTCCGAACGCCATCACGTGCCGGGCGCTTGCCGGTGCGGAGTCTGACGTGCCGATGACGGTCGTCGGCGCACACCCGGCGGTACGCGCCGCGTTTGTCGACCGCATTGCGCGCTACAACGACGGGCATCCGGGCAGTTCCACGGCCATTCGCCGGGCGCTGCTGCTGTCGACGCCGCCATCACTCGATGCGATGGAGATCACCGACAAGGGATCGCTGAACCAGCGCGCGGTGATCGAACATCGCCACGCCGACGTTGCGCGGCTGTACAGCGCATCGCCCGACGTGCTGCTGACTTGAGACCAGGTACGCCAATACAAGTGCCTTCTGGGAATAGTCACCGACGAGGACGACTGTTATGACCGATGCCACGATCGACCAGACCCGCCTGACCGCCATCGACGTGCACGTGCACCTCGAGGCGCCGAAGACGGCCAACGCCGCCGACACCGCGGCGACGCAGTACTTCGGGGACAGCGGCGCGGCCCGCGACGGCGCCGCGCTGGTCGACTACTACCGGTCGCGCCGCATGGCGTGTGTGTTGTTCACGGTCGACGAGCGGCTGACGGGCCGGCCGCAGGTGTCGAACGACGCGGTGCTCGACCTCGCACGCGCCAATCCCGACGTGATCCTGCCGTTCATCAGCCTCGATCCGATGCGCGGACCGGAAGCAGTACGGGAAGCGCGGCGCCTTCTCGCCACCGGTCTCGTGCGCGGACTGAAGCTGCACCCGCCGCTCCAGCAGTTCGCGCCCAACGATGCGCTCGCCTATCCGCTCTACGAGGTGTTCGCCGAGGCGAAGCTGCCCGTGCTCTTTCACACGGGACACAGCGGCATCGGCACCGGCATGCCCGGCGGCGGCGGCGTGCGGCTGAAGTACGGCAACCCGATGCTCATCGATGACGTAGCGGTGGACTTCCCGGACCTGCCAATCATCCTCGCGCACCCGTCGTTTCCGTGGCAGGACGAAGCGATCTCCGTCTGCCTGCACAAACCGACGGTCTACATCGACCTCTCCGGCTGGTCGCCGAAGTACTTTTCGCCGGTACTCGTGCAGTACGCCAACACGCTGCTCAAGCACAAGGTGCTCTTCGGCACGGACTATCCACTGATCACGCC
>CAZVHY010000444.1:0-2010 GCA_964627115.1 uncultured Solibacteraceae bacterium | reverse complement strand
TCGTCAGCGCGGCAACGACTTCAGACGCGACCGGACGCGTTCGGCATCGCGCGTGCGCCCGACGGCTTCCAGCGACACTGCGTAGTCCGACAGGAGAACGGTGAGGGCGTTCGCCATACCGGCCTGGGCTCGCGAGTCAGTCGGCATGCGGCTGTGGACCCGTCTCAGGAGCCGTTCCGCCTCCTCGTACGGACGGAGCGCCTCGGCGTGGCGGCCGTCGTCGGCCAGGGCACGGCCGTCCGCATGCAGGCGATCGGCCCGCGGGAAGTGCTCGTGGCCGAATCGCGCGTCGTCGAGCAGCCTGGAGGCACGCGTGCGCGCGGGAATCGACATCGTCGCTTCGCGCCTGGCGATGTCGCACTGCCCGGCGGCGGCCTCGAACCTGGCCCTTTCGAGGTTGGCGAGGCAGAGCAGCATCGCGTCGGCCAGCGCGTCGAACGCCTCGGTCTCGACGACCTGGCCGAACTCCTGAAAGCGTATGGCGAATACCGTGCGGCCGACGAGCGGTCGTCCATCACGGACGAACGGATCGAACCGCCACGCCCGGACGGCATCGAGCGTCGTCGCATCGAGCATCGGAATGCTGAACAGCAGATCGGCCGACGTGACCCGTCCGTCGACGCCGATGGTCGTATCGACGAGCATGAGACCTTCGACGCGGGCCGCCTGCGCGCTCTTCGGGTAGCGGGGGCAAGGCCGCCTCTGCCCGATGGGCCCGTGCCATTGCCTGCGGGACCGGAACGGGCGGCGTCTGCGCGGACGCGTCGGCAGCGGGTGAGGTGGCGGACGTCAGCGTGAGCAGCGCGCAGGCGGCGGCGACGTGTGTGACGCGCATCGACATCGGTCACGCACACTATAGAACCTGTCTCATAAACGGCGCCGCCCTCGGTGCCGCGGCCCGTTTGCGAGAGAGGTTCCAGTGCGACACGTCGAGCCTCCCAGCCTTCCAGCCTCCTCCCCGCCTGTCGCCTCCCCGCCTCCCATTGTGCTTAGCGCCAGGTATAATCGGCGTATGAACGTCCGCGACATGGCCCGGGCACTGGGAAGCCGCGGCGGGCGCACCCGAGCAGCTCGTCTGTCGGCTGACGAGCGCCGTCGTATCGCCGCCATGGGTGGACACGCGCGCAAACGTTCGCTCGAGGCGGCGCAACGCATCGACGACAACCTGCGGTATCTGGAAGCCGCCCGCGAACTTGGCGGTGATTTGCCGCCGATCCGCCGCGTGAGCACCTGCCGCGGGCCGCTGCCGGAGATTCACTCCAATCGGTCGTGACATGATCGCGCCGCCGAGCCACCTCGACGAGGTCGGCGCCGTCGTCGAGGCGCTGGCGGGGCTGGGTTTCCAGCCCGTACTCGTCGGCGGCATGGCGCTGGTCACGCTCGGCTCCCGGCGTGTCACGCGCGACTTCGACTTCGTGGTTGCGCAGCCAGGCGATCAGTTGGCGGCTCTCGTGAGCGTGTTCTACACCCGTGGGTTCGAACTGGCGTCGCGCCTCGACGACACAGGTGAAATTCTCGCCACGATCGACAACGAGCGAGTTGCCACGACACGACTCCGGATCGACGCTCCCGTCAGCGCGTTCTTTGCGAATCCGCGCACGCGGCTGCGCATCGATCTCCTCTTCGACTTCCCGGAACCGGCGGAGGGATTGGCGGCCAGAGCCACGAGCGTGCGCATCAGGTCCTGGCAGTTCCGTGTGGCGTCGGAGAGCGACTTGCTCCGCCTCAAGTCGACCGCGCACGCGCAGCGCGCCGCACCCGGCGACGCCGAGGACATCGCGTTTCTCGAGTCGCGCTCGAAGCGGCGTCGTTGAGCGCGGAGCTACGTAGGGGCCGGGCTTGCCCGGCCCGGGCGGCCCAAGGGCCGCCCCTACGGCGGCGCCTCCTTCCGGCCTTCCAGCCTCCCCTGTGCTACAGTCGCCTCCGCCTTCCGGCCATCATCTATGACTCCGACACGCCGTCGCTTCCTCCAGCAGGTTGCCAGCGGCGCCGCGTTGTCTGCGGCGTCAC
>CAZVHY010000443.1:0-2026 GCA_964627115.1 uncultured Solibacteraceae bacterium | reverse complement strand
CCCCTACAACGGTTTAGCAAACCGCCGCTTTCGGCCACTCAGCCACCTCACCGCGGCAAGTCCGCTATTGTCTCACATCGCGCGCAGCCCTGACCGGGACGTCGCTGAAATCCCCCGTGCCGGCGGGGGTGCAACGTGGTTCACTAGTGTCGCGAGTCAGAGATGAAAGACGTCTCCCAACCGGTCGTCGCCGGGCTCACGCGGGCCGCGATGTTCATCGTTGCCACCATCAACTCCGGTCGCGAGAGCGAACGCGCGGTTCGCGCGCTGGCCAGCGATCTGGCTGCGCTCGTCCGTGCCGTCGGGTTCCGCGATCTCGGCGGCGGGCTGTCGTGCATCCTGGGCGTCGGCTCCGGCGCCTGGGATCGGCTCTTCGGTGCCCCTCGCCCCAAAGACCTGCACCCGTTCCGGGAAATCCGCGGCCAGCACCACGCCGTCTCGACACCAGGCGACATCCTCTTTCACATCCGCTCGAGGCGGATGGATCTCTGCTTCGAACTGGCGACGCAGATCATGTCGCGGATGGATGGCGCAGTGTCGACCGTGGACGAAACGCACGGGTTCAGCTACTTCGACAACCGCGACCTCCTCGGCTTCGTCGACGGGACCGAGAATCCCGTTGCGGATGCGGCCCGCCGCGCGACCATCCTCGGCGACGAAGACGCCGCCTTCGCCGGCGGCAGCTACGTCATCGTCCAGAAGTACCTTCACGACCTCCGCCAGTGGAATGCCCTGCCGGTCGAAGCGCAGGAACGCATCATCGGCAGAACGAAACTGTCGAACATCGAGCTGGACGATGCGGTGAAGCCGACGTCGGCGCACAACGCCCTGACGACGATCGAGGAGAACGGCGAACAGCTCGAGATCGTGCGCGACAACATGCCCTTTGGCGACGTGGGCAAGGGCGAGTTCGGCACGTATTTCATCGGCTACGCCCGGTCCCCGCACCGGATCGAGCAGATGCTCGAGAACATGTTCATCGGGCGGCCGCCTGGCAACTACGATCGGCTGCTCGACTTCAGCCGCGCGACGACCGGCAGCCTGTTCTTCGTTCCGCCCGCGACGTTCCTCGACACCATCACGCCGGCCGCGCCGGGCTGACGCCCTGCGGCAACGCCGGCGTTCGCGGAACATCTCGTGCGACGTCTTACCAGACGACCTCGACTCCAAACGCCTCGAGCTTCGGATCGTTGGTGGCGATCGGCATGTTCTCGGCCTCGCTTTGGGCGGCGAGCATCCGGTCGAAGGGATCGCCGTGCGCCTGCGGCCACGAGCCTGCACGCTCGCCGTGCGCGAACAGCACGGGCAGACACTCGAACCGTTGCGAGATGCAGTACGACTCGACAGACTCCGTGCTCGCCCACTCCAGCTTTCCGAGTCGCACCTTCGTGGCGATTTCCCACGCCGATGCCGCGCTCACGTACACCTTCGTGTCCTCATCCTGAATGAGGCGCTTCACCTTCCGGCTCAGCTGCCTGGCGTTGGTGGACCACCAGAGGAGTGCGTGGGTGTCGAGCAGGAGTCGCGAGGTGTCCACGGCTACGCCTCCCCGGTCCACCCCGCCGGCAGGGGATCGAAGAACGCGTCGCCGATCGTCACGTATCCCTCGAGTGTCCCCGCCTGCCGCTTCGGGGCGCGATCCGGAAGGGGCGCAAGCCGGGCGTACGGCTCGCCGCTCTTGGCAATGATGATCTCCTCGCCGGCATGCGCCCGTTCGAGCAACCGGGACAGATGGGTCTTGGCCTGATGAACGTTTACGATCTTCACGATCGCAGCGTAGGCCACCAAGTAGACTAAGTCAATGGACTAAGTCGCTCAAGTACGGCGCTCCACGCCTGAAGTCCCGCGGTAAAGCCGCGGGGGCAGGGTCATGTCAGAGCTGCCAGTAGTGTGGAATTCCCTTCCCACGATCGCCCTGTCTTCGCCTCGTGAAGTGCGCCCCCGCCCGCCAACACAGTCACGGCCGGCGAGGGCACATCGCTTGCACAACACCGCCCCCGGGATGGGAGGCGGAATGCGTAATCGA
>CAZVHY010000442.1:0-2028 GCA_964627115.1 uncultured Solibacteraceae bacterium | reverse complement strand
TGAGATGTGCGCGTACCGCGAGCGCACTACCGGCAGGGTAGTTTTTTTCTCGCTCGCTGTCGAGTGACTGGTGCGGCTGCCGGGCACGTCTCGGTCAGCATTGGTGGTTCCGTCTCGCCACCCTGGTAGATATCCGAAGCTCGAAGGCTCCACACTGTCCTATCCGGCGTTGGAACCGCTGACAGAGCATCTTGCTTAATCGACGGGCTTGTGCGGCAGAGCAATCACTCGGCCGCTATCCCTCGGTGTCAAGGCGATGTTGTCAGTGTGCCTGGCGGCACGATCAGTCAGTCGGAGCTCCGAGCTTCGGACATGATTGATTCTACATGCTGGGGTTCCTCGGTGGTAGCAACTCCTAATCGAAGCAGGATTGGAAGCAGTAAGTCGCCAATTGGCTGGGGGCCACGCCGCCGCTTGCGAGCCATTTCCAGCAGCGGCCTGGCCTCCGCGGCATGGGCCGACTTCGGCAGCCAGCCGACGGCTTCCTGCAGGTCACGAATGACTTCGTCGAGAGGGCTCATGTGCAGGCGATGAAACTCCCGCAACTTGGCCAGCACGGCCTCGGCATCGACGCCGCGGCCACGCCATACCTGTCGACCACCCACGAGCTGAAAGACCATCCGCATGGCGCGGTTGGCGATCCGGCAGCGGCGGTCGCGGGTGTCCACCTTCCGCTGCTTCCAGAGTTCCGACAAGCCACGGTAATGCGGATGGCACTTGATCAGGTTCTCGGCCATCAGCATCGCGGCCCCACGCAACTTGCGATTGCACTGCCGCACCAGCTTGCCATCGGCATAATCGACTTCATCGCTCTGGTAACGCGACGGATACAGACCGGCCCGTCCATTGATCGCGCGAGCCGAGGCGTAATGTTCGATCGGTCCAGCTTCGCCTGCCAGCCGCGCCGCCGAAACGACGTTGATGCCTGTGATGCTGAGCAGCAGAATGTACGGTGTTTTCACCAGAAAACCGGCCATTTCCCGCTCCGTTTCGGCGATCTGTCGATCAAACATGCGACGCACTTCATCAAGGGCCCGCCACTGCCTGGTGTGCATCGCAGCCAGTTCCGACGGCTCGGCCGCGGTGGCCGCCCAGGCAACGATGCGATCGATGGTGCGGGTTTGAAAGCGCACCTTCGCCTTCTTCAGATGCTGCGCGATGCCTGCTGCTCCGGCCCGGCAGATCGCCGTCGCCGAAGAGAATTCCTGCGCAATCGGCAAGCCGATCGACTTCTGAAACAACTGGCCATCCTCAAACAAATCGGCGAAGCCTGGCAGCGTTTGGTGCAACAACCGGCGAATCTGCACCATCAGGCGAGCACGCTGTTTGACCAGATTGTGCCGGTGGCGTGCGGCGGCCTGCACCGATTGAAAGACCTCACTCGCCGGCAGGATCGCCAGGCCATAACCTTTGACCGCCGCATGGAAGATCGCTTCCAGGTCGTGATCGTCGGTCTTCGTGTCCGGATGCAGGGGCCGACGATAATGGTTCGAGGCGAATGGGTGTACGATCCGCGTGTCGAAACCCGCCTTGCGGAACGCCTGCTGGACCGGCTTATGATAGATGCCCGTCATTTCGACGGCCACCAGGGTGTCGGTCAAACCTTCCTCCTGGCAGGTTGACGCGACCAATTGCGTCATCGCCCGCAAGCCGCCCGTGGTGTGCTCCACGGTGGTCGGTTCGATCAGCACCTTGCCATAAAAGTTACACAGCATCCACTTCGAGCGGCGTTTGGCACAGTCCACCGCAACGATGCCGAAGTGTTCCGGACCGACGGCCTGCACCCGTTCCTGGATCTGCCCAGCGGGCTTGCCAATGAACCGCCGTTTCGAGCCTGCCGATTTCCGTTTTTTCGTCCTGGTGACCATCCGAGTGTCTCCTGATTGAAGGTGGGGCAAATTCCTCCAATAGAAGCGATGAGATGATCCTTTTCTGCATTTTTACAGATCTTGGGCACATACCAGGTGTCAGGAACGAATGGCACTGCCGGCCTCATTTTAGTACCGTAGGCGCGTACCGCAAGCGGCA
>CAZVHY010000441.1:0-2040 GCA_964627115.1 uncultured Solibacteraceae bacterium | reverse complement strand
GGCGATGAACCAGCAACTGAAAGAGCGGCTCGATCGAGCGTTCGGACTCACGCACGATCTCATCGTGCATTTCGACGAACACGCGCTCGACCTCGACTTGCCCGGGCTGCCATCCAACCGGATCGCGGGCCAGCTCTGGTGCATCGTCGGAGCGCGTGAAAGCTACACGAGGGCCATCGAGCAGGGGGCCTGGGCAGGATTCTCCTGCTCGCTCGGCGAATCGCGCATCAAGCCCTCTGTGCTGGCTGCTCTGGAAGCGACGCAGTCACGTCTGGCGGCCGTCGATTTCACCGCCATGACCGGCGCACAGCTCGAGCTGGGGTTCCAACTTCTGGAACACGAGATTCAGCACCACGGACAACTCATCCGGTTCGTCTATGCGAATGGACTCACGTTTCCAGCGAGCTGGAACCAGCGATACACGGTGTAGCCCGTCACGCCACCACTCATGGACGCGGATGGCGTCTATGACTCACAGCTGACATACGGAGCCCGGGTGCTCACTCCCGATCAGGCCGCACCCAACTCGAGGAAGGCGATCTCGTCCTGTGCGATGAAGCGGCTGGTGCGCTTCGAGTGCGCCGGCAGCGGAACTGAAGCCGAGCGCCCGCAAGCGGTGTCTATAATCCACGTTCAGCCGAAGAATCCACGCAGTCGAGGAGGTATCCCGATGGTGTCGCTTCTTGAGCCGGGCAGAGCCCGACGCGGTGTGCGCGGCGATTGGCTCACGGCAGGCGTCGTGCTCCTGAGCGTCGTGTCGAGCCACGCCCAGACGCTGCCGCCGCGCGACCAGACGCCGGCGGCGCTCTCGTCGAGAGCCGACGCGACCGGCGTCATCCAGGGACGCATCCTTGCGGCCGATACGCAGCGGCCGATCCCGCGCGCCGATGTGCGGGTGTCGAGCCCGGTCCTGAAAGATCCACGATTCCTCGTCACCGATCCCGAAGGTCGCTTCTCCTTTGCGGAACTGCCGCCGGGCATCTACAGACTATCGGCGGCAAAGACCGGCTACGTGGAATTGTCGTACGGCCAGCGGCTGGGATGGGAAACAGCGGCCCAGATCGACCTGGCGGCGGCTGCTGAAGTGGCCGTGGACATGACCTTGCCGCGGAGTGGCGTCATCGTCGTCAGGCTGATCGACGTGGATGGCGCGCCGTTCGCCGGGATCCAGACGGGCGCGCTCTTCAGGCGCTTCGACGGCGGGCGGGCGAACTACACCAACGCGGGGCTGCAGCCGTTCGCCTACACCGATGACCGCGGTGAGGTCCGACTCTTCGGGCTGCCGCCAGGCGACTACTACGTGAGCGCCCGCGCGGGTCTGGTGACACCCCTGCAACGACCTCGAACCCTCGGCGAGACGTTCTATCCCGGCACTCGAGTGCTCGATCAGGCGGCCAAGGTCCGCGTCGCGGCTGGCGCAGAGACCAGCGTGACGTTCGTCGTCGAGGAGGCGCGACTGACGCGGATCGCGGGTGCCATTGTCGACTCGACCGGCGCACCTGTCACCGATGGCACCGTCAGCCTGACGCACTACCAGAGCAGTGGACTCGGCGCGCGCCGGGTCGATCGCATGCGTGATGGCACCTTCTCGGCGGCTGACCTGGAGCCCGGCGAATATCTCCTGCAGGTGCGTACGGGGCCGAGGCCGGCAGGCACCGAGTACGCGATCCAGCCGTTCATCCTCGACGGCACGAATCTCGAGGGGTTGACGATCGAGACGCGACCGGGCGCGCGCATCCGCGGCCGGATCACCTTCGATGAGCCCGCTGCGCGTCCGCAGCCCGAATCGGTGCGCGTGCGTGTGCTCGCGCAGCCCATCAAGGCGCCGGCCATGTCACCGGGCGTCGCCACGGTCCATGACGACTGGTCGTTCGAGATCACGGACGTGATGGCCATCGGGACGCTGCGTGTCGAGAGCGACAGCGGCGGCTGGCGGATCGCGAGTGTGCACATCGACGATCGCGACGTCGCCGACATGCTCGTCGACTTCGGTGCGCGAGCCGCCTTCGACGACGTGCAGGTGCGGCTCACGCGAACGTC
>CAZVHY010000440.1:0-2042 GCA_964627115.1 uncultured Solibacteraceae bacterium | reverse complement strand
GCCCGCAGCCTGCTCTTACTGCACCCTCACGAACGCCATGCCGTCCGGATTGTCTTCCGCCGCGATCGTCTTCACGACGCGCCAGGTGTCGGGGTCGATGATCGAAATGAGATCGTGCGCCATGGCGCTGATGTAGACGCGGCCGTTGGCCGGGTTCACCATGAGCGCACCGGCGCCGCTGCCGAGGTTCTCGTCAATCGTCGCGACAACCGACTTCGACGCCACGTCGATCTTCCACGCGCGCAGGTTGCCGCCCACCGGTCCGCCCGGCGTCACCGCGGGACCGCGGCCAGCACCTGGCCCGCCGCCCTGACGACCAGCACCGGGCGCCACGGCTGGCGCCTGTCCCCCACCCGCCGGCGGCGCGCCCGCAGCCGGGCCGCCAGGTCCGCCGCGGCCGGCGCCTCGTGCACCACCACGTCCGGCGGCCGGCGCCGATCCCATCACATACACGAAGCGCCCGTCCGCGCTGTAGCCGCTCACGAACGGGCTGCCCTCAACGTCGACCGTGAAGTCGAGCGCGCCGTCCGCCATGTTGTAGAACGCGACCTTGCGCTCCTGACCGAGGTTGGTGACGAAGTGGCGCTGGTCGGGGCTGATGACCATGCGCTGGTTGCTCGAGTCAGTGGGCACCGTGCGCACGATGCTCCGGCCCGGCACGTCGATCATCGTCATCGTCCGCGCGCCGACGTTGCTCGTGACCATCGTGCGGCCATCGGACGACAGCGCGGTCATGTGCGTCGTGTTCGACCCGGTCGGCAGCGTGCCCGTGATCTGCCGCGTGTTCGGATCGATGATGAGAATCGACTCCTTCAGCTCGGCCGTCACGTAGATCGTGCCGTCCTTCGCCACCTGCACGTGGTGCGGGCGCTTGTAGTCGCCGGTGTCGAGCGTGTACACCGTCTCGCAGTCCGACGTACGGATGAAGTGGATTTCGTGTTCGTCGGTGCCGGGCTGGCCCACCGCCGAACTGCCGTAGGTCGGCACGTACGCCATGCGGCCGTCGGGCGAGAACTCCCCCTCGTGCGGCGCGATGCCGAGATTGCCCGACCGGCAGTGCAGCTCATCGGTTTCCGCGTTGTAGAGCGCCATGCCGGGCTGCTGCTTCGACACCACCATCAGCAAATAACGAGGTGTCGTGCCCGATGGCGCCTGCGCGCTGGCCGACACGGCCGTCGCGACAACCGCAACACCGAGGAATCCGAGTGTGAACCGCAGACGCATGTCCGAACCTCCCTGACAGGTGAGCGGTTCAGGGTAGCAGAGTCCGCGCACCTGTGACGAAATCGTGTCAGGCCCGGGCATGGAGCGGCCGGACGATATACTCCCCCGCATGCACGCGCCGAAGCTCCCCGGCACGACCGGCAATCTCTCGGATCAGGTCGCCAACTATCTCATCGAATACACGCGACGCCATCGCCTGAAGTCGGGCGAGGAAGTGCCGTCCGAAGGCTCGTTGAGCCACGAGCTCAAGGTCAGCCGCGGCGTGGTGCGCGAGGCGTTCCGGTCGCTGAGGACCGCGGGCATTCTCGACATCGCCAACGGCCGATCGCCGCGCGTCGGCCGCCTCACGAACCAGGCCGTGACGCAGTTCCTGAACCACGCGCTGCACACCGAACAGGCGTCGACGGCGCACGCGCTCGACGTCCGCAACGCGCTCGAGGTGCGCGCCGCCGAGCTCGCGGCGCGCAATCGATCCGACGACGATGCCGCGGCGCTGCAGCGCGAGGCCGCGACCATGCGCGCGTCGAGCCGCCAGCGGCGCCGGTTCATCGACGCCGACATCCGTTTCCACGAAATCCTCGGCCGCGCGACCGGCAATCCGTTGTTCGCCCTGCTCGGCAGCGCGCTGCGCGAAGCGCTCGATGTATCGATTCGCGCGGGCTTCGACAGCCGGCGCACGACCGCCGAACACGATCGCGTGGCCGAGACGCACACCAACATTGCCGACGCCGTCGCCGCGCGGCGGCCGGCCCGAGCGCGCCGCCTCATGCAGCAGCACTTCACCGAGGCGACGGCCTTCGTCCTCGGCCGCGACGAAC
>CAZVHY010000439.1:0-2051 GCA_964627115.1 uncultured Solibacteraceae bacterium | reverse complement strand
CAGCCGTCAGGCCGCGGACCGGCTGGCGGTCGCGATCCAGCACGGTGACATCGAGCTGGACGATGTCGACGCCAGCGCGGAACGCCGGCTGCTGCGGCGACGCGGCACCGCCGGTCGCGGGTGGCGCCGCGATGGCGAGCACCACCACGGCGACGAGTGTCCATCGCCGCAGCAGATGACGCGCGCCCACCGTCAGCCTTTCTCCGAGGCGCGTGTTTTCACGAGTCGAACGACCTCGTCCAGCAGGCGCGTGTCTTCTGGCTTCAGCCCCGCGAGCACCTCACCGAGGGTCACGGCGGACTGGATCGTCTCGCCGTCGTAGCAGACGAACAGGTGCGTGTAGTCTGCCTCGTCGGGCGTGACGCCCTTCTTTGTCCAGCTATCCCGTTCATTGATGAACCACGCCGAGTGCCCCCACTTGAGGTAGAAGGCGTTGTCTCCATCGACCGTCGGCGAGGCGACCTTGAACCAGACTGTCCACTCGTAGTTCCCGACGTGGTTGGCACCGACATTGACAACGAAGTCTTTGCCCAGCGCCGCGTTGATCGCAGGCTTGAGAACATTGGCGCCGTAGTCCTTGAGCACCCTCTTCAGCCGCGACTGCAGCCTCCGACCTTCGTTGAAGTTCCGGACGGCTTGTTGGCGGAGGTCTTCGACGAAGGTGCTCGCCGCCAACTCCTGGTTCCTCTCGCCGTAGCGACTCGCGCCGGACTTGCACACCGCCGCAACGAAGTCGATCAGCTCGCTGTCACTCATGCTGAGGTCCTTTCGATACCGTTGGTGCATCTGATTGATGAATGACCACTGATCTGGATAACTGAACCGGTAGCCTCGCAGGGTCTCGATAGACTCGACCAGCTTGGACAAGAGGCTCGCGTACGTCACGACCACGGCCTTCTCCCAACCTTCTGTCTGCCTGCCGCGTGCGACGTCGTCACAGAGGAGTACGACGATGGGCCTCTTCCCGCCCCTGGCGGCCCATTCCCAATAGCCCTGATAGTCGTGCCCATGGCCGTCCGAGGTCCAGTAGTTCTCCACGACGACGACGGCCTTGTCGTCGCTGAGGACGACGTCCGCAACGCCCCCGGGACCGCAGGTGTCGACCTCCTGAGCCACGGCAAACACCCCGAACGTGATGGGCTCAGCCGGCGGAAGGCCACGGTTCACCTCGTCGATGAAGATGCGAAGAAAGGCGTCGCCGATCTCGTGGGTCCCGTCGGCCTTCAAGAGCCAGGCGAAGACATCCGACAGCTGCTTCTCATACCCGCCGTATCGCAGCACGTCGAACACGTTGAACTCCCGCTTCTGCGGCTTCGCCAGGAACGGAATCAGCCGCGTCACCAGCCGATCGCTCACGCTCGTCTCCTGTTCTTCATTCATCGTGATGCTGCCGTCACTGGCTTGAGACCGCGGACGATGTCGGCGTTGAAGTTCTCGTCCGCTGCGACGCGAAGCATCGGACGAACGACCCTACGTGCGCCTGGCTAGCAGTCGCTCTCGGATGTCCGCCGAGGGAAGCCGCCGCTCGACCTCTTCGCGGACACGCTCGGCGAGCGACTCCCGTCCCTCGAGGTAGGCCTCGACCTCAGGCTTGTGCCGAAGGTAGTACGTGATGACCGAGTACACGTCGACGAGCGGAACCGTGGGGTACTGCTGCGCGATCTCCTCGGCGGTCGCCCCGTTCTCGAAGGCGTTGACGACGGTGTCGAGCGTGACCCGCGTGCCGGCGACGCGCACTACGCCGTCGGCGTCCGTGTGGATGGGCACGCGCTCGAGCACATTCGTGGCGTTCATGTTGCGGCCTTGAGCAAATTCTACGCGGCCTTCGCCGATTGGCCTGCTATCCAGGGGCCACGGAGGCGGCGTGGGGCGAGCTGGACGATGGGCACGATACGCTGATCGTAGCAGCCGACAGCGTCGCAGGAGCCGTCAAACCGCTGCCACCACCGCGTCGATCCACGTCCCTCGCACCACGTCGACGAGGTCGTGGCACCGCTTGATCGAGCCGCTGACCCCTTCCGACCCTACCGCTTGATTGGCATACAATCCGG
>CAZVHY010000438.1:0-2055 GCA_964627115.1 uncultured Solibacteraceae bacterium | reverse complement strand
TCGATTCAGCAGCTGCGGTTGTACGCAGCGGGGCGGTAGATGCGGGCTGCACGGCGGCACGGCGGCGGGCTGCGCGGCGGCAGCGTCAGGCCGAACCTGAAGGTTCGGCCCTCCACTGGATAGATGGAGGGCCATACGAAACATGGAGGGCCGGACCTTCAGGTCCGGCCGGTAGTCGGTAGTCGGTAGTCGCCCTGGGAGGTCCCCATGTCCCTGTCCCGTCGTCACTTCATGTTCGGTACGTTGCTGGCCGGCGCGATTCCGCGCGGCGGCTTCGGCAGCGTGGTGTCGTTGAAGGCGCTCGGGTACCAGTCGCCCAACGAGAAGCTGAATATCGCTGCGATTGGTGCCGGTGGCCGTGCGATGGGTGTGCTTGGCGGCATGACCTCCGAGAACATCGTCGCGCTGGCCGATGTCGACTGGGTGCGGGCGCAGCAGGGGTTCGACGCGTTTCCGAAGGCGACGCGGTACAAGGACTTTCGGCAGATGCTCGACCGCGAGGCGCGCACCATCGACGCGGTGACGATCTGCACGCCCGATCACACGCACGCCACGTGCACGCTGCCGTGTATGCAGCTCGGCAAGGGCGTGTACGTGGAGAAGCCGTTGACGCGCACGCCGTGGGAAGCGCGGCTGCTGGCCGACGCGGCGAAGAAGTACAACGTCGCGACACAGATGGGCAATCAGGGCTACTCGCACGAGGCCACACGTGTGGCGGCCGAGATCCTCTGGTCTGGAGAGATTGGCGATGTCACCGAGGTACACGCGTTCCGTCCGGCTGCGGGCTGGCCGCAGGGCACGCGTGTGCCGTCGGTGCCGCCGCCGACGCCCGTGCCCGACACGCTCGACTGGGATCTGTGGCTCGGGCCCGCGACGATGCGGCCGTTCACGAGCGGTGGCGACGCGTACAAAGACGAGCAGTACGGGTTCTATCTGCCGTTCAACTGGCGCGGCTTCTTCGACTTCGGCAGCAGCCTGATTGGCGACTGGGGCATCCACATCTTCGGCCCGGCCAATCTCGCGTTGCGGCTCGGCAGCCCGGTGAGCGTCGAGTGCGTGAAGCAGGAGGGGACCAGTCCGGTCACGTTCGCGGACCGGATGCACATCCGCTGGGAGTTTGCCGCACGTGGATCGATGCCGCCGGTGACGGTGCACTGGTACATGAACTATCCGCAGGGCGACAACCCGGACGCGTACACGCCGCCCGGCATGACGGTGGCCGACGTGCGTCAGATTCCGGGCACGGGCCCGACGATCCAGACGCCGCCTGCGACCGGCGGCGCACGCGCGGGTGGGGCTGGCGGTGGACGCGCCGGCGGTGCGGGGGCTCCTGGTGGCGGACGCGGCGGTGGCGCGCAGGGCGGCGGCGGACGCGGTGCGGGTGGCGGTGGTCAGCAGGGCAGCGGCTACAACCAGATCTTCGCCGGATCGAAAGGATTTCTCGGCACGAGCGGTCGTGGCGAGGGTGTGGGGCTGATTCCCGGATCGCGCTGGGCCGACTACTCGCTGCCGGCGCAGATGCTGACGCGATCGCCTGGCCATCAGCGCGACTGGATTCGCGCATGCAAGGGGGGCGAAGCCGCGTGTTCGAATTTCTCGGTGTCCGGTCCCTATACCGAGTGGGTGGTGCTCGGCGCCATCGCCTGCCGGGTGCCGGGCAAGCTGCTGTGGGACGGTCAGAAAATGGCGTTCACCAACAACCGTGAGGCGAATCGATACGTGCGGCCCGAGATGCGGCGTGGCTGGGAACTGCGATTGTGACGCATCGGAGCGTTCGACGTTCGTCAGAACGACTCAGACAGAAACATTGACGCGATGCCGGCGTAACGGCATTGTGTACGCACTTGACATTCTGGCGGCCGGGCCCCGAACCGGTCACCCCTGGAGGGGGGAAGTATGGCACTGACACGACGTGAGTTCGGAAAGATGGCGCTGGCGAGTGCGCCGGCAGTTGCGCTGTTCGAGAATCCGCTGTTCGCGCAGGCGCGGCCGAACTCGCGCTTCAATGGCGTGCAGATCGGCACGATCACCTACAGCTTCCGCAGCATGCCCGAT
>CAZVHY010000437.1:0-2068 GCA_964627115.1 uncultured Solibacteraceae bacterium | reverse complement strand
ACCAGCGCCGAGAACGCGGCGGTCCCCGCTTCGTCGAGGTCCGATCCGCGGGCGGCATGCGTGACGTAACCGCCGAACATGACGCGATAGTGCGCCGGATGTGTCGTGCCGAACTCGACGTACGCGTGGCCCTGCGCCCGGAAGCCCGCGAGGTCCCGGCCGGCTGCGTCCCACGCGCCCACCAGCGCCGCGTGCAGCGTGCGGAATCCTTCGGCGGCCACGGCCGCCAGCAGCGTGTCCTTGTCGGCGAAGTGCCGGTAGAGCGCCGTGCGCGAGACGCCGAGCGCGGCGCCGACCGATCGCAGCGTGAGCGCCTCGACGCCCTCCCGATCGATGGTGCGAACCGCGGCCTGGATCAGCGCCTGACGGAGATCGCCGTGGTGATAGCGGCCGCGACGCTTGCGCGCCGGACGGGAGGCATGGAGGGTCGGCATCGTCATCCCGATCCTACCGGCACATGTTGACATCGTCAACATGTGTGACGTACCGTAGCCCCATTATGTTGACAACGACAACATTTGGTCGCCGGCACGCCCGCGACGCCAACGCGCCCCGTCTCCCCGGGCGCGTCCGACACCTGCTCGCACGCCTCTGGCGCGCCGACGCCCCACTGACGGCCACCGCCATCGCCATGGGTATCGGACTGGTCCTCACGCTGGCCGGCCTCTGGCTCGATCCGCGCACCGTCGCGGGCGCGCCGGTCTGGCTCAAGCCGACGAAGTTCGCGGTGTCGATCGCGATCTACTGCCTGACGCTCGCCTGGATGTTCACGCGGCTGCCGGACTGGCCGCGCCTCCGCCGGCGCGTCGGCCGCTTCAGCGCCGTCGTGTTCGTGCTGGAGTTCGCGATCATCAGCCTGCAGGCCTCGCGCGGCGTCGGCAGTCACTTCAACGTCGCCACGCTGTTCGATGGCGTGCTGTTCAGCATCATGGGCACCGCCATCGTGCTCCAGACGCTGGCCAGCGTCGCCGTGCTGGTGGCGCTCTGGCGCCAGCCGTTCGACGACCGCGCACTCGGATGGTCGCTGCGCCTGGGCCTGTTCATCACGATTGTTGCCGCGTTCTCCGGTGGCCTGATGACACAACCCACGGCCGCGCAGCTGGACGCGGCCGCCGCGACCGGACGCATGGAGCTTGCCGGCGCGCACACCGTCGGCGCGCCCGACGGTGGTCCCGGCCTGCCGGGCACGGGATGGAGCACGACGCACGGCGATCTCCGCGTCGCACATTTCGCCGGGCTGCACGCGCTCCAGGTGCTGCCGCTCGTCGCGCTCGGCGTCGGCCGGCTCACCCGTCGTCGCGACACGGCCACGCGCCTGACGATCGTCGCGGCGGCGTCCTACGGGTCACTGTTTCTGCTGGTACTCTGGCAGGCGCTGCGCGGCCAGTCGCTCGTGACGCCGGACACGACGACCATGGCCTCGCTCGTCACCTGGCTGCTGCTGACGGCATCTGCAGCCTGGCTCGCGTCACGTCCAGCGCACTGACGTACGTCTTCGTCCCGGAGACTCGCACATGACACCCGAAACGGTCTTCAGCGCCACCAGCCAGCTCACGATGATCACCTGGCTGCTGATGCTGCTCTTCCCTCGCCGCACGGTCATCACGACGACGATCGCGGGCATTGTCACGCCTGTCGTGCTCGGCGTGGTTTACGTCGTGTTGATCGCGACATGGTGGCGATCGGCTGATGGCGGGTTCTCGTCACTGGCGGATGTCGCCACGTTGTTCGAGCACCAGTGGCTCCTGTTGGCCGGCTGGGTGCACTACCTCGTGTTCGATCTGCTGGTGGGACGATGGGAGCTGCACGACGCACAGGCGCGGGGCATCCCGCACCTGCTCGTCGTGCCGTGCCTGATCCTCACGTTCCTGTTCGGACCAGGCGGCTGGCTGCTGTATCTGGTGGTGCGCGCTGCCTGGGCCCGGAGGAGAACGTAGGGGCGGGCCCCCGTGCCCGCCCACGCCGGGTTTGTGGGCCGACACGGGGGTCGGCCCCTACATGTCGTTCGTCGTCTACGGCTGCGCGAACTTCGCGACGAGCGCCACTGACAGAATCGCGTCGGTCTTCT
>CAZVHY010000436.1:0-2070 GCA_964627115.1 uncultured Solibacteraceae bacterium | reverse complement strand
GGCTGCATGGCTGCGAGGCCCGCCGCCGTGCGGCCGTGCCGCCTGCCGCCGTGTCGCCGTCTTTCAATCTCCGCGTCCTCCGTGTTTTCGTACGTGCGTACCGCGAACGAAGCCCGTATCATGTTCCGCTGTGAGCACGACGAGCCGTGTAACGAGCGCGTGGCGACCGGGCGATCCGTGGACGGTCACCGACGCGTCGGAACTCTACGAGATCGAGCGGTGGGGCAAGGGCTACTTCTCGATCGGCGCCAACGGTCACGTGCAGGTGCACGCGACGAAAGACCCCGCGAAGTCGATCGATCTCAAGCAGCTCGTCGATCACCTGCAGCTGCGCGGCATCGGTCTGCCCATCCTGATCCGCTTCAGCGACATCCTGCGCGGCCGGCTCGCCGATATCCACGGCGCGTTCCAGGCGGCCATCACGCAGCACCAGTACGAGGGGCGCTACTTCTGCGTCTACCCCATCAAGGTCAACCAGCAGCGGCAGGTCATCGAGGAAGTGCTCGACTTCGGCAAGCCGTTCCGGTTCGGCCTCGAGGCGGGATCGAAGCCGGAGCTGCTCGCCGTCGTGGCGATGGCGTCGAACGACACGCCGATCATCTGCAACGGCTTCAAGGACGCCGAGTTCATCGAGATGGCCATGCTGGCGCTCAAGATGGGCCGGCAGATCATCCCTGTCGTCGAGAAGTACACCGAGCTCGGGCTCGTGCTCGAGTACGCGAAGAAGGTGGGCGTGCGGCCGCAGATCGGCATGCGCGTCAAGCTCGCGGCGCGTGGCGGCGGGCGCTGGCAGTCGTCGGGCGGCTATCGCTCGAAGTTCGGCCTGACGGTGGCCGAGGTGCGCAAGGGCCTGGCGGAACTGAAGGCCGCCGGCATGGAAGACTGCTTCAAGCTCCTGCACTTCCACCTCGGCAGCCAGATTCCGAACATCCGCATCGTCAAGGGCGCGCTGAACGAAGCGGCGCGCGTGTATGCGGAGCTGGTGAAAGAGGGCGCCGGGCTCGAGTACATCGACGTTGGCGGCGGTCTCGGTGTCGACTACGACGGATCGCAGACGAACTTCGAGTCGAGCGTGAACTACACGCTCGAGGAATACGCCAACGACGTCGTGTACCACATCCAGAGCGTGTGCGACGACGCGGGCGTGAAACATCCGACGATTGTGTCCGAGAGCGGACGCGCGATTGTGGCGTACCACAGCCTGCTGGTCTTCAACGTGCTCGGCGTGGCGGGGTTCGACGAACAGGACGTGCCGTCGAACGGCGACACCGAGGATCTCGAGCAGCCGCTCGTCGACCTGAAGGAGACCTACCAGAACCTCACGGCGCGTAACGCGCTCGAGAGTTACCACGACGCGCAGCAGGCGCTCGACATGGCGCTCAATCTGTTCAACGGCGGATATCTGCCGCTCGAACAGCGGTGTCAGGCCGAGACGTTGTACTGGGCCATCTGCACGAAGCTCCGCAAGCTCGCGCAGGGCATGGAAGACGTGCCCGAGGATCTGCAGAGCCTCGACGACACGCTGGCCGACACGTACTTCTGCAACTTCTCGCTGTTCCAGTCGATTCCCGACTCGTGGGCCATCAAGCAGCTGTTCCCCGTGATGCCGATTCACCGGCTGAACGAGGCGCCCACGCGGCAGGCGGTCCTCGGCGACATCACGTGCGATTCGGACGGCAAGCTCGATCAGTTCATCGATCGCCGCGACGTCAAGCGCACGCTCGCGCTGCACCCGTTCAACGGCGATCCGTACTATCTGGGCGTCTTCCTGGTCGGTGCGTATCAGGAGATTCTCGGCGACCTGCACAACCTGTTCGGCGACACGCACGCCGTCCATGTGAGCCTCGGCCCGCAGGGCAACGTGATTCTCGAGTCGGTCATCAAGGGCGACACGGTCCGCGAGGTGCTCAACTACGTGCAGTTCGACACCGACGACCTGGTGCGCAAGCTGCACGATTCGGTCGAGGTGGCCGTCGGCGAAGGGCGCATGAACCTCGAGGAATCAGGCCGCTTGCTCCGCTTCTACGAGGACGGCCTGCACGGCTACACCTATCTCGAAGATCCCGGCGA
>CAZVHY010000435.1:0-2081 GCA_964627115.1 uncultured Solibacteraceae bacterium | reverse complement strand
CCGCGGTTGTCGTTGCGTCCGCCGTTCAGGAAGATGCGCAGCGGCTTCTTCTCGCTCTTGCTGATGATGTCGGGCCACTGGTGGCCGCCGCGGATGTTCGTGTAACTGCCGACGATGCTGAGGACCTTGCTGAACTGATTCGGGTAGTGCCAGGCCACGGTGAACGCGGCGATGGCTCCGCTGCTCGTGCCGCCAATGCCGCGCCGTTTCGGGTCGCGCGAGACGTTGTAGTCCCTGTGGAGCGCGGGCAGCAGTTCTTCGACGACGACCTTCGCGTACTTGTCGTCGAGCGCGTTGTACTCCTGCGGCCGGTTCGTCGTCTGGTCGCCCCACTGGGCCGGCGTGGGTTCAGGCTGCTCGGGTGTGCGGCCGGGATTGATGAAGACGGTGATCATCACCGGCAGCTCGCGCCGGTAGATCAGGTTGTCGAGCACGTTGGGCACACGCGCCGAGCCGTTCATGTCGATGAACGCCTGTCCGTCCTGAAAGATCATCAGGTCGGTCTCGACGGCCGGATCGTATTGCGCGGGGACGTGGACCCAGTAGGTGTGCTGCGTGCCGGGATAGTTGGGACTGTTGAGCAGGTAGAACGGCCCACGCACCTCGCCCCTGGGCACGCCCTCGCGTTCGAGCGAGTCGGGGCCGAGCGTGTAGTAGCGGTTCATGTCGGGCCCGGCAGGCGCCTGCGCGCCGCGGCCCGCGGCCGGCGGTGCCTGGCCGGGCGGCGTCGTTGGCGTCGGTGTCTGGGCGAAGGTCGCGGTCATCACACACGCGGCGACCGTCGCACACGCAAGAACCGTTGCAGCCGTTCGGGACGAAGGCGTCAGGGACATATGGGGACTCCCGGGAAACCGGGGAACCATATCACGGCTGTCGGACAGGTTGCGCGGCCCGCGTCAGCGAATCGACCACCTGACCTCGAGACCGGTTCTGAAGACGTGCGGCTCCAGCCCGTCGTATCGCGCGTCGTCCGAGCGCAACGCGCACGCGTCGCGGCCGAACGATGTCTGGGCCTCCTCGGACACCTTCGGTGCCTGTCCATTACCATGGTAATCTGCGCCTCATGGCACTCGCGCATTCGAAGGTCACGGCTCAAGGACAGGTCTCGGTTCCCGCGCGGGTGCGCCAGCGGCTTGGCGTTGGGCCAGGTTCGGTGCTCGAGTGGGATGAGGATGGCGACCGGGTCGTTGTCCGCAAGGCCGGTCGCTATTCATCAGAAGACATTCATCACGTGCTGTTTCCAGGGGCACCGAAACCGCGAACCCTCGAAGACCTGAAGGCTGGCGTCCGGCAGCACATCAGGAAGCGCCATGCGAGCCGTTGATACCAACGTGCTGGTTCGGCTCCTGACACGCGATGATGCAAAGCAGTTGGCCGCCGCCGAGGCGTTCGTCGCGCAGGGGGCGTGGGTGCCGCACCTCGCGGTCGCCGAAGCCACGTGGGTGCTGGCCTCCGTCTACGATCGAGGCGCTGATGCTATTGCGACAGCCGTGGACATGCTGTTGAGCCACGAACACCTGACAGTGCAGGACGCCGACGCGGTGGCCGCCGCCGTGGCCGAGTTCCGGCAGCGGCCGAAGGTCCGCTTCTCCGATTGCCTGCTGGTTGAGATCGCCCGGAAAGCCGGACACGTTCCGCTTGGCACTTTCGACCGCAACCTGAGCAAGATCGACGGCACGCAGAGGCTGTAACCCGCGATGGGGGTGAATCCATTCCTGGCGGATATCGACGGGAACGAGTACGACGAAGGCCGGCCGTACTTCCATCCGACCGTCTTCGCGCGGCTGGCCGGTATCGTGGGGTCATCGCTCAGCACCGCGCTGGATGTCGCGTGTGGCTCGGGACAGTCGACGCGGGCGTTGGCCGCCGTGTCGGGCATGGCAGTCGGTCTTGATTCGTCGCCGGGCATGCTCGAGTTCGCACGTCGTCGAGGATTGGCGTCGTTCGTCCGGGGCCGCGCCGAGCGGTTGCCGTTCCAGCCCGGAGCCTTCGAGCTCGTCAGCGTCGGTCTTGGGCTGCACTGGTTCGATCGCGAAGCGTTCCTTGGCGAAGCGAGCCGTGTGCTTCGTCCGGGTGGCTGG
>CAZVHY010000434.1:0-2085 GCA_964627115.1 uncultured Solibacteraceae bacterium | reverse complement strand
GCGCGGTACCGCGTGCGCGAGCAGTTTGCCGGCGTCAGCCTTCCGAACGACGCCGTGGGCGCGACTGCGGCCATCACCGGCACTCTCGTCCTGTCGGCCACAGGTGCCGTCGTGCCGGAGCCGTCGCGATTCATCGTCGATCTGCGCACGCTCGAGAGCGATTCGGAGAGCCGCGATCGCGCCATTCAGACGCGCGTGCTCGAGACGGCGACGTTCCCGCACATCGAACTGGCGATTCGGGAACTGCGGGGCCTGACGTGGCCGCTCCCGGCGTCTGGGGCGTTGACGTTCGAGCTGCGAGGGGAGCTGTCCCTGCACGGGCACACGAAGCCGTCGACGTGGCAGGTGACGGCGACGGCCACCGACGGCGGCATCTCGGGCCGCGCGACGACGTCGTTCACGTTCGGCGACTTCGGGATGCCGGTGCCGACGAGTTTCCGCGTGCTGAGCGTCGAGGACCGTGTGCGGCTGGAATACGACTTCCACCTGCGGCCCGCGCGCTGAAAAAGCAGAACGGCCTCGCGAGTGAGACTCGACGAGGCCGTTGCTGAAGGTCAGTGAGTGGTGGACGGCGCGAGGATCGAACTCGCGACCTCTACGATGCGAACGTAGCGCTCTCCCAGCTGAGCTAGCCGCCCACGACGCCGGCTCGCGGCGTGACCGCCGCAACCCGACAAGACTTGAAAGTCTAACATGCCGCCGACCCCGCCGCCAAGACGGCAGGGCCGGTATCGGCGCTATTTCCCGAGCAGTTCGCTGTCCTTCTTCTTCTGCAGCTCGTCGATGGCGCCGACGTGCTGATCCGTGATCTTCTGCACCTCGTCGAGCGCGCGCCGCTCGTCGTCTTCCGAGATGTCGTGGTCCTTGAGCATCTTCTTGAGCCGGTCGTTCGCGTCCCGGCGCACCTGGCGCACGACGTTGCGGCCGTCTTCCGCATAGCGGTGGACCAGGCGCGAGAGCTCCTTGCGCCGCTCCTCGGTCAGCGAGGGCACGGGGATGCGGATGACCTTGCCGTCCGACGACGGGTTGAGGCCGAGCGGGCTCTTCTGGATGGCGCGTTCGATGGCGCTCGAGAGCGACGGATCGAACGGCTGCGCCACGATGACGGTCGGCTCGGGAATCGACAGCGTCGCCACCTGATTCAGCGGCACGACGGCGCCGTACGCTTCGACCTGCACGGGGTCGAGCAGCGTAATCGACGCGCGGCCGCCACGGAGGCCAGCCAGTTCCCGGCGGACATGATCGATCGCCGTCTCCATCCGCTTACGGACTTCGGCGTTGAGGCTCTTGAGATCGTTGACATCCATGGTGACAGTCTCTTCGGGCGTGGGGCCGGACGCAACCCCGGTGTGTGCTCAGTCCGCGCGGACGATCGTGCCGACCGGTTCGCCCATGATGACGCGCCGGATGTTGCCGGGCTGGCGGAGGTTGAACACGATGATCGGCAGCTTGTTGTCCATGCACAGCGTGATGGCCGTGGTATCCATCACCTTCAGGCCGTCGCCGATCACCTGCATGTACGAGATGGTCTCGTAGCGCTGCGCGGTCTTGTCGATCATCGGGTCAGCCGTGTAGATGCCGTCGACCTTCGTCCCTTTGAGGATGACCTCGGCGCGGATTTCGTTGGCGCGGAGCGCGGCGGCCGTATCGGTCGTGAAATAGGGATTGCCGGTGCCGGCCGCCAGTACCACGACCCGCCCCTTCTCGAGGTGCCGCACCGCGCGACGGCGGATGAACGGCTCGGCGACCGCGCGCATCTCGATGGCGGTCACGACGCGCGTCGTCACGCCGATTTTCTCGAGCGCATCCTGGAGCGCCAGCGCGTTGATCACCGTCGCCAGCATGCCCATGTAATCGCCCGTGGCGCGATCCATGCCGCGCGCACTGCCGGCCACACCGCGAAAGATGTTGCCACCACCGATGACGACGCCCACCTGGACGCCGAGCTTCTGGATGTCGCCGATGTCTTGTGCGATTTGTGTGGCGACCTTGGGATCGATCCCATAGGACTGTTCGCCCATCAGGGCTTCGCCGGAGAGTTTCAGGAGGACGCGGGAATAGGCAGGTTTTGGATCGGACACGGGG
>CAZVHY010000433.1:0-2093 GCA_964627115.1 uncultured Solibacteraceae bacterium | reverse complement strand
CGTGCCCGCCCAACGCCGGCCCTACCTCAGTTCAGCCGTCAGCGTGATGACCGCACGGATCTCGAGTTCGCCGGGCGTAATCGGTGTCGGCGCCGCCTCGGCCGCGGCCGTCATGCGCATCATCGGCTGCGGCGGGGGAAACGGCGAGCCGCCGAGGTTCTGCTCCTCGATTCGCGTGATGTTGCCAAGCGTCCGGCCGGCGCCCATGGCCATGGCACGGGCCCGCGCGAGCGCCGACGTCACCGCCTGCCGCAACGCCTCGGCCTGGGCCGCGGCCTCGTCCTTCAGACTGAATCGCGGGCCGATCACGGAAACGGTCGTCGCGCGCGACGTGGTCACCGCATCGATCACCGCTGACAGGCGATCGAGATCGTCGATGCGGACTTCGATCTGGTTGCGCACGACGTATCCGCGCACCACACCCTTGCCGCTCTTCCAGTCCATCTCGGGCACGAGCGAGTAGCCGGTCGTCCGAATGGCATCGTCGCCGAGGCCCGCCCCCTTGAGGTCGGCCTGCAGCGCCGTCATCCCCTCGGCGCTGAGCGACCGCGCACGTTCCGCGCGAACGTCGCGCGTCTCGGTCGCCACCGTGAGCCACGCGCGATCCGGCGCGCGCTTGATGACGGCTTCGCCCTGCGTGACGACCACAGGACCCGACACGACCGACGTCACCTGCGCCTGAACGCCAGTGGCCACGCCGACCATCACCATCGAAACGAGCAACGCCGTGCGCATCATGCGGTGTCTCCAGGAAGCCCGGACTCACGTCCATGTGTCGCCGGGGAACCAGTCGAGTCTGCCGCGGCGATGGCGGGCAGTCAATGGGAGGCTGGGAGGCGGCAGGCTGGGAGGAGGCTGGGAGGCGACGGGGCTACAAGGCGACGGCCGGAGAGGGCGGCGGGCGGGGAGGCTACGAGGCGACGGGGCTACACGAGGGGCGGCACGGCCGCCGACGGCAAAGGGACGGTCCGAACCCGAGCGCGTAGCGCGAGCGGTGAGGGATCCGCGTCAGTTCAGTCCGCCAGCGTGGGGGTGGGGCCCCACGCCGCTGAAAGATGGTGCGGGCGTTCGGCGCCGGTCGGTGCTCAACCCGCTGCGCTCGAGAGCGACGCGGTTCGGGCCGGCAAAGGCTCTCGGTCGCGTGGTGAAGGACACGGTCGTTCAGGCGCCGAACCCCGCATCGTGTTCCGACGCACGAGCGCGGCTCCTGGTTGGCGGCCGTCGTCACATTTTCACGATCAATTTCGGAACGGCCGTCACCAGATATGCGGCCAGGTCGTCTTCGGTCAGCTGCTCGATGGGTTTGCCCGCCGCGATCGGCCGCTCGTCGACAATGACGCCCTGGCGACCGCGGGCGAGGCTGACACGACCCACGACGTCCGGTTCCGCTCCGGTGCGATCGAGCGCGATCTCGAGATACGTTTCCGCAGCGTGCTGCGCCGACAGGCGCGCGGTCTCCGCCGGCGTGCTCACCACGAACGTGCCGCCATTGGCATTCACGATCGTCGCCGCCTGCTTCAACATCGGTACCACGACGTCCGGCAGGAACTGCGCGTAGGCTTTCACGGACTGATCGACGAGCGTGCGTCGCTCCGCCGCATCCTTGCGGGCCTCATCGACGGCGCGCAGTATTCGTTTCCGCAGTTCAGACACATCCATGACAATCGCCTCGGCGCTCATTGTATGAAATGCGCGCTGCGGTTGGAGTTTAATGAGCCCATGCTGCCGTCGCAGACCGTCGAGAACTACCTGAAGACGATCTATCTCGCCCAGAGCGCGTCGGCCGACGCGCAGGCGCTCGTGCCGATGGGGCAACTGGCCTCGGCGCTCGGCGTCGTGCCCGGCACGGCCACCACGATGATGAAGGCGCTGGCCGAGTCGGGACTCGTGCGCTACGAGCCGTACATGGGCGTGCGGCTGACGCCGTCGGGCGAAAAGCTGGCCACGCTCGTCCTGCGCCGCCACCGGCTCGTCGAACTGTTCCTCGTCAAGGTGCTCGGCATGAGCTGGGCGGAGGTCCACGACGAGGCCGAACGGCTCGAGCACGCCGTGTCGGAGCGGCTCATCGATCGCATCGACGAAATGCTCGGCCG
>CAZVHY010000432.1:0-2113 GCA_964627115.1 uncultured Solibacteraceae bacterium | reverse complement strand
GAGGACGGTAACTGGTTCGCCGGGCGGCTCCTGCCCTACGTCGACGACCGCAGCGCGCTCGATCGCTACGTCGGCGCCTGCCAGATCGGCATCACGGTCACGAGCCTCATCCTCGGTGCCTATTCGCAGGCCGCCATCACGCCGGCCCTGGCGCCCAGCATCGGCGCCTGGTTTGGCCTGACGGATCTCGCCGCGCTCTCCACCGCGGCGCTGCTCGTCCTCTTCGCGCTGACCGCGGCGCAGCTCGTGCTCGGCGAACTGATCCCCAAGACACTCGCGCTCCAGTACCCGACGGGCACCGCACTGGCGACGGTCATCCCGATGTTGTGGTCGCTGGTCGCCTTCAGGCCGTTCATCGCCGTCCTGAACGGCGCGGCACTCCTGATGCTGCGACCGTTCGGCGGGGGCGATCACAGTCACCATCATCTGCACTCGCCCGAAGAGATCGATCTGCTGATTGCCGAGAGCCGCGACGGCGGTCTGCTCGAGCCCAGGGAACAACAGCGGCTGCGGCGCGCGCTGCACCTCAATCAGCGGACCGCCAGCGATCTCATGGTTCCGCGCGATCGCCTCACGGCCATCGAAGTGTCGTCGTCGTGGAACGACGTCCTGCAGACGGCAGTCGCGGCGCCGTTCAGCCGCCTGCCCGTCTTCAGGGACACACGCGCTGCGATCATCGGCACGCTGCGCGTCAAGGATCTCGTCGAACGCTACGCGACATCCGGCGCCATGCCGATCGACGCCATGATGCGTCCCGTCGTCACCGTGGCGGCATCGCTGCCGGCCGACAAGGTGCTGGCCACGCTGCGCGAGCGGCGCGCGCACTCGGCGGTCGTCGTTGACGACCACGGCGAGACGCTCGGACTGATCACTATCCAGGATGTGCTGAGCGAGCTGCTGGGACCCGGCGCGGCAGGGGGAAGCGCGTCGTGATCCTCGCGACCATCCTCGGCGTGAGCGCGTTCATCGTGCTCGTCAACGGCCTGTTCGTGGCGGCCGAGTTCGCCCTGATCGGTGCGTCTCGGCTCACGCTCGAACGCGATGCGGCTGCCGGCGATCGGCTGGCCGGCCGGCTCCTCCAGATCGTGTCGACGACACGGCGGCAGGACCGGTATCTCGCCACGGCGCAGCTCGGCATCACCGTCGCAAGCCTTGGACTCGGCATGTACGGCGAACACGCGCTGGCCGTCTACCTGACCGACAACGTGCCCGCGCTGGCCGCGATCGGCGGAGCGGCCACGGCCACGGGCATTGCGCTGCTCGTGCTGACCGCCGCGCACATCGTCATCGGCGAGATGATTCCGAAGGCGCTCGCGCTGCAGAACCCGATTCGCGTGGGCAAGTGGGCGTACTGGCCGATGTACGCGTCGCTCGTGCTGTTCTACCCGCTCGTCGTCTCGCTCAACGCCGTGGCGAACTTCTCGCTGAAGCTCGTGGGCGTGCAGCGCCAGCAGAATGCGCACGAACAGCTCTACACGCCCGAGGAACTGCAGATCATCGTGGAAGAAAGCGAGAAGGGCGGCACGCTGCTCGGCGAATCCGGGAAGATTCTCCAGGAGCTGCTCGAGTTCGGCGATCTGACGGCGTCGCAGGCGATGGTGCCGCGCGTGCGCGTCGTCGGCATTCCCGTCGGGACGACGCCAGACGCGCTGCGCCAGATCGCGCGGACGCACCGGCGCACGCGATATCCGGTCTACGACAGCGATCTCGATCACGTCGTGGGCATGGTGCACGCCAAGGATCTGCTGCAGTGCATGCTGCGCGGCGAGCCGCTCACGGCCACGCGCGTGCGGCGCATTCCCGTCGTGCCCGAAACGACAACACTCGATGTCGTGCTCGAGACGATGCAGCAGACGGCGGCACATCTGGCGTTGGTCGTCGACGAACATGGCGGCACGGCCGGCATCATCAGCCTCGAAGATCTGTTCGAGGAGGTCGTGGGCGACATCGACGAGGGACGACCGCTGACGCCCGACATTGCGCCGCTCGACGACGGATCGCTGCGCGTGGCCGGGACCGTCCGCCTCGAAGAGCTCGGGCGGCAGTTCGACATCGATCTCGAACACGACGAAGTCGACAGCGTCGGCGGGCTGGTGATGGCGCGGCTCGATCG
>CAZVHY010000431.1:0-2128 GCA_964627115.1 uncultured Solibacteraceae bacterium | reverse complement strand
CTCGAGGAACTTGCGGCGCATCCGCTTGACGTGACTGTCGATCGTGCGGTCGCTGGCCGACGTGTCGTGCGGATAGGCACTCGTCAGCAACTGGTCGCGCGTGCGCACGTGCCCGGGCCGCCGCGCGAGCGCGTCGAGCAGCAGGAACTCCGTCACCGTCAGGCGCACAGACCGGCCGCGCCATGTGGCCGCGTAGCGGTCGTTGTCGAGGTGCAGCGGTCCATCGTGGCCGGCGTCGTCGGGGGCCGGTCCCGTGCCGACGGCGGCCGCGCGACGCAGCAGCGCCTTCACCCGCGCCATCAGCTCGCGAATCGAGAACGGCTTGCACAGGTAGTCGTCAGCGCCGATCTCGAGTCCCAGCACGCGATCGAACTCGTCCTCGCGCGACGTGACGAAGATGATCGGCAGGCTCTCCGAGGCCGTGCGCAGGCGGCGGCAGAGCTCGAGACCGTCCATGCCGGGCAGGCCGATGTCGAGAATGGCCAGCGCCGGCAGGCGCGTCTGGAACCGCGTCCAGGCCTCGGCGCCGTCCGCGAAGCCACTCGATATGTACCCCTGGCGTTCGAGCGCGAAACACACACTCTCGCGGATGCCGTCTTCGTCTTCGACGACGGCCACGTCGCGGGCCTCAGCGGCGCACATGGCCCGCGACTCTATCGCAGATTCCACGCCGGCGAACGGCCCGCGGTCTGCCTTTGTTCCGCCACAATCCCGCCGCGATGGCGCCTGCACCGGCCATCACGCTGCCATCGCCGGGTGATGCGATCGCGTGCGGCCCGCCGTGCGGGCATCGACCTGGAGGTCATCGTGCAGGATTCCGGCTCAGCCACCATCAGCGCATCATTCACCAGCAAGGCTCTCGTCATTGGTCTCATCGCCGGCGTGCTGCTCGTGCCGCTCGTCATGATCGGGGAACTGGTCAGCGAACGTGCCGAGCGGCGTAACGACGTCCGGCGCGACGTGGGCGCCATCTGGGGAAGCCGGCAGACCATCGGCGGCCTTGCGCTGACCGTGCCGTACGAAGTGCTCACGGAAACACCCGGAGACCCGACACGAACCGTCCGCACGGAGCGGCGCGCGATCCTGCTGCCGGCCACGCTCGATCTGAACGTCGTACTCACGCCGGAGATCCGGCGCCGCAGCATCTTCTCCGTCAACCTGTTTCGCGCCGCGGTCGTGGCGTCGGGCACGTTCACGTCGTCATCGGTCGACGGGCTGGGGCTGCGCGCCCATCAGGTGTTCTGGGACCGCGCATCACTCGTCGTCGGCGTATCCGATCTGCGAGGTGTCGTCGACGTGTCGTCGGCCACGTGGGGCGGCGGCGCACTCGCGCTCGAGCCGGCGGCAGATGCCGCACCGTTTGCCGCAGGACTTCGATCGGCGGCACCCGTGCCGGCGAACGACGTCGTTGCGTTCCGCATCGAGATGACCGTGGCTGGAACCGACGGCGTGCTGCTGATGCCGTCCGGCGCGCAGACGACGGCGCAGATGACGTCGAGCTGGCCCTCACCGGGCTTCGTGGGCGCGCGGCTGCCGATCGTCCACGACGTTGCCGCTGGCGGGTTCAGCGCCGAGTGGACGTCGAACTATCTCTCGCGGCCGTTTCCCCAGGCGTGGATCGAGGGCACGTCGACACAGCCGTCCGTCAGTGACCGGATGTTGGCGTCGACGTTCGGTGTCGATCTCGTGACAACGGTCGGTCACTACCAGCAGACCGAGCGCGCCGTGAAGTACGGCGTGCTGTTCATCGGCCTCACGTTCGCGATGTTCCTCATCTGGGAAGTGGTCGAGGGGCTCCGGCTGCACCCGTTCCAGTACCTGCTCGTGGGCGCAGCGCTGGTCGTCTTCTACCTGCTGTTGCTCTCACTGGCCGAACAGTGGCGATTCGCTCTGGCGTACGCCACGGCCACTGCGGCAACGGTGGGACTGATTTCGGCCTACGCGATTCGCGCGCTCGGTGGCCTCGGTCGCGCGTTGTCGCTCGGCGGCGTCATGAGCGCGCTGTACGGACTGCTGTTCGTCCTGCTGAGTCTCGAGGATCTGGCGCTGCTGGTGGGATCGATTGCGGTGTTCGCCGTGCTGGCGGCCGTGATGTATCTGACGCGGAAGGTGAACTGGTACGGAGAGC
>CAZVHY010000430.1:0-2143 GCA_964627115.1 uncultured Solibacteraceae bacterium | reverse complement strand
CGCTGTCGGGCATGAGTGCGGCAATGCCATCCGACGTCGACTCGACGTCGATGGCCCCCAGGTCCACGAGGCGATCGAGCGCGTCAGGACCGGCGCCGCGAAGATCGATGCGATAGGGCATATGTCGAGTCCGCGGAGCAATGTTACTTTGGAGCCTGCTCCCGTACGAGGACGCCATGTTCAAGCCCGATCGCTACAACTCCGTGTCGCCCTACCTTATCGTGAGCCATGCGTCAGCCACGATCGAGTTCCTGAAGGACGTGTTCGGCGCCACGGCGCTGCGTTCGTTTTCGTCACCGGACGGACGCGTAATGCACGCGGAGGTGCGCATCGACGATACCGTCGTCATGCTCGCCGACGGCACCGAGGAGTGGCCGCCTCACCGCGGCCATGTGCACGTCTACGTCGCGGATGTCGACGCGACGTACGCAAAGGCCCTCGCGAATGGTGCCGAGTCGGTTCAGGCGCCGGTCAAGAAGGAAGACGCCGACAAGCGCGGTGGCGTAAAGGACGCCGGCGGCACGACCTGGTGGATCGCGACGAAAGTCGAGTGAGGCGGCTCGCACGCCGCGATCAGCGTGCGGGCAGCCGATCGACGATCTCCCACTCGCCGTTTCGTTTCGCCTGCCACGCGCCTTGCTTCAGTGCGAGCGTTCCGGCCTCGACACCTGAAGAGGACATGCGCGGCTACCTCGCGAGCCAGCCGCCGTCGACGGCCAGCACGTGTCCGTGGACGTAGTCGGCCGCCGTCGAGGCCAGGAACACCGCGGCACCCCCGACGTCTTCCGGTGTGCCCCATCTGCCGGCGGGGATACGTTCGAGGATCTGGCGATTGCGCGTGGCGTCGGCCTGCAGCGCGGCGGTGTTGTTCGTGGCAACGTATCCTGGGGCAATCGCGTTCACATTGATGCCGCGTCCCGCCCACTCGTTGGCGAGCAGCCGTGTGAGGCCGGCCAGCCCGGACTTCGATGCGGTGTAACTCGGCACGCGGATGCCGCCCTGGAAACTGAGCACGGACGCCACGTTGATGACGCGGCCCCGACGGCCGTCACGCTGGAAACGGTCGATCATCACGCGTCCGGCCGCCTGGCTGAGGAAGAACGCGGTCTTGAGATTGGTGTCGATGACCGCGTCCCAGTCCGCCTCGGTGAAGTCGAGGGCGTCGGCGCGGCGGATGATGCCGGCGTTGTTCACGAGAATGTCGAGTCCGCCGAGGGCACCGAGCGTCTCGTCGACGATCGCGCCGACTGGCGCGGTTGTCGACAGATCAGCAGCGATGAGCGCCGCGCGCCGGCCGAGCGCGCGGATCCGCTCTGCCGTGTCGTCCGCCGGTGTGCGTCCGACGAGCGCCAGGTCTGCGCCGGCAGCCGCGAGCGCCACGGCGATACCCTGGCCGATGCCCGTGTTGGCGCCGGTCACGACGGCGACCTGGCCGCTGAGATCGAACGGAGATGTCATCGCGCCGAAGCATACCAGCGTGCCACGGCGTCTCGCGGACTCAGCGCCGGCGATCGTGGGCGACGCGCGGTACAATCGGTTCGGCATCGTCGGCCGGGACGAGGCGTGCCGGCGAGCGCGTGAACGTCGAGGGTCGTGACCGCGGCGGCCCGTTGACACGACGGCACCTGCCCGTGCCCTTGTCGCCTCAAGGAACCTCAACATGCCTCGTATGGACCCGTACGATATCGAGTGCCCGACGCGAGCCGTCCTCGAGCGCATCACCGACAAGTGGACGGTGCTCGTCATCGGGCGACTCGCAGGCGGGAGCCGCCGGTTCAGCGAAATCAAGCGCGAGGTCGGCGCGATTTCGACGAAGGTGCTGAGTCAGGTGCTCCGGGACCTGGAGCGCGACGGGCTCGTGACGCGAACGGTCTCTCCGACGGTGCCGCCACGGGTCGACTACGCGCTGACGGTGGCCGGCAGGACGTTGATCGATCTGGTCGAACACATCCACGCGTGGGCGGTGCAGCACGCAGACGTGGTCTTCCGCGCCCGGCAGCAGGCGGCTGCCGGGCCTTCGTCGCGTTGAGCCTGCACGGCGACCGTCCCGCTACCATGGCCCTTCGGAGGCGTCCCGCGTGAAGCTCCTTCCTGCCGTTCTGCTGATCACCGCCATGGTGTCCTCCGCCTGTACCGACAACTC
>CAZVHY010000429.1:0-2149 GCA_964627115.1 uncultured Solibacteraceae bacterium | reverse complement strand
GAGTTCCTGACATCCACGCCGCCCGGCAGAACACGCCGCACCCTACCGTGGGGCCGAACCGGGCTGGCCTTCAGTATCCCCTCGAGTGGTCAGCGAGGCAAGCGAAGAGTTGCGGGGGCGACGACTGACCGGGTGGTCCCGGGCGGTTGCCCGCCCGGGACTCCCACAGATCCGTACGTGCTCGCATTAGAGCATACGGTTCCTCAAGTCAACGGTTCGCTGCGTGCGATGAGTGAACAATCCGCGGACGTGGGAGCGGGAAACGTTTCAACAGGCGATTGAACGCTGGCCAGAGGAGTTCCCGTTGGCGGTTGCGGCGGTTAAGCCACTTGTGCCAACGTCGGTGGACCTCGTACTGGAATCGCTTCAAAGCCCGATAGTTTCCTCGAATCCCGTAATACGCGTAATGTCCGTGGAGCTTTTGTCCCAGCTTCTGCTGCTGTTCACTGACCGGCAGGTGCCGATGAGTTCGACACCAGTCGGCAATGCTCCGCACCGCCCGGCTGAATCGGCTCGAAGCCGTTTTGCGTTGGACAACCCAGCGACCCTGACGGGATTTTCCCCAGTAGTGAGTAAACCCCAGCAGGTCGAATGTGCCCGGCAGGTCACGTCGATTCGCGTCTTCATCACGCGTCGTGGACGACGGTGGTTGAAAGCAAATCAGACGTGTCTTGTCCGGGTGGACGGTCAGGCCGTACTTCGCAAATCGCTGAGGGATGACTTCCATCACACGTCGGGCGTCTCGCTCATCGCGAAAGCCGATCGCAAAGTCGTCCGCATAGCGAATCAGAAAAGCCGGGCCACGCAGACGGGGTTTGACCTCCCGCTCAAACCACAGATCCAGCACGTAGTGCAGGAACACATTGGATAGGAGTGGTGAGATCACCCCGCCCTGGGGCGATCCGGCCTGAGGAAAGCTGACGCTTCCCTGGTCCATCACGCCCGCTTTCAGCCATTTGCCAATCAGTCGCGACAAAACTCCGTCACGCATCCTGTGCTGGAGAAATTCCCGCAGATGACGATGATCCAAATGATCGAAGAACTTTTGGATATCGACTTCCAGAATCCAGCCTCCCTGGATGTTCATCGTCTGCTTCCAGAGCGATTCCAACGCCCCGTGGGCCGATCGTTTGGGACGGAAGCCGTAAGAGCAGTCCAAAAAGTCCTGCTCGTAGATCGGCTCCAGCAACATCACGACCGCCCGCTGGAGGACCTTGTCTTCCAGCGTGGGGATTCCGATCGGGCGAAATTCCGTTTTGGAATTGCCTTTGGGAATGTAGACTCGCCGGACCGGTGGCGCTCGATAGCTGCCGGACTGGGCGCGGTCGAGCAGACGCCGAAGGTTGCCTTCGAGGTCTTGCTCGTATTCCGCCGCCGTCACGCCATCGACGCCCGCCGCTCCGTCTTTGCGAGTTTGTTGGTAGGCTTCTGTCAACCAGTCGAGGTCCATCAGGTAAGCCAGAGAGGTGAAAGCCATCTGCGGCGATTGCTTCGCCAGCTCGGCTATCCGTCTCTGTTTGGTGGACACGATTCTCGAATTGCAAGGCATTCGTCGTGTTTCTCAAAAACGGTTCGTTGATTCGATGTCTCGCTTCCCTCCGTTGGAATCGACCGGAGGTCGTTGCCCAACTTCGCGGGTACTATCGAGACACTGTGACTTCCTGACGCCCCTCTCGCTTTGCTTCGTTGCCTTCGCTCGGCGATACCACGGCTTGTACTCGGTTTCGCTCTGACATGGTGAGTACGCTCATGCCAGCCGGGAGTTGGTCATCCGGTGCCCCACCGGAATTGGTCGTGGAGACGTCAGGATCTCCCAAGTTCCTGGGGAACCCCCATGATCCGTTTGCCCATGTTCTTCGACTCCGGCAGGACTGTGGATCGCAGACCATAACGCGATCCCAGCGTGGCCCCCGCTACGGGAAACACAGAGGCTCCTGCAGTGAAACTCTTTCGAAGCTCAATCGCATGGCTTTCGGATTCGTTATCTACGCTTCGTCGAGTAGGTTACCCATGCACGACGCAAGACTCACTTCCAGCCGGTGGTCAGCCGCTACTGGACGGGATTCACACCCGCAGGGTTCCAGTCAAAGGTTTCAGATTCACTTCATGTTGGTCATCCTCCTTTGCCAAGCTTCTTGGCGCAATCCCG
>CAZVHY010000428.1:0-2157 GCA_964627115.1 uncultured Solibacteraceae bacterium | reverse complement strand
CGCTTGCAGCCCCGCTGTCCCGCGGGGGATGATGCAGGCATGCAGCGATGGGTCTGGCTCATCGTCTCGGCCGCGTTCATCGCGTGGCCGGGCTTGTGGGGGGTGTCGCCGGCGACGGCGCAGTCGGCTGCGCCCGTCGTGTACACGATCCCGATTGCGGGCACGATCGACCTCGGCCTGGCGCCCTTCCTCGCGCGCACCATCCGCGAAGCCGAGGCCGCCGGGGCAGCGGCTGTCGTGCTCGACATCAACACGTTCGGCGGCCGTGTCGACGCTGCCGTGGCGATGCGCGACACGCTGCTCAACTCGAAGGTTCGCACCATCGCGTTCGTCAACCAGCGGGCCATTTCCGCTGGCGCGCTCATCACGCTCGCCTGCGAGACGGTCGTGATGACCAAAGGCGGCACGGTCGGCGCGGCCACGCCGGTCGTCGGTGGCGGCACGGGGCAACCGGCGCCGGCCGACGAAAAGACCGTGTCCTACGTTCGATCCGAGTTTCGCGCCACGGCCGAAGCCCGCAATCGGCCGCCGGAAATCGCCGAGGCGATGGTCGATGCCGATGTGGTGATCGCGGACGTCATCGAAGAAGGCAAGCTGCTCACGCTCACGTCCGCGCAGGCCATCGAGCACCACATCGCCGACTTCACGGCAGACACGCTCGACGCGGCGCTCGAGGCCGCTGGCATCACGGGCGCGGAGATCCGGCCAGTCGAGGAAACGTGGGCCGAGTCGGTCGTCCGCTTCCTCACCAATCCCATCATCAGTTCGCTGCTGATGACCATCGGCTTCATCGGCCTGCTCGTCGAGATCCGGACGCCCGGCTTCGGTGTGCCCGGGATGCTCGGCCTGGCGTCGCTCGGCTTCTTCTTCTGGGGACACTGGATCGTGCAGCTCGCGGGGTGGGAAGAACTGCTGCTGATCACCATGGGCGTGGCGCTCCTGCTCGTCGAGGTCTTCCTCGTGCCCGGCTTCACCGTGGCTGGCGTGGCGGGCATACTCGCGCTGGTGGCCGGGCTCGGCATGGCGCTGGTTGGCGCCGGCGCAACCATGACGGCATTCGTCACGGCCCTCGGCCGTGTGGCCGCATCCATTCTCGTTGCTCTCGCGGGGTCCTTCGTGCTGTTGCGATTTCTTCCTCGACTGCCCTTCGGCCGCAAACTCGTCCTCGACACCGACATGGAAGCCGACGACGGCTACGTCTCGGCGCCGGAAAGCGATCGGCAGTGGCTGGGACGCAGCGGCACCGCGGTCTCGCCTCTTCGCCCTGCGGGCATTGCCGACATCGACGGCACCCGCGTCGACGTGGTCTCGGATGGTGCGTTCATCGACGCCGGGACCCCCATTCACGTAACACGCGTCGACGGCAATCGCATTGTCGTGCGCCGCACGTCACTCACACAGGAGTCGTCTGATGTTTGATTTCGATCCCGCAGCCATCGGGGCCATCGGCCTGCTGATTCCCGCGCTGCTGGCGCTGTTCTTCGTGCTGTACTTCGTGCCGATTCCACTGTGGATCGCGGCGTGGTCGTCGGGCGCGTACGTGGGATTGATGACGCTCGTCGGCATGCGCCTGCGGCGCGTGCCGCCGGCCACGGTCGTCAACGCGAGGATCAGTGCCGTCAAGGCAGGGCTCGAGGTATCGATCGACGATCTCGAGGCCCACTACCTCGCCGGCGGCAACGTCGTCCGCGTGGTCAACGCGCTGATCTCGGCCGACAAGGCGAACATCGACATGCCGTTCAAGCGCGCGGCGGCCATCGATCTCGCCGGCCGCGATGTGCTCGAGGCCGTGAAGATGTCGGTCATCCCGAAGGTCATCGAAACGGCGCGCATTGCCGCCGTGGCGAAAGACGGCATCCAGCTCATCGCCGTGTCGCGCGTCACCGTGCGCACGAACCTCGACCGGCTCGTGGGCGGCGCGGGTGAGGAAACCGTCATCGCACGCGTCGGTGAGGGCATGGTCAGCACGATCGGATCGGCCGAGACGCACAAGGATGTGCTCGCGCACCCCGATCACATCTCGAAGAACATCCTCGCGCGCGGCCTCGACGCGGGCACGGCGTACGAGATCCTGTCGATCGACATCGCGGACGTGAACGTCGGCGAGAACATCGGCGCCAAGCTCCAGATCGATCAGGCCAACGCCGACAAGCAGAT
>CAZVHY010000427.1:0-2159 GCA_964627115.1 uncultured Solibacteraceae bacterium | reverse complement strand
CGCGCCAGTTCCAGGTTGTAGGCGTTCGGCGCCGTCTGCGTCATGTTGGGCGCCGGGTACGAATTGAGGATGCGCAGACCGGTCTGGTAGAGGCTCTCAGCCGGAATGATGTTGTTCGGGTACGGCTCGCGCGTCAGCGGATCGCGCAGCTGCGGAATCGGCTGGCCCTGGTTGTTGAGCGACTGCGAGAAGTCCCCCACCCGCTCGAGCGCGGTCGGCACACGGAAACGGTTGATTGCGCCGCTGGTCTGCTGCGGGAAGTACTCGTGGCTGTAGAAGAAGAACAGCTTGTTGTCGCCGCCCGGGCGGCCCACCGGACCACCGAGCGAATACCCCCAGCGGCGGCTCTTGCTCTCGGCCTTGGGCGTATTGTTCTTCTGCCCCGCCCAGCTGTGCGTGTTCCAGTCAGAGTTGTCCTCGATGTCGTAGACCGATCCGCGGAACTGGTTGGTCCCACCCTTGGTGACCGCCGCAATCTGCAGGCCGCTGGCGCGGCCGTACTCGGCCTGGTAGCCCTGCGTCAGCACCTTCACCTCGGCAATGGCCTCGATGTTCAGGTTGAGCATCTGCGTATTGCTGCCGGTGTCCATGGCCGAGACGCCGTCCATGGTGATGTTGTTCTGGCCGGCGCCACCAATGCGGGTGCCGCCTGCCGATGCGCCGCCCGGCATGACACCGGGCACCAGACGGGTGAGGTCCGTGAAGTTGCGCCCGCCGCTCATCGGCAGGTTCTCGATCTGGTTCGTCGAGATCGCCAGCGACCGCTCGCCGCTCTGCGCCTGGATGAGTGGCGCCTCGGCCGTGACGTCGATCGTTTCACTGGCGCCGCCAGGCTCGATGACGAGAATGCCGACGGCCACGCGCTCGCCGGAACTGACAGGCACGCCCGTTCGACGGGCCGTCCGGAACCCGGGCATCGACACTTCGACGCTGTAGGTATCCGGCGTGATGTTCGGGAGCACGTAGTCCCCGGTTGCGTTCGTGACCGCGGGGACACCCCGCGTGCCTCGCGTTTCGCTGATCAGCACGACGGTCGCGCCGGGGATGACGCCCCCGGAACTGTCGTGGATGGTTCCTGCAACCGTGCCCGTCGCCTGTCCAAACACTGCGGACGGCGCGAGACACATCGCCAGCACGGCTGCGAGAAGTGCCCTGGCCCTCGAATTACCTGACATTCACCCCTCCATACCCCCCGACACTGAGCCGTTCGTCCCCGCGTACGAGCCGTAGACCGCTGCACGCAACGGGATCCCGACGCGGGAACCCGACCGGGAGCTGAACGTTTCCTGGCACCAGTGTTGAGGTGCGTCATGCTAGGCCAGCCCGTCGACAGGTGTCTTGTCGCTTTCGAGGAATAGGGCTAGAATTCCTGCACAACGACGAATATGTTGTCGCGCACGGCCCAACTTCAGGCCGAGTTGTTCTCACAACTCGCGTCGCCGTTCACCGGCGAAATTCTGTTCGACTGCGTCTCGGACGTCGTGTTCTTCGTGAAGAACGCACGCGGCGAGTACGTCGTCGTCAACCAGACGCTGGTCGAACGTTGCGGGTACCGCGACAAGAGCGACCTCATCGGCCGCCGCGCCGACGACGTCTTTCCGAAGCCCCTGGGCGACGTCTGCCGTGCCTCGGACGAAAGCGTGCTCCAGGACCACGCGCCCGTCCTCAACGAGCTCGAGCTGCACTTCTATCCGTCGCGCGAGCGCGGCTGGTGCCTGACCACGAAGTTGCCGCTGCACGATCGACAGGGACGGGTCATCGGCCTGATTGGCGTCTCCAAGGACCTGCACGCGGGGGACGAACACGGGGAGGACTACTCCGCCGTGGCGCGCGCCGTGCAGCACATCAAGCAGAACATCGGCACGGCGTTACGCGTCACGGACCTGGCGGCCCGGAGCGGCCTGTCGGTGTACCAGTTCGAACAGCGCATCCAGCGCGTGTTCCACCTCACGGCCGGACAACTGATTCGGAAGACGCGCATGGAAGCCGCCATGAAGCGCTTGCGCGACACCGCCGATGCCATCGCCGACATCGCGCTCGATTGCGGCTACTCGGATCAGAGCGCGTTCACCCGACAGTTCCGACAGACCGTCGGCCTCTCGCCGTCGGAATACCGCACCGTCAGCAGCACGGACATCGTGCCGGTATCGGCGGGCTAG
>CAZVHY010000426.1:0-2159 GCA_964627115.1 uncultured Solibacteraceae bacterium | reverse complement strand
TCGTGCTGTTCGGTGAACGAGATGTTTCGGGCAACGACTTTCATGATCCGGCTCCATTGATCGGGGTCTGGTTCCGACCGTAGCACCGGCCCGGCGCATTGTCAAAATCTGACAACGCCGCCGTCGCAGCGAACGCGCTGGAGTTTCATCCCCGCATCGTCGCCGGCCGCGAGACCCGTGTCGGCGCGCTTTACGCGATCACACAATTGTGAGTTCTGCCGCGGCGGCGACTTGTCGCCAAGCTCTTGAGGTGCAGCGAATTGCGGACGCGTGTTGAGTGCGCTCGAGGTGGCACGGCTGGTGCTCCAACACCCGGCCATGATGATCCGCGCGTCTCTCGTCGTGTCGGCCCTGGCCTTGGCGTTCGCGTCGCCTGCCATGGCTGGTCAGATTAACGTGGGTGCCAACTACGGGCTGTACCAGAGTGGTGTCGGTGGCGAGTTCACATTGAATGTGGTCGGCGACTGGCTCAGCCTCGACGCCTACGACGACGACGCCCGCGGAGCCGCGTGGTTCCAGAGCTTCTGCCTGGAGATGAACGAGTATCTGAATACCAACACCACGTACAACGCGTCGCTGAGCGACGGCGCTGTCAGCGGGGGCGTCTCGGGCGGGAATCCGGACAAAATCTCCGCGGGAACGGCCTATCTCTATAGCCAGTTCGCGTCCGGCGCGCTCGCCGGCTACATCTACGACGACACGACGGAGCGGAAGAAATCCGCCGCCGCGCTGCAGCAGGCCATCTGGTGGCTGGAAGGCGAACTCGGCGCCAACGAGCCGGCGCCGTCGAATCTGTTCCTGTCGCTGCTGACGAGCGGTGAGGAGCCGCTCTTCGGAAGCCTGGATGCGGCCAGACTCGACGCGGAGGGCAGGTACGGTGTGTGGGTCGTCAACATCACGACATCCGGCGGCACTCTCGGCCAGAGCCAGCTCTACTTCGCCGGCGAGGACGTCAAGTCCGTGCCGGACGGCGGCACGGCCACGACGCTGCTGGGGCTCGGACTCGTGGGGCTGGCGGCGGGACGCCGATATCTGGCCTGACGCGTCGCACCCGCGGCGCAGTTTCCGTCAGGAGGCCGCGAGCCGCGAATTGCTTCTTGAAGAGGCGATACGAAAGCAACCGGGAGCGGACATCTGCGGTCCGGCGACGGGTTCGCCACGCGGGGAAGAACACGGCGCCAGCGACATCCGGTTTTGCCGTGTTCTTCGAACTGACGCCCTCGTCGGGTTTGATGTTCACGCACACGAACGGGGCGGGACGCATGCGCCCCGCCCCCGTGTTGGGCCGACACCGGCGTCGGCCCCTGCCTTCACTTCCCGCACGTCACGACGCCTTGTCCAGCACGAGCACTGGGGCGTCGATGATCGTCGTGCCGTCGAACGTCGCCTCGGGTGCGGGCACGGCGGCTTCAGCCGTATCCGCCGGGGCACTCTGCTGCCCCTCCATGCGACGAGCGCTACGCCAGGCGGCGAAGCGGGCCGGATCGTCCTTGGCCGCCACCGCCACCATGACGTCGAGATCCCGGACGAGCTCCGATCCGCGTGCGAGCTCCGTCCGAATCCCGGTCTGCGTCAGGCTCCGGTTCGTCTTGCTGCTGAGCCGGATGTCCACCGCCTGCTGCAGCGCGTCCACCAGCGTCGAGAGATCGCTGATGAACGTCGGCGGCAGGCCGAACCGGGCGAACTGCTCCTGCCGCTTCCCCGCCTGGTGGATGAAGAGTCTCGCCGTCGAAATGTCCGACTTGAGCGTTCTTCGTCGCGGGATGCGGAACGGGTGCGAGCCCCGTTCCCACCGCGCGGCCCGGCGCGCGGCGTGCGCAACGATCTTCATCGCGTTGAAGACCTCTGCGCGGGTGGCCGCCTTGACACGCTGGGCCTCGGCCCTGGCGAGTGCACGGCTCTCCAGCAGTTCGTCGATGGTGGCCACGAGGGCCGTCATCTGCGCGAACGCCTGTCCACCCATGGACGACTCCGGGAACAGGTCCTGGTGGGCCATCCCGTAGTCACGGACACGAACGAACGTTTCATACTTGTAGCGTTGGTATCGGGTCATTACTACCCCGCTCCTTGTTCGGGGTAGCGACAGGGTCGCGCGAAGGCAGGGACGAAGTCCTGACCGATCGCTGGAAGAATGCTGGAAGAAGCTGGAGCGCGTTTCG
>CAZVHY010000425.1:0-2161 GCA_964627115.1 uncultured Solibacteraceae bacterium | reverse complement strand
CCTGATCCCGCCTCGCTCATGCGGTGCTCGGCCGCGTACCACTCGAGCAGGCTGTCCTGCGAATCGATCGGGAGCTGATCGGGCTCGGGCTCGACGAGTGTGTACGACCCGTCGGCGTGCAGCTGGTGCGCGCGTGTGGTGTCGCGCAGGAGCGCCGGCAGCACGAGCGTGGTGAGGTGATCGGCCAGCGCGCGCTCGTGAATCGGGCACACCACCTCCATGCGCCGATCGAGGTTGCGCTCCATCAGGTCCGCGCTGCCGATGAAGACCTTCGGCGACCCGCCGTTCTGGAACCAGTAGATGCGCGAGTGCTCGAGGAACCGGCCGACGATCGATCGCACGGTGATCGTCTCGCTCACGCCAGGCACGCCGGGCCGTAGACAGCAGACGCCACGCACGATGAGATCGATCGCGACGCCGGCCTGCGACGCGCGGTAGAGCGCGCGGATCATCTCGACGTCGGTCAGCGCGTTGATCTTGATGATGATGCGCGCCGGCCGCCCGGCTGCCGCTTCGGCGGCCTCGTGCTCGATGAGCGCCATGATCTGCTGCCGCAGTCCCACGGGCGCCACCAGCAGATCGCGGTACGCCCGCCGCCCCGAGTAGCCCGTCAGGTAATTGAACACGTCCGACACGTCCTCGACGATGGTGCCGCGTGCGGTGAAGAGGCCGAAGTCGGTATAGATGCGCGCGGTCTGCGCGTTGTAGTTGCCCGTGCCCACGTGCACGTACCGGCGGATGCCGTCGGCTTCCTGTCGCACCACCAGCAGCAGCTTCCCGTGTGTCTTGAGGTTGACGAGCCCGTACGCCACGTGCGCGCCGGCGGCCTCGAGCCGCGTGGCCCACTTGATGTTGTTGCGTTCGTCGAACCGCGCCTTCAACTCGACCAGCACGGCCACCTGCTTGCCGGCCTCCGCGGCTTCCACCAGCCGATCGACGAGCGGTGAATTCGTGCCGATGCGGTAGAGCGTCATCTTGATGGCGATGACGTGCGGATCGTCGATGGCCGCGTCGAGGAACGCCTCGACCGCGCCGAACGACTGGAACGGGTGGTGCACGAGCCGGTCCTGCCGGCGCAGATCGCCGAAGAGCTCTTCGGGCGTCTCGCGCGCCCAGACTTCGGCCGGGGCAAACGGCGGATACTTCAGCTCCGGGCGCGCCAGCGCGGCCAGTTCCATCCAGTCGGCATACCCGAGCCGCGACCGCAGGCGATAGACGTTCTCGTCCTCGATCTCGAAGTTTTCCACGAGGATCTCGAGCACCTTCTTCGGCGTCGTGGCCTCGACCTGCAGCATGGCCAGTGCGCCGCGGCGGCTCTGCTTCAGGCCCTGGTCGACCGATTCGAGCAGGTCGTCGGCTTCGTCTTCCTGGATGACCAGATCGGCGTCGCGCACGACGCGGAACAGGTGCGCGCCGCGGACCTGCGTGCCCGGGAACAGCGCCGCGAGGTTGGCGCGCACGACGTCCTCGAGATACGCGAACGTCCGCGCGCCGTTGCGCGAGAACTGCGTGGGCAGCGGCACGAACCGCGGCAGCACGTCGGGAATTTTCACGCGCGCGAAGCGCGTCTTGCCGGCGTGTTTGACGACCACCGCCAGGTTCTGGCTCAGGTTCGAGATGAACGGGAACGGGTGGCCCGGATCGAAGGCGAGCGGCGTCAGTGCCGGCGAAATCTCGCGCGTGAAGTAGTGCTGCAGCCACTCGTCGGCGCCGGCCGGATACTCGTTCGGGTCGAGCAGGTGAATGCCGTTCTCGCGCAGCAGCGGCTTCAGCACGTCGTCCCAGCAGCTCGCCTGGCGCCGCAGCATGTCGACCGCGCGTTTGCGCACGAGTCCGAGTACGGCCGACGTCGATCGCCCGTCGGGCGAGACGTCGTCGAGGCCGCTGCGCGACTTGCGCAGGAGCGATGCGACGCGAACCATGAAGAACTCTTCGAGGTTCGTCGCCACGATGGCGAGGAACTTCACGCGCTCGAGCGGCGGGTGTTCGGTGCCCGTGGCCTGCAGCAACACCCGCTCGTTGAAGTCGAGCCAGCTCAGCTCCCGGTTGATGAGCAGCGCAGGATCGGTCAAGGACGGGGGCGCGGCCGGCCGGCTCGGAGAGTGCACCTGGACATTTTAGCGGCCGCAGTATGCCGGGGCGGTGTGACGAGGGAGTAACG
>CAZVHY010000424.1:0-2230 GCA_964627115.1 uncultured Solibacteraceae bacterium | reverse complement strand
ACGCCAGCGGCCGCGACACGCCGGTGGCCGCGAAGCGCGCGTACGGCACGAGCACCGGCGCTGCAAGTGCGAGCCCACCGATCGCGGCGCCGCCGACCCACACGGCGTCACGCCATTGACGACGGACGAGCGCAACGAGCATCACGAGACCGACGAGGACCGCGGCGAAGACGAGCGTGTAGAGCGATGTGGCGGCCGTGGCGGCGATGGTCAGCGCGAGCAGGCCGGCGATCGTGCGATCCCGGCGTTCGAGAAGTCTGTCCGCCAGATATAACGTGAGCGGCAGCGTCCACATCCAGCTCGCGGCGGTATGGGGCAGGCGCGTCAGCAGGTGCGGATTGAAGGCGGCCAGTGCGCCCGCAACCAGCGCGGCGCCGGCCGATCCCGTCCAGCGCCGGGCGAGCAGCCACGTGGCCCAGCCGGTGAGTGCCAGGCCGACGATCAACGACACGTTGAACGCGAGCACTGGCGACCCGGTCAGCCACCACGCCGGCGCCGCGGCCAGCGCCGGCACGATGAGCGGATCGGTGTAGGTCAGTGTCGCGCGCTCGGGGGCGAAGATGTTGCCGTTGAACACGTTCAGCGGATCGCGCGGCAGCGTGTGCGCAATCCAGCTGAGCATCCAGGCGTTCAGTTCGGCATCCGCATTGTGATTGAGCGACAGCCGCCACGGCGCCGACACGATCGGCCAGGTGTGAAGGGCGGCAAGGACGAGGAAGAGCAGGAAGGCGGTGCGGGGGCGCACGGGGAGACGGTATATCAGGTTGCGTGGTTCAACCGAGAAGCCAGAACCCAGAAGCCAGAAGTGCGGATAAGTTCGAACTTCGACGTTCGAACTCCAAAGTTTCGCGAACTTCTGGCTTCTGTCTTCTAACTTCTGGCTTAACTGGAGTTTCCCCCCTTCCTGCCGATTGATACACCGTCGTATGTCGTCGACCACCGCTCCGTCTTCCACCCGAGTCCTCGTGGCCCGTCAGCCCATCATGGACCGCGCCGGGCGCGCCTTTGCGTACGAGCTCCGGCACCGCGAACCAACGTTCATGGTGACGCGCGAGGTGGTGCCCGACGACCGCGCGACGGCGCGCGTGCTGACCGACGCGCTTCTGGCGATTGGCTTCGACGCCCTCACCGGCGGCCGTCCCGCCTTCATCAATGTCAGCCGCCAGTTCCTGCTCGACGGCATCCCCGCCGGGCTGCCCGCTACCTCGGTCGTCCTGAACATCGGCTCCGATGTCGAAGCCGACACCGACGTTGTCGCCGCCTGCCGATCGCTGCGCGATGCCGGGTACAGTTTTGCCATCGATCCGTTCCTGCTCGCCACGGGCCAGGCCGATCTCGTGAAGATTGCCAGCCACGTGCGCGTCGACTTCAGCGACGCCGCCACGACGGCCGATCGCACGCGCGCGCTCGGCGGAGCGATCCCGCCAGGCCTGACGCTGATCGCCACGCACCTCGAAACGGCCGAGACGTTCCAGCAGGCCGTCACCGAGGGCTACCACTATTTCCAGGGCAACTTCTTCGGTCGTCCTGCGGTGAAAGAAGGCCGCGCGGTCCCCGCGCACCAGATCGCGCAACTGCGCCTGCTGCGCGCGCTGAACAACCCGAACCTGGGCGTGCACCAGCTCGCTGAACTCATCAAGCCGGATCCGGCGATGTGTTACCGCGTCCTGCGCGCCGTCAACTCGGCGCAGTTCGCGCTGCAGAAAACCGTCTCGTCGATTCCGGACGCGCTCGTTCTCCTCGGCCGCGACACGATCCGCCGCTGGGTGTCGCTCTGGGCCCTCGCCAATCTCGGCGAAGGCGCGAGCCCGGCGCTGCTCTCGGCCGCCACGCTGCGTGGACGGTTCTGCGAGCTGCTCGTCGAACAGTCCGGCCGCGACGACTCGGCCGAAGGATTCCTGCTCGGCCTCTGCTCGATGCTCGATGCGATTCTCGGCCAGCCGATGGATTCCATCGTGCCGGACCTGCCGTTGCCCGACGCGATGAAGGCGGCGCTCACCGGCGCGGACAACAGGCACAGCCGGCTGCTGCGCTGCGTGGTGGCCTGGGAACAGGGGCAGTGGGACGAAGCGATCGAGCTCTCGGAAGCGGCGGGGCTCGATGCGCAGGCGCTGGCCGGCGCCTACGCGGCCGCGCTGTCGTGGACCACGGAACTCGAGCGGATCTCGTCAGCGGCCTGATCCCGCCTCGCTCATGCGGTGCTCGGCCGCGTACCACTCGAGCAGGCTGT
>CAZVHY010000423.1:0-2231 GCA_964627115.1 uncultured Solibacteraceae bacterium | reverse complement strand
CCATCGTTCGGCAACGAAACGCAGATCCGCGAGACCACACGCGACCTCTGGCAGCTCGGCTGGCTCGAAGACACCTGGCGCGACGTCCGCTACGCCCTGCGCGCGCTCCGTCGCCAGCCAGGGTTCACGGCCATCGTCGTGATGACGCTCGCGCTCGGCATCGGCGCCAACACGGCGGTGTTCAGCGTGGTCAACGGCGTCGTGCTGCGGCCGCTGCCCTATGCCGAACCGGATCGCCTCCAATTCGTCACGACGCAGTTCCCCGGTCTCGGCTTCAACCGGTTCACCATGTCGCTGCCGGAGTTCCTCGAGCTCGGCGAGCACAACCGCGCGTTCGAATCCGTCGGCGCGTACGTGACCGACAGCGTGACGCTGGGCGGCCAGCAACCGAGTCGTCAGACGCTCGGCGTGCTCACACCCGATCTGCTGCCCACGCTCGGCGTCCGGCCCGCGCTCGGGCGCTGGTTCGACGACGCGGACTCACGGCCGGGTATCGAGCCGGTCGTCATTCTGTCGGACAACCTCTGGCGGCGTGAGTTCGGCGCCAATCCGGCCATCGTGGGACAGCGCATCGAGATCAACGCCATGTCGTTGCTGGTCGTGGGCGTCATGCCGGCCGGCTTCGACATCCACGACGCAAAGCACATGTTGTGGGCGCCGCTCACGATCAACCCTGCCACGCTCGCCAACAGTCGCTCGAATCACTCTCTGAACGTGATCGCGCGTCTGAACGAGGGCGTTGGACACGAGCAGGCCCAGGCCGACATCGACCGGTTGCTCGCCGGCTGGCGCGAGATCGCGCCCCAGGGCCACATTCCGTCCACCCCGGCACATCGCGTCGCCATATCCCCCCTGCTCGACGACATCGTCGGCGAGATCCGCGGCACGCTGTGGATCCTGCAGGGCGCCGTGGCCGTGGTGCTGCTGATCGCGTGCGTCAACCTCGCGAACCTGCTGATTGCGCGGGCCGACAGTCGCGCACAGGAGCACGCGTTGCGTGCGGCCCTCGGCGCGTCGCGCTGGCGGCTGCTCCGCCAGATGATCACGGAAGGCCTGGTGCTGGCCGTCCTGGCCGCCGCGATCGGCATCGGCCTCGCGCAAGCGGGGCTGTCGCTGCTGCTCTCCACATACCCGGACGCGCTGCCGCGCGTCAGCGATATCGCGCTCGACTGGCGCGTGCTCGCGTTCACGATTGGCGTCACGCTCGTCGTCGCCATCGTGTTCGGTCTCGTGCCCTTCGCACACCTGGCGAAAGATCGCATCGGCCAGGCACTCAGGTTTGCCAACCACCGCACGACGGGCGGCACGGCCCGCGCGCGAGTGCGCACCATGCTCATCGTCTCGGAAGTCGCGCTCGCGGTCCTGCTCGTCACCGGCGCGGGGCTCCTGCTCCGCAGCTTCGTGAATCTCACGAACGTCGACGTGGGCTTCAATCGATCGGACCTGTCGACCTTCGCAATCGCATTGCCGGCGTCGAGGTATGACGCGCCCGCGCGTGCCCGCTTCTTCGAGGAGCTGCGGACCAGACTCCAGGTGCTGCCCGGTGTCCAGCACGCCGACGTCATGACCGGATTGCCGACACATCGGTTCCTGAACGCCAACGATACCGACTTCGCGCACCTCGCCGGCAATCAGGCGCCAGACGACGGCCCGGCCAAGAACGTGGACTACTACCAGGCCGTCTCGCTCGGCTACTCGGACGCCATGGGCGTGCGAGTCGTGGCGGGCCGGAGCTTCCAGCCCGAGGACGTCGGTGGCGCGCCGGTCGTGATGGTCAATGAGGCGCTGGTCCGGAAGTTCTTCGCGGGACGCGACCCGCTCGGCGAGCGCTTGCGACGCGGCTTCAGCGACGACAGCCCGTGGTTCACGATCATCGGCGTCCTGCAGGACATCAAACACGACGGTGTGGCGGCCGACGCGGGCACCGAAGCGTATTTCCTCGTGGATCAAAGTCTCCGCATCGCGAACAACGCGCCGGGCAGCATGCACGTGGCCGTCCGCTCGCCCCTGCCGTTCGCAACGCTTGCGCCGCAGTTCAGACGTGTGGTGTCCGAGCTCGATGCGTCGCTTCCACTGACCGACATGCAGACGATGGACGACGCGATTGGCGCGGCGATCTCGCGACCGCAGTTCCTGCTGCTCCTGCTCAGCCTGATGGCCGGGCTCGCGCTGGCGCTCGCGGCCGTGGGCATCTACGGCATCCTCGCGTATCTGGTGGCCGAACGGCAGCG
>CAZVHY010000422.1:0-2233 GCA_964627115.1 uncultured Solibacteraceae bacterium | reverse complement strand
TCAAGGAATTAGTTGTTTATTTAATGGAAATGAATGGTTGAAATTATATTTTCAAGTCAATTCTCTCATTGAAATGTTGTTGAACAAATGGGAAAATTTAATTGTCACTGTTTATCTTAATTGTTTTCATTGTTGTTCAAAAGTTACAAATGAAACTCTTCTTTCTGATCAAAATTCTTTTTCCTCTTCCTCTTCTTCTTCATTTTGTTTTAAATGGAATGATTGTTATGAAGCTATTTCTTTGAAGAAACAAAATGAAATATTATGTTCAAAGACAAATAGTTTAATTCAATTAGAAGACTTAGTTCCTGAATTATGTAAAATGAATATCCCAATTATTGAAGAAAATCAAATTATTTATTCAAATTCAAATTCAAATTCAAATTCAAGTGTGGAGAAAGAAAAGATTGGAGAAGGAAGTTTTTCAATTGTATACAAAGGAATATTTGAAGAACAACAAGTTGGAGTGAAAGAATTAAAAATGGAAGGATTTTTTAACAAAGAAAGAAGAATTCGAGAATTTCTTTTAGAAATAGAATTATCTAAAGTCAATATTCATCCTAATCTTGTTCAATTACTTGCTGTTATTATTTCTCCTCCTTCTTTAATCACACCTTTTGCTCCTTTTGCTTCTTTATTTGATCTTTTACACACTCAAAAAACTCATTCTTTGAAATGGCCTTTACCTTTAAGAATTGCTTTTGATATTTCAAATGGTAAACCAAAAATTCATTTTCAAATTTACACAATTATATTATTATATTTTTAAAACATAAAATCTCTATTTTTTCTTTTGTTTTTGTTAGGAATGAATTATCTTCATAGTTTAAAGTCTCCTATTCTTCATTGTGATTTAAGAAGTCCAAATATTTTAATTTATTCATTGGATATTGAAGGAAATGAAATTATTGCAAAAGTGGTAAAAACAAAAAAATTCTCAAACAAAAGAGATACTTCTTAGAAAATTTCTAACTTTATATTTTAAAACTATCAAAATCAAATTCGTATAATTTTAAATTTTTAGGGAGATTTTGGTTTATCTCAATATTCAATTGGAAAAATTTTATTAAATGAAAAAGTTCGATTAGTAAATGCTAATTGGAGTGCACCAGAAGTTTTAAAAGGAAATAACCTTTCTCCACTTTCTGATGTTTATAGTTTTGGAATTATTTTATATGAATTATTAACAAGAGAAATACCTTTTGCTCCAAAATACAATGAAGAATGGAAATTTCCACATAAAGTAGAAGAAGCTGTATTTGATGGAGCAAGACCTCCTTATTCTATTCAAGAAATTAATTCATATTTCCAACAAGAAATTCCTTCAAAATTATTTGATATCATGAATATTTGTTGGAGTGAAAATATTTCCAAACGACCTACCTTTGATTTGATTTCCTTTGCTTTATATTCTCTTCTTCAATCTTGTTGGTCACAACTTTCTTCTTATCTTGAACGATACAAAAACCTCATTACTATCTCAACAGATTATTCTATTACTGATTTTAAAAATCTAGGAAAAGGTTGGGAAATCCGTCGTTTATCTTCTCTTGATGTATTTCAACAAAAATCAAAAATTGGAACACCTTCAAGTTATGCACATTGTTTCAAATGTTCTCTCAGAAATTGGCAAGGAATTTACGTTGCAAAAGAAATGAAAACTCTTGAAGATAAAGAAATACGTAACAAATTCGAAACTACAGATAAAGAAATCCTCACAAAATTAAAAAATGGTTTTAAACGTGAATATGAAGCTATGGAAAGAATTTCAAGTCAAGGAGGACATCCAAATCTTGTTAAATTTGTTGCTTTTTATGAAGATGAAACTAATTTCATTTTAGTCATGGAATATTATCCTAAAGGTTCTTTAGATTCTATTTTAGGAGAGAAACGAAAAGCTATGAATGAAAATTCTGAATCTCCCTTTTCCTCAAAAGAAGTTGTTGATTTTTCAATTCAAATTCTTCATGGTTTAACTTATTTACATGAAAACAAAATTGCTCATCGAGATCTCAAAGTAAACAAAAGACACCTTTTTTAAATTTTTCTTTATTTTCATTAACTAATTTTTAAAAAAAACAAACTTTTAAAACACATTATAATTTTAGAGTGATAATGTTTTAGTTAAACTCAACGATTCCTCAAATTCTTCTTCTTCAACAAATAATTATTCTCTCCATTTAACAGATTTTGGAACAACTACTTTTTATTCTTCTGAATGGAAACTTGAAAC
>CAZVHY010000421.1:0-2243 GCA_964627115.1 uncultured Solibacteraceae bacterium | reverse complement strand
GGATTCCCGTGTCGCTCGTGCAGGGCCAGAACGTGCTGCTGCTCAAGGTGGTCAATGAAGTCAACAACTGGCAGGCCTGCGCGCGTTTCTTGAATGACGCGACGCCGGTGACCAACGTCAGGATTTCGCTGACGCCGCAGTAGCGGACATCGCCGACGCCATCGTGCAGGCGCTCATCGCGCTGGCGTGCTTCGGCGAGATCGTCGGCGCGACATGACGCGTACGCCCGTGCACGTCGTCGCGCCCGGCCTCACGGCCAGCGGACGATGCCGGTGAGATCGGCGCGGGCATCGAACGCAAAGCGCCGATTGTTGTAGGTGACGGCTTCGACACGATAGGCGATCGACCCGTGCAGGCGATCCATCGAGTCCACGGCCGCTGTGACCGTCAGGTCGATCAGGCACGTGGTGCCTTCGTCCCACCCCGGCCGGCAACGGTCGGGCGGCAGTTCCGTCCGTGACGTCGCCGTGAACGTGTCGCCGGAAACGGCACCGGCAAGTTCTTCGTTGTTGAAGCGCCCCGTGAGCAACGCGCCGGCCTGTGAGAGATCGAGCCGCACGCCGCCGCTGCCGAGCACGGGGTCGAACTCGCCGCAGTCACCCGCACACTCGCGCGTGATGAACCCGGCCCAGATGCCGTGGAAACGAGAAAACGCCACCGTCCGGTCGCGGCCGGCAAAGAGTATCCTCCCGTCCTTCGTCACCCGGCCGCTCGCGTCGTCCACGCTGTAACGGACAAGGCCCGACAGGCTGTCGGCCACGGGCGTCTGCAGGGTGAGCTGCACCACCGCGTTCCGGCTCGCCGCGGCGGTGCCGGTCAGGAGCAGCGTGCGATCCGGACGTTCGTGTGACGTCACGTCGACGGCGATGGACGGCGCACCGAACCAGACGTTCGCGTCGATCTGCAGCACACCGGTGCCGTCGGCCGCGAGACGCAGCGCGAATTTCTCGGGCGCCAGATGGCAGCTCGGCGTGCCGGCGCACGACGTGATTTCGAACGTCCCCACCCACAACCCGCTCGGATGCGCGCCGGCAGACGAGGCGTCGGTCGGCCGCGAGGGTTCGGCCGGCGATGCGGAGTTGCACGCCGCCGCCACGACGATCGACAGCGCGAGCGCGGCGCGGATCAGTCGCGTTGCAGCCATGTGAACTCACAGTCGAGACGCGAGAAGACGTCGAAGGGCGCGACGGCGATCTGATTGTTGACGGCGATGACGAACCGGCCCGCGAGTCTGCCGAGCGCGTCGGCCGTCGCCTCGAAACTCTCGATCTGGAACCGGCGTCCGACGGACGCCGGCGGCACGTGCGGCTCGCTCGACAGCCACATGGTCTGTCCTGACGCGATGCCGGAGACGGGAATCCAGCAGGTGGCGCAACCGTTCACGAGAGGCTGCACGTGGCCGATGACGATCTGCCCCGCCTGGCCGACGACCACCACCACCGGCACGTCGTCGCCCTCGTCCTGATAGATCGGGCAGTAGCCGTCGCACGCGCGGATGACGGCGCGGCCACGCCACGTGCCATCGAGCGGCGGACCTGCTGCTGGCGACAAGGGCTGATAGGACGCCGATGTGATGGGCCCGCGCAGCGATCGCGCCGAGAGATTTGCCGTCGGCCACTTCTGAAGATCGATCGCGCCGGTCAGGCCCGATGCCGGGTCGATGCGTATCGAGAGCCGCCGGAGTTCGACGTGGTAGCCGTCCGAGTCGATCGGCCCGCGCGATCCGCTGAAGACCGCCACGCCGTCGGCTTCCGTGCGCCCGACAACGTCCATGATGACCTTCATCTGTCCGGCACTTTCAACCGGCAGCTCGAATGTCGCGCGATAGCCGGCGCCGTCCTCGACGACGCGCAGCACGAACGGCATCGTCCGCTCGGCGCTGCACGGGAGCGCGCCGACACACTCGGTGCCCTTCAGATATCCGTGCCAGACGCCGACGATGGTCGAGGGCAGCGGTGTGGTCGGGAGCGGCTCGGACGGGAGCGGCGACGGCCCCCCGGGCGTGTCGCGTCCGTTGCAGGCAGCGGCCAGCAGCGCGGCGGCCATCACGCAGACCGCGACGATGGTCGCCGGTCTCACCGCCGCGACGAGCCTCGACGCCGGCGCCGCAACACGGGTGCCACTACCCATGGTGATGGAGCATTCTACGCTGGCTTCCCACTTCCAACGTGCTCTATCTGTTGAGTCGCCTCACCCACACGTTTCGGTACCGCACGGGGTTGGAGTGATCCTGCAGCGTCAGC
>CAZVHY010000420.1:0-2243 GCA_964627115.1 uncultured Solibacteraceae bacterium | reverse complement strand
CACCGGACGCCCAGCGACTTCGCGACCGGCTGCTGTTCGAACACGACATCGAGGTCCAGGTTCACGCACGCGCTCACCGCGTCTGGGTACGCGTGTCCGCGCAGGCGTACAACGAGTTTGCCGACATCGAAGCGCTGGGACGGGCCGTGATGCCGTAGTGGCGGCGGGCACGCGACGTTCTTAACGTGTTTCGTCCGCGCCGGCCTCCAGTCGCATGCTTCACGGGCAGTCGCTCTTACTGAAGGCTGAGATTCACGCTCACCCTGTTCGCGTCAACGATCACGAAGCATTGGTCGATGAACTGCTGGCTAGTGGTGTCGTCGTTCGCGAACGCGGCGATGACCGAGGCGGGTGCATAGACAGAAATTGTTTCGGTGGCCACGGCGCCTTTGTTCACGAAGTTCTGACTGTCGACCGTCATCTTCAAAGCCACGCCAGCGAGGCCGTCAGCGTCGCGCAACGGTACCGCGAAGGCCTTCAAGAGCAGCAATGCGCGCTCAGCAACAGCCCTCGAAACCCGCTCTGATTGGTTCAGCTTCAGCGTGTTGTAGATCATGCCATCGCCGCCGATGTCGACCGTGAAGAACGTCTGGTCTCGATAGTCGACAGCGCTGACCCCAATCCCTTTGGCTGCCTGGCGTGCAAGCTCGAGAAGGGCTGGCCTTGAGTCCACGGGTACGACCGACAGTCTGTCGCGGAAGACGAAGTCGGTCAGATCCTGCATCTGTTGCGCTACGAGCATCTTCGGGCCAGCGTCGTTCACGCCTCCTAGCGCGACGAATGGTCTCAGAACGTCGTTGGCGTCTGGTCCCATCGGAAAGCGGAACTTGAAATAGACGAGGTCGTTGCGATACTCGACCTCGACGCGTTGGCGCCGATTGTCGCGTCGCAGGGAATGGAATCGCACTTCCTGCTCGGCCGGGAAGCCACTGACTCTCCAGTCGGTTCGGTTGTTCGGAATCATCCTGACCAGGTCTTCACCAGCCAGCTCTGCCGAAACGATCAACTGGCCACTGAAGCTTCTGCTGTCGATGTTCATCGCGCTCAGCGGGACCAGAATGGTGTAGGCCTGTTGCCGGCTGAGCAGATCGACTGATTGGGCGAAAGCCGGTGCGCCAACGAGCAGCAGCGCGACGAGAGGGAGGACTCGACGAAGCACGGGAGACTCCTGAAAGTTGCGGATGGCTACCGAAGGGCGCAGCCGACCGACCTGCCGGTACAGCGCCAGATTCCACAGTGCACGCACGTCCCGTTCGAGAGACGCAATCCGACCGTCGTGCGATCGATCATCGTCCAGTCGCCGGGATCGGCACCGTAGTAATCCGACGCTGGCGCCGCCGCGTTAGAAAGGTTTTCGTTCGCAGTCGTGGACAGCCGAATGGCCAGGCGGGCCACCGTCGCTTTACGCGGAGGTGGTCAGGACCGGCCGTGCGAGATGCCGCTGCACGTTTGTCGAAATCGAGCGAGGTTTGTTCGCTTTTCGCTGAGCGGAGAACGAAAATGCCAGATTTCTCGGACTTCGGAGGGCTCCTTCGCCCTGCGGGCTACTGGACAACCCTCACGACGGCTTGACAAACGTCATGCCGCCGCAGCCTTGGCGAAGGTGGAAGCTCATTTACGCGGCGGCATAGGTGCGCACCTGTAGCGTTGCGCCGGCGTCAAATGCGGCGTCGACTTGCTTGTCGAGCTCGTCGGCGACTGTTCCCGTGATGTAGGCCTCGCCGCATTGCGCGCACACCTCGGCAGGGACATCACGGACGACGACTACGGCCCCGTCGCGTTCGTACGAGATGGTTTCGGTTCCAGGCCGCGTCTCACCGGACTTGCATACGATACAGGTCATGATTCCCTCCGTTGACGGATCCGAAGCGTCGCGTCCCAGCGCGCCGGATCCGGTTCATAGGCCGTGACCACAGTGAACATCTGAGCCGGTCCAAAGGCCCACACCACATGTAACGGACGACCATTCACTGTCGCGAGGCCAAGGACGCTCGGATAGGGCGTGTCCGTCGGGTAGTTCTCGATCACGTCGTTTGCGTTGATAACGGCGAGGACATCGTCCATCGAGATTCGGCGCTCGCGCATGCGCCGGTGCGTGTGAATCCGGAGGACGACGTGGTCGCGTGTGATCGGCACGAGAGTTCCCACAAAGACGAAACGGCGACCCGGTTGGATCGCCGTAAGTCATTGGTGCGGAAGAGAGGACTCGAACCTCCACGACCTTGCGGCCACAAGCTCCTGAG
>CAZVHY010000419.1:0-2252 GCA_964627115.1 uncultured Solibacteraceae bacterium | reverse complement strand
TCGAGCCGTCGTCGCCGGCCGACGGCCGCTTCCGGCGCATCGACGTGCGCGTGAACCAGCGCGGCGCGAACGTGCGCGCGCGAAGCGGCTACGTCTTCGATCGTTCTGCACCGTCCACTGCCGGCGTCGACGACGACTCCGATGTCATGTCCGATCTCGTGGCGGCGTTGCGTGCCCAGCAGCCACGTCAGGGGTTGCCGCTCGTGATGAGCGTCGCGCCGTTTCCCGGTGGCGCGGGAACGTCGACACCGGTGGCCGTCCTGGTTGGCGCGCCTGCCGTGCGACAGGACGAACCGCAGAGATTTGCCATGGCCGCCGGCGCGTTCGACCTCGACGGCCAGCCGATCGCAGTACAGATGCAGACGATCGAAGTGTCCGGCGCGCCTCTGCGCGGAGCGATCGACGACCTGCACGCACGTCTCGATCTGCCGCCGGGCCGGTACGAGATTCGTACCGCGGTGCGCGACGAGCGGACGCGTGCCGTGGGCAGTGTGTTCTCGTTTCTCGATGTGCCGCGAGCGGGAGCGGACGTGATGGCGCTGTCCGGCCTGGTCTTCCGGCGGGACTCGTCACCAGTGCCGCACGCGGCGGGGGAACTCGACGGCCTCGTGCCGTTCACGCCGACCGTGGTGCGCGGTTTCACGGCGGCCGACCACGTGAGTGTCTTCGCACGCGTGTACTCGCGCGCCGCGGCGATCCCCGCGCTGGTACGGACGGTCGTCATCGACGACGCGGGCACGACGCGATTCGAGCGCACGACGACGATCGATGCGGCGCAGCAGACCAGCGTCAGCACGGCCTACACCGTGGAACTGCCGCTGGCCGATCTGCCGCCCGGCCACTATCTGGTGCAGGTGGAGGCCATGGCTGCCGGGCACCGCGCGCGGCGCGAGGCGGGGTTCGAGGTCTATCCCACTTCCACTTCCACGCCCCCGACGATGCCGGCGGCGGCGTTGAAGATGAGGGCGCCGATGAATGCGCCCACGAAGCCGACGGCGCCATAGAACAGCGGCAGGGCGACGATAGCCGCCACGCCGAAGAGCGCGCCGAACGCACCGCCGTTGCCTTCGGGCATGAACATCGCGCCGCCGATGGCGAACAGCGACACGAACGCCCCGATCAGCAGGCCCATGACGGCATTGACCACACCCGAGATCTTCGCGATCGACATTGGTGCCACGCGTTTGATGACCATGTTGTGAGTCTCCCGGCGGAGGAGGATAGCAGAGGTTGGGACGGGCCGCCTGCCGTGCCGCCCGCAGCCGTGCTGCCTTCTACGGCACCTCAATCCCCATCGCCACGCTCGTCGTGCCCCAACGCAGCCGAAGCGTGGTGCTCTTGCCCTCGACGAGGGGGAAGTCCCATGTCAGCACTTCGGTGTGCGGCGTGGTCTCGGGTGTCACCGTCAGGCGCAGGACGTCGTGCGCGTCGCCGGGATACGGCGTGTGGAAGACGTCGGCCGCGCGGCTGAAGATGATCGTCCACGACGTGGCCGTTGGCATCGTCCAGAGGCTGTACTTGCCGGCGGCGAGCGGTTGATGCTCGATCGTGACGTCGCGCGTGATGGTGATCGCGGTGGCCTGATCGGCGCCCGGGTGCCACACGCGATCCCACGGCACCAGCGCGCCGAAAATCTCGCGCCCGCGTGCGACGGGCCGGCTGTAGCTGATGGTGAAGTCCGTGTTGGCGACGCGCTGCATCACCAGCGCCTGCTGACTGCGCCGCACGTCCTCGAGCGGGATGTTCCGAACGGCCCGGCCCTGCGCCGCGAGCGACGTCCACGCCAGTCCGAGTCCCGCGACCACCACGAGCGCACCCGTCCATCGTCGATAGCGCATGTCAGCCTCCGGGGGACATTATCGCGCCGGCGACAGGCGCCGCAATTCCTCGAACCAGTGCTGGACGATGACGAGCGACGGCGTGGCGGCGGCGTCTCTCGGCCCTGGTTTGATCATGAGGAAGCGGCCGTCGAGGCCCACATCGTACGGGCGCCCGCCGCCGAGAGAACCGCCGCCGACGTACTGTGCCGCCTCGATCTCCCTGGTGACCGGGGCGGACGAGAACGTCGGCGTGAGGGTCACCGGGGCGCTCACGATGGCGCCGGAGAAATCGCGGTAGAAGAGCGCGCGGCCATCGCGCGACCAGATCGGGTGTTTGCCGCCGCCGGTGGAGATCTGCCAGCGCCCGCCCGACGTGCCGGGGTACGGACGCACGTACACCTCGAAGTGTCCCGAGTCGTTGGAGTCGTACGC
>CAZVHY010000418.1:0-2264 GCA_964627115.1 uncultured Solibacteraceae bacterium | reverse complement strand
CTCGCGGGCACGTCGCGCATCGAGAGCGCCACTTCGCGCCGGACACCGGCGTCCGGATCGCGGGCGAGCCGCACGGCTTCGGCGCGCACGTCGAGTCCCGCGCGCCGCATCGCCCGATACGCCGTGATGCGCATCGTCGGATCGGTGAACGACGACGGCAGGCCCACGCGCGCGCGGCCCTCGGGGCCAAGCTGATAGAGCAGATGGATCGCGCGGCCGCGCATGTACGGGCTCGGATCCGCGAGCATGGCCGCGACCGCGTTCACCGCTCCCGCGCCACGCGCCTTCAGGCCTTCGAAGCCGATCGCGCGCACGTTGACGGCCGGCGATCGCAGCGCCGTGATCAAGCCGTCGATCGTGGCCGGGTCGAACGACGGCACGCGCGACACGAAACCCTTCGGCGCAATGCGATAGATCGCGCCCGACAGCGAATCGTCCAGGTCCTGGTGCCCGCCCACGCGCGGATCGATCCAGTCGCTGACGTACACGGCGCCGTCGGGACCGACGGCCACGTCCGACGGACGGAAGAGCGTCTCGATGGCCGCCAGCGCCGTGCTGTTGCCGCCGATGAAGTCCGACCCGGCGTACTGCTGCTCGACGTTCGACGTCATGAAGATGGATCGGTCGAGCGCGAACCCGGCGCCCTGGCGCGCGGGCTGATACGAGAAGATCTCGTTGCGTCCCGCATCGGCGGCCAGGAACGTTCCCTCCCACGAGGGGCCGAGCGCGCCGTTCTCGTAGAACACGTTGCCGGTCGGCGATCCGCCGCCGTACACGTCGCCGGCCGGCGTGGTCCCCGGATCGTCCTGACGCCATTCCGCCACGGGAATCGACTGGCCCGGACGCCGATCGGCCTGCCAGCCGCGCTGGCCGTCGAGCGACGAGAACCCGAAGTTCGCGTATTCCATTACCCAGCTCACGCGGCACGCGGGCGGATCGTCGTTGTCGTTCTGGAAGACGTCGCCGAGCGAGGTGACCGACTGCTCGTACGCGTTGCGATAGTTGTGACCGATGATCTCGACGTTCGTGCCGTCCGGATTCATGCGGGCCGTGAAGCCCCCGATGTAGACGTGGCCGTCGTCGCTCGGCTTGCCGGCATACAGCGCCGGATCGTGCGGGAAGGTGAAGGGACCGACGGGGCCGGGGCGGTAGGCGCTGAAGATCCGGAACGTCTGGCCCGACCGGTCCGTGAACATCGCGCCCATGTTGCCCGAGTTGAACACCCACTTGCCGTCGGGCCCGACCGTCACCGAGTGGAGTGAGTGGTCGTGATTGATGCCCTGGAACCCGGTCAGCAGCACCTCGCGCGTGTCGATCGCGGGGTCGAAGCGCAGGTTGCGATCGACATCCGTGTACACGATCAGATCGGGCGGCTGCGCGACGATGATCTTGTTGTCGATGACCGAGACGCCGAGTGGCGCGATGAGTCCGGGCTCCTGCACGAACGTGTGCGTCGAATCCGCGCGGCCATCCCCGTCGGTGTCCTGCACGACGACGATGCGATCGCCTTCGGGCTGGCGGGCGTGATGCGAGCGATAGCGCACGCCCTCGGCCACCCAGATGCGGCCATCCTTGTCGATGTCGATGTTCGTGGGGTTGTGCAGCAGGGGCGTGGTCGCCCAGACCGTCACCTCCAGGCCCTCGGGCACCTGGAACAGGGTGGTGGGCAACTGGACGCGATCGGATGCCGGGATGCGCGTGCCCTGCGGCGGCGCGCCCTGGAACGCGTGCTGGGGAGCGGTCAGCACCAGCACCATCACAATCATCGCGGTGAGCGGCGAAAAGACACGTCGGCGCATAACTCTCCTGGTCGATCGGCAGAGGAGGCGCGCCTCCGCGCGTCTCCGCCCGGCAAGTCGTGACAGTCGGAACGGGTGACATTGTCGCACCAAGCGGCCCGCGCTCACCATTTCAGATCATTTCATGCCGCCCCACGCCGGCTGCGCCCGTAAAATCGCACGCATGACGAAGGTGTCCCTCGGTCGCGTGTCGGGGCTCGTGTGTCTGCTGTCGCTGCTCGTGGTCACGCCCGGGTGGGCGCAGGGCGCTGCGCCGCGGTTGTCGGGCGACGACTACGCGGAGATTCTGCAGCTCTATTTCAAGTACCCGATCGCGCTCGACTCGGGCGATGCCGAGGGGTACGCCGATCTCTTCACCGACGATGGAGCGTTCGGCAATCGGGTGGGGCGCCAGGCGCTCATCGAGTTCGTGAAGGGACGCACCGCGTCGACCGTGCGCCACGCGCCGCTGACGCCGCTCATCAC
>CAZVHY010000417.1:0-2265 GCA_964627115.1 uncultured Solibacteraceae bacterium | reverse complement strand
GCCAGGCCGATGTTGCTCATCCAGCCGTTGCGCCACTCGGGTGGTGTGTGGCGGCTGTTGAGCAGCCACATGAGCGTGATGGCGAGGAACGGCATGAACAGCGCGCCGAGCGCACCGTACACGAGCACGAGCTGGAACGGTCGTCCCAGCGTGAGCAGCAGCATGGGCGGGAACGTCAGCCACAGCAGATAGGCGCGAAACGCAGGACTCGTCGATCGATCGGCGCCAGGCTCCGCAGGGCGGCCGCGCACGTGATCGACGAAGTCCGCGAACATCAGGCTCACGCCGTGCCACACGCCGAGCACCGACGAGAACGCGGCGGCGAAGAAGCCGACGAGAAACAGCACGGCCACACCGCGGCCGAAGCGCGCGTCGAGCACGTCGGCCAGTTCGATCAGGCCGCGATCGCCGGACGTGAGCACGACGCCGCTGCCATAGAGCAGTTCGGCGCCGACGACGAGCATGGCGATGACGAAGATGCCGGTGATCACGTACGCGACGCGATTGTCCCAGCGCATCACGCGCATCCACGACGCGTCGTGCCATCCCTTCGCGTTCACCCAGTACCCGTACGCGGCCATCGTGATCGTGCCGCCCACGCCGCCGATGAGGCCGAGTGTGTAAAGTCCAGAGCCTTGTGGAAGCACGGGCACGAGGCCTGCGAGCGTCGCGGGCAACGACGGTGTGAGGATCACGGCGAGCGAGACGATGGTGACGAACATCGCGCCGACGAACAGTGTCATCACTTTCTCGAAGACGCCGTACCGGTTGAACCACACGAAGATCAGTCCTGCGATGCCGGCGAGCATCGCCCACACCTGGAGCGAGACGGACGGGAACAGCGCGGCCAGCGGCAGCCCCGTCGCCGACATGGCCGTCGCGCCATACACGAAGCCCCAGACGACGATGTAGGGAGCGAAGTAGAAGCGGGTCCAGCGACCGAGGCGCGTCCAGCCGTCGAAGATCGTGCGACCCGTGGCCAGGTGCCATCGTCCCACCGCTTCAGCCAGCGCGATCTTCACGAGGCAACCCGCGACCGCGGCCCAGAGCAGGGTGTACGCGAATCGATTGCCGGCGATGAGCGTGGCGACCATGTCGCCCGCACCGACGCCCGTGGCGGCGACGACGAGACCGGGGCCGACCTGTCGCCACCGCGGCGTGCGGAGAGCGTTCTTCACGGTCACTTCATCTTGTGGCGGCATGTCGACGAAGCTTAGCGAAATTCCGGCGAGTGGAACGGACTATAGTGTCAAGCGATCTTCAATGACTGGCCGACGGTCATGTCCGAGCACATCCTGTTCGACGATCGTGCGCCGCCGGCCGCAACTGGAAAGGACAACGCAGTGAAGAAGACACTTCTGGCTCTGGCCGCGACGGGCGTCGTGGCCGGTGTGGTGACAACGAGTGGCGTGTTCGCGCAGCGGCAGGGAGGACCACCGCAGCCGATGGGGTTCTTCGTGACGAGCGTGGGCGTGGGTGATGGCGCGAACCTCGGCGGCGTGGCCGGCGCGGACAAGCACTGTCAGACGCTGGCGGCGGCAGCGGGCGCCGGCAATCGCACCTGGCGCGCGTACCTCAGCGCGGCGGCGGCCAACGGCCAGGCAGCGGTCAACGCGCGCGATCGCATCGGCGCGGGACCCTGGTACAACGCCAAGGGACAGCAGATTGCCGCGAACGTGGCCGACCTGCACGGCGACGTGGAACGCGATCGCAACAACATCCGCAAGCCGACCGCGCTCAGCGAAAAGGGCGAGGAGGTCAACGGTGTCGGCAACCAGCCGAACATCCACGACATTCTCACCGGATCGAACTCACACGGCCGTCTGCCCGAGGGCGCGACGGCTGCCGACACGTGCAACAACTGGACGAGCAACGAGGCCACCGGCGTGCGCGCGATGGTCGGCCATCACGATCGCCTCGGCGGACCGAACTCGTCGTGGAACGCCGTGCACTTCTCGGCGGGGTGCAGCCAGGATGCGCTCGTGAAGACGGGCGGCGCGGGCCTGCTGTACTGCTTCGCGGCCGAGTAGTTCGTTCGTCGGACGGATCGCGGCGCCGCGTTCATCGTGGCGCCGCGTTTTTCTTGATCGACTACCATCTCTGAGTGCCGTCGTCTGTGTCGCTGGCTGAGCTCGGGTGGTCCGCATCGCGGGAGCGCGCCTTTGCGCCGCTGGCCACTGCGGGACTCGTGGCCGGGCGCGTCGTGCTCGAACACAACCACGTGTTCCGCGTGCTGACGGCCGGCGGCGAAGTGCTGGCCGAAAC
>CAZVHY010000416.1:0-2277 GCA_964627115.1 uncultured Solibacteraceae bacterium | reverse complement strand
GCCCAGTTACGGGCCACACTCGTCGCCAGCGGCTTCAGCCGGCCCGTCGCATTCGTGCAGGATCCGTCGAATTCGTCCGTGCAGGTCGTCGTCGAACAAGGCGGTCGTGTGCGCGTGCTGGTCGACGGCCTCATCCAGACAACCGACTATCTCGACCTGACCGGCCAGATCAGCTCGAACGGAGAACGCGGCCTGCTGGGCCTCGCGTTCGCCCCCGACTACGCCGACAGCGGCCGCGTCTTCGTCAGTTTCACCAACGCCGACGGCCATTCCGTCGTCGCGCGGTTCGCGCGGTCGGAGACCGAGCCGCTGCGGGCCGATCCGGCCACGAGATTCGATCTCGTGTGGCCCGGGGGCCTCGCGTACATCACACATCCATTCCCGAATCACAACGGCGGACAGATCGCGTTCGGCCCCGACGGCTTTCTCTACTACGGCCTGGGCGACGGGGGATCGAGTGACGATCCCGATCATCGTGCGCAGGATCCGTCGACGCTGCTCGGCAAGATGCTGCGGATCGACGTGGCCGTCGACGATACGGATCCGGAAGGGTACGACGTGCCGGCCGACAATCCCTTCGTCGACGACCCGGCGGTGCTCGACGAGATCTGGGCCTTCGGTCTGCGCAATCCGTGGCGATGGAGCTTCGACGATCCCGCGCATGGCGGTACCGGCGCGCTCATCGTTGCGGATGTCGGACAGGCGGCGTGGGAGGAGATCAACTACGAACCAGCGGGCGCCGGTGGACGCAACTACGGGTGGCGCAACCGCGAGGGTGCGCACGATCACCTGACGACGCTGCCGCCGTACACGACGCCGTTGACCGATCCGGTGTTCGAATACGACCACTCGGTCGGATCGTCGATCGTTGGCGGATTCGTGTATCGCGGATCCGCGCTGCCCTCGTCGTTCGTCGGGCGCTACTTCTTCGGCGATTTCGTGACGAGCCGCATCTGGTCCGTGGGGCTGGCGATTGACGAGACGACCGGCGAAGCGACCACGACGGACGTCCTCGAACACACGACGGCATTCAATGCCGCCAATACCGCGCCGTCGAGCTTCGGCGTCGATGCCGCGGGTGAGCTGTACTTCATCAGCCACAACGGCGCCGTGTATCGTATCGAGGCGTCGACAACCCCGACGTGCACAACGGTGCAACCTGGACCGGATTGGACCTGTCATAACGGCGGCTGGTTGCCACCGGGCATGACACCGCCCGGCGGCGGCACGCCGCCACCGCCACCCCCACCGCCGACCGGTGATTGCCCGACCGTGCAGCCCGGGCCGGACTGGACCTGTCATAACGGCGGCTGGTTGCCACCGGGCATGACGCCGCCCGGCGGCGGAGATACGCCCCCACCGCCGCCACCTCCCCCACCACCAAACGGCTGCACCACCGCCCAGCCCGGCTCCGACTGGGTGTGCCGTAACGGCGGTTGGGTGCCGCCGAATCACCCGGGGGCGCAATAGCGCTCGGGTACGACGGGGACGACAGGTGCGACGGGCGACAGGAACCTGCATTCGGGGTCATCTTCGTTTCAATTGACCGATGCATGTTCGTGTCGTCGCCCGTCGTCCCTGTCGCACCTGAAAGGCCGCCGCTCCTGTAGCGTTCTGTTCGTCGTCGCTGTATGTTCTCGACATCCCGCGTGGCATTCAGCGGTAACGGAAGCGGAACGTCCCCATGTTCAGACGCGTCATCTCTCGGCTGACCACTGGCTGCATCATCGCGGCCAGCAGCATGTGGGTCTTCGCACAGTCGCAGGCTCCCGAACAGGCGCCCGTCTTCCGCGCCTCCACCGATCTCGTCGAGGTCGACGTCTCGGTGCTCGACAGCCGGCGGCGGCCCGTGCGCGACCTCACGGCCGCCGACTTCACCATCCTCGAGGACGGCCAGCCGCGGCCCGTGGAGACGTTCACGTTCGTCGACCTACCGGACCGCGAGACGTCTCGTGATGCCGAGTGGATGTCGGAGATTCCGACCGACGTGGTCACCAACCGTGCCATGGAACAGGAGGGCCGCCTGGTGGTCATCCTGATGGATCGCACGATTCCGGTCGGACAACCGACGCTCACCGCGCGAGAGGTCGCGACAGCCGCGGTCAACGAGCTGGGCCCGGGCGACATGGCGGCGCTTGTGTCGACGAGCGGCGGCGTGCCGCAGAACTTCACGTCGGATCGGTCTCGGCTGCTGCGTGCGATCAATCAGCGCGACTGGAGCAGTGGCGTCTCTGCCGAGGCGCGGGAGATCGACGAGGTTATCCACGCCGGCTTCGA
>CAZVHY010000415.1:0-2295 GCA_964627115.1 uncultured Solibacteraceae bacterium | reverse complement strand
CGCCTCCCCGCCTTCCTAGAACCGATACCTCAGCCCGAAACTCGGCAACCGCGGCAGTCTGCCGCTGCGGACTTCGGTCAATGTCGGTCGATCGGACATGGGATTGTGAACCAGCTCGTTGTTGATCTCGCTGGCGTTGTCGCGGTCGAGCAGATTGATGATCTCGACGTAGATCTGCCAGCGGTCGTTGGCCCAGCGCGGACGGAACGTCACGCGCATGTCGACGCGCGCGAAGACGGGAAGACGGCCGGTGTTGAAGTTCGACGTATCGCCGTAGTCGGCCGACCAGACGAGCAGGCCCCGTGCGTCGTAGAGCGGGACGATACGCGTGACGCCTGCAGCGGCTGCGATCGGGTCTTGCACCGACGCCGGCCGCAGGCCGATGGCCGGCGTGTACGGGAACCCCGACTGGACGCGCAGCGTCGTCGCTATGTCCACGAGCGGGTTGAGACGGTAGGAGCCCACGACGGTGAGGGCATGGCGACGGTCGTAGTCCGCGTCGAACGTCCGGCCGTAGGCCGTGGTCTCTGCGCGACCCCACGTATATGACGCCCAGCCCGTGAGTCGTGTGTCGGCCGACGTGGCCCGCTTGTCGGCATAGAGCTCCACGCCGTAGGCGCGTCCGACGCCGTTGTTCGATGGAGTGCTCGTGACTTGCGGCGCGCGCGGCACGCCGAACGAGAGCGCCTCGGGGAAGTCGTACTCCGCAACACGGGACGCCACCTCATCCGGCGTCTCCAGACGACCCAGCACCAGGCGGTCGAAGTCCTTGTAGTACCCCTCCACGCGCGCGGTCACGCCTCGGCCCATGCGGCGCTCGATCGATGCGAGGCCGTGCCAGGCACGCTCGCTGCGCAGCGTGAATTCGTCGGAGGCCGTCAGGTCGAGGAAGTAGTCCGACTGCAGGATCTTTTCGTATCCAGGGCTCTGCGTGAACATGCCGCCGGCCACGCGCAGGCGTACGCGTCCCGTGATGTCGGCAACCATGGCGAGTCGCGGCGACACCGTGGTCTCGTGCGTGACGCTGCTCCAGTCGACGCGGAGCCCGGGCTCGAAGCGAAGGCGCGACGAGGCCGTCCAGCGGTCCGTCAACCACGCCCCGGTCCGGCGGCTGCCACGTTCGGAGTCGAGCAGGGACGGGATGCCGGCGCCGCCCTGGGCGCTCGATCCGTTCGACGCGTCGAAGTTGCGCTCACCCGTGATGAGCCAGCGCCACGTCGTGTCGAGGCCGTGCGTCTCGAATCCGGCTTCGAGGAGATGCGAGGCCCCGAGGTTGATGCCGAACTCCTGCCGCAGCGCCACGTCCTGAATCGACAGCTGACGCGTGAAGACAATCTGCGCCAGCGGGGCGCTGTCGGCCTCGCGGCTGTTCGATCGGCGTGCGCCCGGCCGGAGATCGCCGGCAAAGTCGATGAGCTCGCGATTCCGGTACCACGACGCCGTCGTCCTGCTGAACGCCCGCGTGCCGAGTGTTGCCGCGTACGTCAGCGCCCCGAGATCGTTCTGCGTCGACGTGAGGATGTCGACGTATTCGCCACCGTCGTCATCGTCCTCGAAGCGCGCGTCGGTACTCTCGCGGCTGTTCAGGCCGAAGAACGTCAGCTTGTGACCGGGCCGCACCTGGATGTCGGCACGCGCCTGCAGGTCGGCGAACGACGGCAGGTCGGCATCGACGATGCGCTCGGCCACCAGGTCGTAGTACGTGCGGCGGCCGGTGACGAGCCAGGAGCTGTCGTTCATACCGGGCAGGCGGCCTTCGGCAATCAGATTGCCGTCGGTCAAGGCGACAGATGCCGTTGCACCGAAGGCGGTGGCCGGACTCCCTGGACGATTCTCCACGACGAGGATCGACGAGAGGCGATCGCCGTACTTCGCGCTGAAGCCGCCGGTGATGAGCTCGAAGTTCGAGACCGTTTCGGGATTGAACGCGCTCGTCAGGCCGAAGAGGCGATACGGATTGTGAATCTCGACGCCGTCCATCACCGTGAGGTTCTGATCCGGGCCGCCGCCACGCACGGTCAGGCGGCTGTCGAAATCGTTGACTGCACCGACGCCCGGCAATGTCTGCAGCACGCGGTAGATGTTCTCGCCGGCACCTGCGACGTTCTGCACGATGGTGGGCGCCACCTCGATCCTCGATGGCGCGGCCTCTGGCGGAGCCTGATCGGCGCCGACCGAGACGACCTCGCTGATGCCGGGAACGCGGAGCACGAGTATCACCGTCCTCGACGCGCCTGGGTCGAGGACCAGATCGGGAATCACGGCTGGCACGAGTCCCTGACGATCGGCGACGAC